>NZ_JBVITE010000067.1:0-46302 GCF_055575155.1 Kitasatospora sp. NPDC034533
CCCTACGACCCCGTCACCCACCAGACCAACAACAAGATCAAAACGACTCCCGAGACGGCTCCGGCGGCATAGAGGTTGACTCAGGAAACTCACGCTGCCACCGTATCGGCGATCTGTTCCCGCAGGTCCCGGATGTCGCCGAGGTTGCGGTGGCGATGGGCGACGCGACCGAGTTCAGCCAGCTCGTGGTTGGCACGCAGCGAGCGGAGGTCGCTGACCTCCGCGAGGGCACTGCGGCCCTCGGCCAGCGCCTGCTCAGGGTCGCCGGCGGCCATCTGGAGCGTGGCGAGTTTGGTGCGGGAGAACGCGCGGGATCTGGCGAATCCATCGCCGTGGCCATTGACCGCTGCCTGGAGTCGCCGGAGGGCTTCCTGCGGCGGATGGCCGGCGAGGGCGAGGTCGAACAAGGCGTGGCCGGTATCGCCGTGGTGCTGGGCGCCGTCGTAATACGCCATCCACGGTCCCTCGGCGGCCGGGGCGATCGAGGCGAACGAGTCGTCGGACGCGCCGATCGCGGCCAGGGTCTGCTGGGCGCGCCCCATCTTCGCCAGGGCCCGCGCGCGAGCGTTGTGGAGCATGGACTGCTCCGCGGGGGAGAGTCGGTCGGCGCGGGCCAGGCCGAGCTCGGCGAAGGTGAGACCGGCGTCGGGGTCCCCACACCAGATGGCCTGGCGGGAGCGGAGGTTGTAGGAGATGGCGCGTAGCGGCCAGTTGTCCACTTCCTCGGCGCACGAGGTGGCGAAGGCGAAGAGCCGGCGGGCGTCTTCGTGGGCGAAGGCGTCGAAGGCCGAGGCGCCGACCACGGTCGCCAGGCGGCTGACGGCTCCGAACAGTTCAGCCCGCAACGGAGCGGGGCAGCGACTCTTCAGGAGGCTGGCTGCCCAGCGCAGTTGGGCGAGCGCCGTGTCACGGACGACGCCGGCGCCGCCGTAGAGGTTGTCCCAGCTGCGCAGTGTGGTCGCTGCGGTGCGGATCTGCTCGACGTCGGCGGGCCGGACAACTGCGGGTACCGCGGCGGCTGGGGTGGAGGTCAGGAGCTGGGCCAGAGGGCCGGCGGCGAGAGCTGCACTCGTCACGGCAAGGAAGTTGCGTCGTTCCACGGGGTCGGACTCATTCCACTCGGGGGCTGGCGGTGGCATTTCCAGCGTGCCCCCGAGCACCTCGCTTCGGGGAGGCTTGGCGGCCCCGTTGCGCCGTTTGTCCATTACCCCTGAGCGGTTGTCCAATTCAGCCTCGGCCAGCACGACGCTTCGCGCGAGCACTCCGCCGGTGTCCAAGACCGCGTCTAACGCCTGGGCGTGGTGAAGCTTGCAGGGCCGTTCCGCCCGCTCGATCTTGCTGATCAGGTCCCCACTCAAGTGGACCAACTGCCCGAGCCTGTCCTGGCTCAGCCCCCTGAGCTTCCGCCAGTACTGAAGTTCCGCGTCGAACCAGTGGGCCGCGGATCGGGTGGGGTCCAGAGGCTTGAGTGGTCGCGGCACTTGATCCCCCAGGGCGTCTCTTGTGGACAGCGGGCGCTGTCCGAATGCCGGTACTGGTCGAGCGGTTCACCGGCAGGGCTGAATGTTTCCGAGCGCTAAGCGCCCATTACACACCGCTACGGGTCTGACGTGCAGGTGTTCGGCACATCAGCGCGCAACGAAGGCGCGTGCTGCCCGCCGTAGCCGGACCGACCGAAGAGGAGATCGCCATGCAGCGAGTCAGCACGACCGTGCAGAACAGCAGCATCACCATCGAGACCGGGCGTCCGCTCCCCACCGACCTCGTCCTGCTGGAACGCAAGGGACTCGGCCACCCCGACACCCTCGCCGACCACCTGGCCGAGGAGCTCTCCCGCGCGTACAGCCGCTACACGCTCGACCGATTCGGCGCCGTGCTCCACCACAACTTCGACAAGCTTGCTCTGCTCGGAGGTTCCTGCGAAGTCCGTTACGGCGCCGGCCGGATGACGGCTCCGGTGAAGGTGCTGGTCAACGGTCGGGCCGCGTACGCCTGCGGCGGCGAGGACATCCCGGTACAGGAGCTGGTCGAACAGGCCGTCACGGCCTTCCTCCACGACCGGCTGCCCGAGCTCGTCGGCCACCTCGACCTGGTCTTCAACATCACCAGCAACCCCAGCCCCGGCGCGGTGGTCACCGACGAGAGCGGCACCGACCGGTCGCGCTGGTTCGCGCCCCGCTCGGTGGACGACCTGCGCGAGCGCCACACCCTGCTCGCCAACGACACCTCGCTCGGCACCGGCTGGGCTCCGATGGCCCCGTTCGAGCAGTTCGCCCACGCGCTCGTCAACCACCTGTCCGGGGTCAGCGAGTTCACCCGGGCGAACCCCTGGTGCGGCTCCGACGTGAAGCTGATGGGGCACTTCGACGGCGCCAAGGCCGAGGCCATCCTGTGCGTCCCCCAGAAGTCCGAGCACGTGCCCGACCGGGCCGCGTACCTCGCCAACAAGGAGGAGGTCCTGGCCGAGTGCGCCCGGTTCGCCGAGCAGCACCTCCCCGGCGTCGAGATCACCTTCCTCCTCAACGCCCGCGACGTCCCCGAGAAGGACGAGCTCTACCTGACCTACACCGGCAGCTCCATCGAGTCGGGCGACGAAGGCGTCGTCGGCCGTGGCAACCGGGTCAACGGCCTGATCACCCCGCTTCGCCCGATGAACCTGGAAGGAGCCAGCGGCAAGAACCCCGTCTACCACGTCGGGAAGCTCTACAACCTCGCGGCCACCCGACTCGCCCAGCGCCTGTACGACGAGACCGGCAGCTACGCCGAGGTGCACCTGGTCAGCGCGACCGGCCAGCGGCTCGACCAGCCCTGGAAGGTCCTGGTCCGGCTCGCGGCCGAGGACCCGGAGATCGAGAAGGTACAGGCCCAGGTCGCCCTGGCCCTCGGGGGCTTCCCGGAGCTCACCGCCGAGCTGGTCCACCACGGCGTCCGGCTCAGCTGATGCACACCGGATCGCCCACGCTCCTGCCCCCGCGCAGCGCTTGGCAGCGGCTCCGGGAGCACTACGGTTCGGGGGTGCACGGGTGGCTGGCCCGCGCCCCTGAGGTCTTCAACGAAGCCGCACGCCGCTGGCAGTTGACCCTCGACGGCTACCACGACGCCGGCCACGCCTCCCTGTTGATGGTGGCGCGCGAGCGAGCCAGCGGGCGCGAGGTCCTGTTGAAGGCATGGCCCGACCACAGCCGCTACCGCAACGAGATGATCGCGCTGGGGATCTGGGCGGCCGGGCCGGCCGTCAGGGTGCTCGAGCACGCGGACGACCTCGGCGTCGCCGCCCTGGAGATGGTGGCAGCCGTACCTGGCGGTTCCGTCGGACCGGAGATGCACGAGTACGAGACAGTAGCCGCCGCTATGCGGCAACTACATCGCCTTGGCCGGGCCGCGAACACCACGGCCTCAGCACTTCCCAGCCTCCACGACTTCCTCGAATGCGAGTTGGTCCCGCGAGTGCACCGTCGCCTGGCGGCGCAACGCCCCCAGTTGGAGGTCGACTGGGCGAGGCTCGGCGAGCGCTTGGTCACCGGACTGCGCCCGGACGCGGCACGGGCATCGGTCCTCCACGCTGACGTCTACCGCGAGAACGTCCTCTTCGACGACCGACGGGCGCCGGTCCTGGCGGACCCCCTGCCGATGGTCGGCGACGAGGTCTTCGACTGGGCGTTCTGGACCGTCTACTACGACCTGGGCACGGACACACGGGACCGCTTCGAGATCGCTGTCACCACCGCCGGCCTCGATCCGCGGCGGCTACGGCACTGGAGCCTCGCACTTTGCGTGGACGGGCTCCTCTACTACCGCGAGGTGGGGGACCACCGCGCCTCCGTGATGGAGCGGGTGATCGCAGGGCTGGCCGGCGACCTCGATCTCACTGCGGTGCCGGAGAAGGGCGGCCGGACGTGACCACTTACCTCCTGCGCCATTCCAGTACCCACTACAGCGCGGCTCACCGGGTCAACGGCGACCCGACTGTCGATCTTCCACTGGATCCGGCGGGACGCGCCGCCTGCCGGACGGGTAGCAGCGTGCTCGCTGCCGTTCAACCGAAGATCTGGCTCACCTCGGCGTTCGCCCGGACGGGTGAGACGGCCCGGCTGCTGATGGGCGATACCGATCATCCTGTCAGGGTCGAGCCCGCCCTCAATGAAATCGACTACGGGCAGTTCGAAGGCGGCTTCTTCACGGAGTACGCGCGCTGGCTCGTCGCCGCCGGACCATGGGAGAACCCGCCCGGGGCCGCCGAGTCCCAGCGCGAAGCCATCCGCAGAATGCTCGCCGGCCTCCGGAGCGCACTCCAGCTGCCCTCGCCTCGGATGGTCGTCGCGCACGGCCTGCTGGCCTCCGTGCTGCGGTGGCGCAGACGGACCTCGCGCGACGCCCCCGGGCGGGCCATGCCGATCTTCTTCGACGAGGTGCCCTGCCTGTACCTGGTCAGGATCGAGGACGGCGAACTCGAAGACCTGATCACGTCCCTGCTCGAAGTCCTGGATGCGGAGACACAGGAGACCACCGCAGCGGGCGGATGGTCATCGCGGCCAGAAGACCAGCGCACGCTTGCTACCTTCGATGGACCATCTGTCCAGCTGGAGGAGACGAACTCCCATGCATGATCCCCGCGCCCTCATCGAGATGGGTTCCGAGGCGGTCCGCCGCCTCGCCCGCCGCGGCTACACCCTGGATCTGTCTGCGTTGGAGTCTCTTCAGTCCAGCCGATCCCAGCTCATCACTCGTGTGGACGAGCTGCGGGCCGAGTCGAAGCGGGTCGCCCAGGAGGTCCAGCAGGCGGCCCGCCAGGGCGGCGACACCGAGACGCTGAAGGACCGAGCCCGCGAGCTCAAGGAAGAGATCCGGTCGGCCGAGGCGGAGCAGGAGCAGGTACAGCAGGAGTTGCGCGACTTCCTGCTGACCATTCCCAACCTGCCGCTCGACAGCACCCCCGAGGGCGACTCGGACGAGCACGCCGTCGAGATCCGTCGCTTCGGCACGCCGCCGTCCTTCTCCTTCGAGCCGAAGGACCACGTGGACCTCGGCGAGGCCCTCGGCATCCTCGACTTCGCCCGTGCCAGCAAGCTCTCCGGCTCCCGGTTCAGCGTCTCGCGCGGTGCCGGCGCCGCCATCGAGCGCGCCCTGGCGACGCTCTTCCTGGACCTGCACACCAAGCGGCACGGCTACGTCGAGCACGCGGTCCCGTACCTCGTCACCCGGCAGACCATGACCGGCACTGGCCAGCTCCCGAAGTTCGAGGAGGACCTCTTCGCCACCGGCATGGGTGACCGTGAACTCTTCCTGATCCCCACCGCCGAAGTCCCGCTCACCAACCTCTACGCGGACGAGATCATCCCGCCCGCCGACCTCCCCCTGGCCCTCACCGCGCACACCCCGTGCTTCCGCTCGGAGGCCGGCTCCTACGGCCGCGACACCCGCGGCATCCTGCGCCAGCACCAGTTCTCCAAGGTCGAGATGGTCCGCATCTGCGACCCCGAGGACTCCCAGGCCGAGCTGGAGAAGATGCTCAGCCACGCCGAAGCTTGCCTCAAGGAACTGGGACTGGCCTACCGGGTCGTCCAGCTCGCCGCCGGCGACCTCGGCTTCTCCGCCCAGATCACCTACGACATCGAGGTCTGGCTGCCCAGCCAGCAGACCTACCGCGAGATCTCCTCCGTCTCGGACTGCGGCTCCTTCCAGGCCCGCCGCGCGGGCATCCGCACCCGGGACGAGCATGGCAAGACCAAGCCCGTCGCCACCCTCAACGGGTCCGGACTGCCCATTGGCCGCACCCTGGCCGCCCTTCTCGAACAGTGCCAGCAGCAGGACGGCTCCATCGTCCTGCCCGAGGCCCTGGTGCCCTACCTCGGATTCCGCCGGATCTCGGCGGACGGAACAACGGAGGCATAAGTGTTAGTCGGCATCTGCGACTTCCCCAGCAGCTACACCTTCCCGCCCGTCGGCTACGGCGGGATCGAACGCTGGCTCTGGGCAGTGGCGGAAGGCGCCCGAGCCGCAGGCGCCGACGTACACCTCCTCGGCCCCGGCTGGAGGACCGACCTCGGAGCGGACTGGACCACTCGTCCGATCCGCCTCGAGGACCTCCAGCCGGGTACCCGGCAGACTCGTGACGTGCGGTCCACCGGCTACGACCTGCTCGTGGTCGGACACGAGTACCCGTCCCTCCCCGAGTGGCGTCGGGTCTGGGCCGATCTCGACTGCGACGTCGCGACCTTCCAGCACTCGCCGGTCTTCCGGCACGCCGCCGACGCCTTCGACGCGAAGCGCTCCCGGCTGTACTGCTACTCGCCCGAGATGGCGCGGCTGTACGCCGCCCACACGCCGGTGCTGGAGCACGCGGTCCACCTCGGGCTCGGTGAAGCCGAACCTCCCGCCAGGCCCGGCCGCGACCTCGTCTGGCTCGGCCGGATCGACGAGGAGAAGGCGCCGCACCTCGCGGTGCGCGCGGCCCAACTGCTCGGCCGGCGAATACGCATCGTCGGACCGGTTTTCGACAACGACTACGTGCGCCGTCACGAGGCCCTCTTCGCGGCTGATCACGTCAGCTGGGTCGGCGAAGTCGGAGGGGCGGCCAAGACGGCCGCGTTCTCCGATGCCTCGGTCTACGTCTACACCTGCTCACGAAGCTACGTGGAGGCCGGCGCCGCCGTGTTCGGGGAGTCCCTGCGTGCCGGCACGCCTGTCGCCGCGCTCTGCTGGCGAGACGGCACCTGTGCGGAGGCGGCTCTGTGCGAGAGCACCGGAGCCGTTGCCAGAGTCGATCCTGAGCACGACGACGAGGACGTGGCCCTGGTGCTTGCCACTGCGATCGAGCGGTGCCTGGAATTGGACGCACCGACCGTGCAGGACATCGGCCTGCACCGGTTCGACCCCGAGCGGCACTTCCGCGCGCTGGCGACCAGGCCGTGCTGACCGCGGACTCACCGTCGAGGCCTCTCGATCTCCTGAGCGACCGCCTCGGGCTCGGCACGCAGTGGGACATCGAGCACGGTGCCGACGGCCGCTTCGAGATCCGCCACCGCGACCGGGGGACGCCGTACCGGCCGGCAAGTCGACCGCTCCAGTGGGCCGGTCTGCTACAGCAGTTGGAGAGTGGCTTCCGTGCGGCGGGCGTCGCCCGCGCGAGACCGTTGCCCCTGCGGTGGGGCCGGGACACCGAGTTGACGATCTCCGCCGTCCAGGCGCTCGATCCCCTCCTCAAGGACGGAAAGCCGTATGTCTTCCGCCGTGGCTACCTTCCCCAGCCGGTCGTCCGACTGACCGGCGAGCGGGACCATGTCGGCGCCCTGAGGGAGGGATTCCTCACCTCGTTCGTCAACATCTCGCGGATCGAACCCGTCACTCGGCCGGCCGAGTTCACCGGGATTCTCGACCACTGGCTCACACTGTTGTCCGGCATCGGCCTCCACGCCAGACACCTCACCATCCATGGCCGCAACGCCGTCTGGCAACGCCGCGAAGTCTGCGGCCTCACGGTGCACTTCCGGCACCTGGACCTTCCCATCGGTGATATCGTCCTGCTCTGGAATGCTGCGGATCCCAGCTGCATGGCCGTGGACCTGGGCTCCGGCCTTGAGCGCCTGGCCTGGGCCCGCACCCGTCGCTCCTGGTGGGAGCTGGCCTTCGGCCGCTTCGCGACGGCCGGTGTGGACACCGACGTGCTCGACGCCGTTCGAACCGCGACGCTGCTCGTCGGTTACGGCATCGCCCCTGCGGCACGAGGGGCCGGCGGGATACTCCGCCGCATCCTTGCCGCCGTTCCTGCCGACGCCGCACCGCTCGGAGTCAGCGCCCTGGTCCGGGCGAGCCACGGGTTCTGGAGCCTCACCTCACCGATGGCCCTGCCGTGGCCCGAGGTCGCCTTCGTCATCGAGCGCGAGATCCACCGCCGCGACGTCACCTCCGCCACGCCTCTCCCCCTACCTCGGTCGAGCTGGAGCGACAGGACGTGAGGCCCCGACGTGACCGGAACCCGCCCGCCGAGTTCCGACTCCGCTTCGCCTGGACGACCGGGTTCTGCTTCAAGTGCGAGGAAGTCACCCAAGTCGCCGAGTTGGGCACACTCACCGTCGAAGGCGAGACCGTCACACTCGCGGCCTGCCACCTCTGCGCCTGGCGGCTGGAGCGGCAGCACCACCACGCCCGCCAAGCCCATCTCCGCGCCCAGCTCGCCGGTGCGTGGGCTGACGCTACGAGACGGGCAGCGGCCTGCATGTGAATAGGAGGGGTGTCGGTGGTGCGTGAATCCGCGTTCGGCTGTCGCCGAGAGGGCGGCCTCGGCCCTTCCGCCGTTTCGTGAAGAACACGGCCCTCAGCGCCGCGTGACGCTCGCGGCGCGAGCCTCGGGTCCGCAGCACGCCCGTTGCAGGCCGTCCTGCCAGCAGGCGACCGAGGTGTGATGGTGATCGCTTGGCGATCGCGTCGATCTTCGATCGGTGCGTGTGCTACGTTCCCAAGTCCAACCGAAAATAGGCGACCCCGGCGGTGGTGGAACACCCCGGGGTCCGGCACCAGGAGTGCGACCTCCCGATGCGTGTCCATCGTAGCGCCCACGCGCGCAACTTCACCGTGCTGCCCAACTGCATGCTGCAGTACCGGCAGCTGTCCTACACCGCCCGCGGCCTGCTCGCGGACCTCCTCTCCCGCCCGGACGGCTGGCGCGAGGACGGCCGGCACATGGCCGACAGCAGTCCCCAGGGACGCGGCGCGATCCGCAAGGCCCTGAAGGAGCTGACCGACGCCGGCTTCTACCGCGTCGAGAAGATCCGCATGCCGGACGGCACGATCATCACCGAGACCCACGTCTACGACACCCCACAGCTGGCGCTGCCGGGTGCCACCCGTCCGGTCTCCGGTGAAGCGAGCACCGGCGGTGCTGACGCCCTTGTAAAGAACCCGGATCAAGAAACCTCCCTCCCCGCCGACCACCCGCCGATCCTGGCCGACCGACCCGAAGGGCGGGAGGAGGGCCACGAGACCGTCCAGGAACCTCCGGCAGTGCAGGACGAGCAGATCCGCGAGGCAGTCGCCACGCTGTTCCGAGTGATCCGACCGGAGCCGCGCCTGCGCCTGGGCGACATCGAGGCGCGCGAGCTCGCGCCGCTGGTCGCCGAGTGGCTCAAGCGCGGCAGCACTCCTGCGGACCTGGCCCAGGCTCTGCTGCCGGGCCTGCCGGTGCCCATGCACTCACCCGTGGGAGTGCTCCGCAAGCGCCTCCAGCGCAAGATGCCACCCGTGCACGCCCCCGAGCAGCTCGCGACGCCCCGCTACGCCGAGTGCGCCCGGTGTCACGACCCGGTACCCCGACCGGGCATCTGTCGGGCCTGTGCTGGCCTCGGCACCTGCGCCGTCGCCGTAGGTGGCGGCGCGGCGGTGGCCCGCGCAGGGGCTGCACGAGTCCGGGCAGCGATACGAGCTTCCAACATCGGGCTGGGCACCGCGCGGCACGCACCCGCGACAGCAAGGTAGCGCTGGCGGTGCCGGTTTCGCCGAGACCGGCACCGCCGTTGAGGCCGAGTCACCGCCTCGGTCACGACGTCGTCGAACGCGGCGGCGACTACTGGCAGTTAACGCTTGCAACTGCAGATGGATCGTGTCATCCTGCAAGGCTTTGTCCTCACAGGCATGGAGGGGGAACTTGGGATGACGGCTAACGGTGCTGCGGGACCCGACCCGGGCGAGCTCGCTGCGCGATCTGCCAACTTCGGCTACCTGCTGCAGCACGAGCCGCTACTGGTGTCGTACGGGGTAACGGCCGAGTCGTACGTGCACTCCGACGCCAACGGCGCCATGTTCAAGGCGCGTGCGTTCGGCGAAGTCATGACCCGCTACTTGGTCGGGCTGCTGGGCATTCGGGTGGATCCGCGAGACCGCCAGGTCGATCGGATCAACGCCCTGGCCCGCGAAGGCGTCCTTCATCCGCAGGTGAAGGCGTGGTTCGAATCCGTTCGCGCTACCGGAAATCGTGCGGTTCACGACCACTACGCCGAGGTCCGGGCAGCCCTCGCTTGTGTTGAGAACTGCTTCCGACTTGGCGACTGGCTGCACCGTTCGCTGACCACCGACACAACTCATCGCGTCTTCCTTCCTCCGGCTCCCGCCACCCAGGGGCCGGTGCCGACAACGGCCCAGGAACAGCAGGAGCTGGAGCAGCTTCGAGCCGAGCTTGAGGCGTACCGCACCAAGCTCGCCGAGGCCCGACTGCGTTATGACGGCAAGCAGGACCGGCTGGAGCGTGAGCTCGTAGCCCGTGAGCTGGCGGAAGCCGAGCTCGCGCGGGCCGAGGCAGATCGGGCGGCACTCCGCGATCTGGTCGGTCAACTCAACGCCCGCCTTGAGCAGTTCAGTGCCGACGAGTTGCCGTTCACTGCTCCTGCGCGGCTTGGGGCCTCCCAGCGCGACGAGATCATCTCGCGCGCCCACAAGGCGGCCCAGCCGCCAATGAACGAAGCCCAGGTACGGGCGGAGATCGACCGCATGCTGGAGGCGGCCGACTGGGTGGTTCAGGATGCCTCTGCGGCCAACCTCCTTGCGGGCCGGGGGGTGGCACTCCGCGAGGTGAGCACGGCCGTTGGCCGAGCCGACTACCTTCTCTACGTCGATCACCGGCTGGTCGGAGTGCTTGAAGCCAAACGCGAAGGCGCTGATCTGACGGTCGCGCAGGACCAGGCAGCTCGCTATGCGTCGGGCCTGACGAAGGGCCAGCAGCTGAGCGCCTGGCGGGCAACCCTGCCCTTCCAGTACGTCTCGGACGGCAACACCTTCCGATTCAAGAACGAGCTCGACCCTGACGCCCGTACCCGCGACGTTTTCGCAGTGCACCGTCCGGAGACGATCGCCAGGTGGATCGAGGAGGCGGAAGCCGACCCGTCGGCGCCCACCTTCCGTGCGCGGCTTCGCCGACTGCCCCGGACCTTCCTCGATCCGGATCCGCTCCGGCCTGCCCAGGTCAAGGCAATCACTGGCCTGGAACGGTCGCTGGCAAGGGACGAACCGCGGGCACTGATCCAGATGGCCGCCGGCGCCGGCAAGACCTACACCGTGGTAAGCGAGAGCTACCGGCTGCTCAAGCACGCCAAGGCCAAGCGGATCCTCTTCCTCGTCGACCGCAACAACCTCGGCAAGCAGGCTGCCACCGAGTTCGACAACTTCAACACCCCTGATGACGGACGCAAGTTCACCGAGCTCTACCCGGTCCAGCGGATGTCCGGAAAGACCGTGCTCGGCTCGTCCGACATCGTCGTGTCCACGGTGCAGCGGCTGTGGCTGGCCCTGACGGGGCGGGAAGTGCCGGACGCGGACACCGAGGACGCGGCACTCGACCGCTACGACATGGTCGACGGCCCTGTGGAGGTCGGCTACAACTCCAAGATGCCGCCGGAGAGCTTCGACCTGATCGTCGTCGACGAATGCCACCGCTCCATCTACGGCAAATGGCGCGCAGTGCTTGAGTACTTCGACGCGCATCTGGTGGGCCTGACGGCCACCCCGGTCAAGCAAACGTTCGGCTTCTTCTTCCAGAACATCGTCAGCGAATACACGTACGAGCAGGCCGTCGCCGACGGCGTCAACGTCGACTTCGACGTGTTCCGGATCCGAACGGAGCTGGGCGAGAAGGGCGGCACGATCCCGGCCGAGACCGTGGTGCCCGTCCGGGAGCGCAAGACTCGCCGTGACCGCTACCAGGAGTTGGAGGACGACCTCAGCTGGGCGCCCTCGCAGCTCGGCCGCTCGATCATCAGCCGCGGACAGCTGAAGCTGGTCCTGGAGACCTTCCGCGACCGACTGTTCACCGACATCTTCCCGCCCGTGGGGGAAGGCGAGACGGAACACCGCCGCACCCACGTCCCCAAGACGCTGATCTTCGCCGTGGACGACAACCACGCCGAGGAGATCGTGGCAACGGCCCGGCAGGTCTTCGGCAAGGGAGACGACTTCTGCGTCAAGATCACGCACGCCGCCAAGCACCCAGATCGGCTGATTCAGGCATTCCGCAACAGCCCCGAGCTACGAATCGCGGTCACCGTCGACATGATCGCCACCGGAACGGACGTGAAGCCCCTGGAGTGCGTCTTCTTCCTGCGGGATGTGAAGAGCTGGGCCTACTTCGAGCAGATGAAGGGCCGAGGCGCCCGCACGATCGACCCGGATGAATTCCAGGCCGTGACACCCGACGCGAAGGTCAAGGACCGTTTCGTGATCGTCGACGCAGTCGGTGTCACGGACTCGCCGCGCGTCGACGCCCGTCCGCTCGTCCGTGCTTCCGAGAAGCAGATCCCGCTCCAGCGGCTGATCGACAAGAGCGCGACCTTCGCTCTGACCGAGGACGAGATCGCGACCCTTGCCGGCCGCCTCGCCCGCCTGGACAGGCAGCTGACCGAGGAGGAACGCGACGAGCTCGCCGAACTGGCCGGCGGCAAGTCGCTGAGCGAGATCGTCGGTGGGCTGGTCAATGCTGTGGACCCGGACGCCCAGGAGAATGCTCGCCGCATCGGAGGCCCGGATGCGGTCCGCCAGCTCGCAATCGACGGGTTGGCCCCCTTCGCCAACCGGGAGCTGCGGGAGCGAATCATGCAGATCCGCCGGGCGCACGACATCGTCTACGACGAGGTAAGCGTGGACGACATCGTCGAGGCCCGAGGCATCACCGCAGAAGAGATCGCGACCCAGCGGGTCACCTCGTGGCAGCAGTACCTCAAGGAACACCAGGACGTGATCACACCCCTGGAAGCGGCCTTCCGTGAGCGCCGCGACCCCCACGAGGTGTACCGGCAGCTGCGCGACCTCGCGCGTCGCATCGAGCGGCCGCCCTACCGCTGGACGCCGGATGCCCTGTGGAACGCCTACGTGCAGCTGGGCAAGGCCGCCGGGCGTCCGCAGCACGGCGCGGGCGTTGTCGATCTCATCGGCCTCCTGCGGGTAGAGCTTGGCCTGGATGAGACGGCACGGCCGTACCGCAGCCTGGTGGAGGAGCGCTACGCTGCCTGGCTCGCCCGCCAGCAGCAGGCCGGCGCTGCGTTCACCGGCGACCAGATCTGGTGGCTGGAGCGCATCGTCGATGTCATCGCCACAGACGCGGCGATCGAGCCCGACCACCTCAAGGACGTACCCTTCATCGAGCGCGGTGGAGTGGACGGCTTCCTCGCCGCCTTCGGTGGCCCCCGCGCGGCGGAGATTCTGGAAGACCTGGGACGGGAGCTGAGCGCGTGAGTGGGGACCTGCCTGACGGGTGGGCGTGGGCAACGCTTGGCGAGATCTCCCATTCCGTAAAGAATGGCATCTTCATTTCTCGTCCAAGCGTCGAACCTGATGGTTTGCCGATTCTTCGCATTAGCGCAGTGCGCCCGATGCGACTTAATTCTAACGACGTTCGCTATACGGGCCGGACAGTTCAAGAGATTCACGCCATTGGTGCACTGCTAGAGCCTGGAGACCTCCTCTTCACTCGCTACAACGGGAGCCCAGATCTCGTTGGTGGCTGTGCGATTGTGCCGGCCGGAAGCCAGTCCATGACCTACCCAGACAAGATCATCCGGGTCAGGGTAGTCGAAGAAGTCGCAGACCCACGATTCGTGATGTACGCCTTTTCGTGGGAAGGTGTCCGCAGTAGCGTACGGTCCTACATCAAGACAACCGCAGGTCAAGCCGGAATTGCTGGCGGCGAGCTAAAAAAGGTGCGCCTCCCGCTTCCCCCATTGGCTGAACAGCGCCGCATTGTCTCTGTTCTGGATGAACAATTTTCCAGGCTTGATGATGGCCTTGCGGAGGTAGACCGCGCTGAGCGCCGACTCGCTGCTCTGAACCGATCAATCCTTGGGAAAGCCGCCGAAAAGCTCCATGCAGATTTTCCGGAGGAGCGCCTCGGTGACCTGCTGCGTGAGCCACTGAGGAACGGCCACTCGGCTCGCCCGGCCAAAGGCGCAGGAATTCGAGCAATCACTCTTACCGCAGTAACGAAGGGTGAGTTCTCGGATGCCAACACTAAGATTACGTCCGCAGATCCAGCAAAGGTTGCTAATCTCTGGCTTGAGCCTGGCGACCTTCTAATCCAGCGCTCCAACACCCCGGAGCTTGTTGGCACATCTGCGCTATACGAGGGTCACCGCAACTGGTCGATTTTCCCCGATCTCCTCATTAGAGTGCGCGTGGACGAGGGGCGCATACTCCCCGGATATTTGCATATGATCTTGTCCTCCCCTGGCGTTAGGCGGTATTTCCGAGACTCGGCGAAGGGGCTCGCTGGCTCTATGCCGAAGATTGATCAAGGTACCATTCTTTCAGTGAAGGTCCCGGTGCCAAACCTTGAAGATCAAAGGGCGGCGGTCCAGAAAGTCCGTGATCAGGCTGACGCGGCACATCGGCTAAAGGCAGCCCTCGCTCGGGCCGAGGCACACGGTGCCGCGCTTCGTCGCTCGCTGCTTGCCGAGGCATTCGCCGGGCGACTTGTTGCTCAAGACCCAGCTGAAGAGTCAGCGACGGCCCTACTCGCGCAGGCCAAGGCATCATCGGTTGCTAGCACGCGTCGGCGTGGGACTGTGACAGGTCTCCTCGCAAGGCCGTCTACCCCTTCCAACCTTTCCCCGACGCCCTCTACCGCAAGCCACATTGGCCCTGGTGCTCAGACCGTCCTTGATCTGGAGATCTCCGAGTGACCACCATCGAGACTCGGCGCCTCGTCGACAAGCTCTGGAATTACTGCAACGTTCTCCGCGATGATGGCGTCTCTACGATCGACTACGTAGAGCAGTTGACCTTCCTGCTGTTTCTCAAGATGGCGGACGAAGCTCAGTCCAGGCCTGCCATGTTCCGCGAGCAGATCCTCCCGGCTGGCCCCGCATGGAGTGGCCGAGGTTGGCCTGAGCTGGTTAATGCCAAGGGCGACGCCCTGGAGATTGCATACCGCCACCTTCTTGAAGACCTGGGAAATGCTTCTCCGGGGACCACCTTTAACTTGATCTTCAACGGGGCGCGCAACAGGATTCAAGATCCTGCCAAACTGCGCCGCCTAGTCGTCGATCTGATCGACAAGGAGGATTGGTCGCAGCGGGGTACGGACGTTAAGGGTGACGCCTACGAAGAGCTTCTGGCCAAGGGCGCCGAGGACATCAAGTCCGGGGCGGGTCAGTACTTCACGCCCCGGTCGCTTATCCAGGCGATCGTCGACTGCGTGCGGCCCACACCGAACGACACGATTACGGACCCAGCGTGCGGGACGGGTGGCTTCCTCCTGGCAGCAGCCGAGTACCTTATCCGCGAGTACGGCGCCACCCTCACACCAGAGCAGCGCCGTGCCCTGAGCTCAGGCGGGATCTGGGGCACCGAGCTTGTGCGCAACACTGCGCGCCTGGCCGCTATGAACCTCTTCCTGCACGGCATCGGGCATGCCAACGGGCCGAAGCTGGTCAGGGACGAGGACGCTCTTGCGCAGCCGCCGGCGAAGCGCGCCAGTCTTGTCCTCGCCAACCCGCCCTTCGGTAAGAAGTCCTCGATCACCGTCTACGGCGAGGACGGCAGTGCCAGCCGCGAAGCCATCGCATATGAGCGCCGCGACTTCTGGGTCACCACCACCAACAAGCAGCTGAACTTCGTCCAGCACATCGCCTCTCTGTTGGAGATCCACGGTCGGGCGGCGGTGGTCCTGCCCGACAACGTCCTCTTCGAGGGCGGAGCCGGCGAGACTATCCGCCGTCGGTTGCTCAAGGAGTACGACCTTCACACCATGCTCCGCCTGCCGACCGGCATCTTCTATGCGGGCGGCGTCAAGGCGAATGTGCTGTTCTTCGACCGGAAGCCGGCGCGCCCCGAGCAGCCGTGGACGGAGAAGCTGTGGGTGTACGACTTCCGTACTGCGCAGCACTTCACGCTCAAGCAGAACCCCCTCACACGGGCCGCCTTGGACGACTTCGTCACGTGCTTCGCGGCAGACGACCGCAGCAAGCGAGTCGAGACTGAGCGCTTTAGGCCTTTCACGTATGACGAGCTGGTAGCCCGCGACAAGGTGAACCTCGACATCACCTGGCTACGCGACCCAAGCCTGGAGGACGCCGACTCCCTTCCTTCGCCCGAGGAGATCGCTGCGGACATCGTCGAGGACCTCCAGGCTGCCTTGGACGAGTTCGCAGCGATTGTCGACTCTCTCCGGCAGGCGCGCCAGCAAGCAGCGGATGCCACGGCGGAAGACCACCCAGACCAGGGTGATGAGTTGAGCGAGTAAGGCCCGCTGTATTGCCGGGCTCAGGGACTCCGGGCTTGACGCGGCATCCCAGAGCCCGGCAATACAGCGGCTCCTGCCTGCTTCGAACGCGTCCTCGGAGTACCGGCGGCATCCCGGCAGTTCCCCAGCGTAGGGTCGGTGGCATGCGTCTGAGTACCGTGATCCTCCCCATCCACCGGTGGGGCGAGGGACAGAAGATCTGGCGGCGGGCCGAGGACCTCGGCTTCCACGCCGCGTACACCTATGATCACCTCTCCTGGCGGTCGTTTCGGGATGAGCCGTGGTTTGGGTCGATCCCGACTCTCACAGCGGCGGCAGTGGCTACTGAGCGGCTTCGAATGGGAACACTCGTAACGTCGCCAAACTTTCGCCACCCTGTGACGCTGGCGAAGGAGCTGATCACGCTGGACGACGTGTCCGGCGGGCGGCTGACGCTGGGCATTGGCGCCGGTGGGGTCGGGTTCGACGCGACGGCGATGGGCCAGGAGGCGTGGTCGCCGAAGGAGCGGGCGGCGCGGTTCGGGGAGTTCCTGCCGCTGCTGGACGAACTGCTGACCAACGACGCCACGACGCGCGAGGGCACGTACTACTCGGCGGTCGAGGCGCGGAACGTCCCCGGCTGCGTGCAGACCCCGCGTGTGCCCTTCTACGTAGCCGCCGCCGGGCCGCGCGGGATGCGGCTGGCGGCCGAGTACGGGCAGGGCTGGGTGACGTACGGGGACCCGAAGGGGCCCGCGGACGTGCCGGTAGAGCAGGCACCCGGGGTCATCGCGCAGCAGATCGCGAAGCTGACGGCCGCCTGCGAGGTGAAGGGCCGGGACGTGGCGACGCTGGAGAAGATGCTCCTGCAGGGCTCGACGGCGGAGAAGCCCCTGGAGTCAGTGGACGCCTTCGTGGACTGGGCCGGGACGTACCGGGAGCTGGGGATCACCGAGCTGGTGATCCACTGGCCGGTGCCGGACTCAATCTTCGAGAACGACCTCGCCGTCTTCGAGCGGATCGCCACCGAGGGCCTGGCCCAGCTCGGCTGAGCCGGTCCTGCTCCACGTGGTTCGCGCCGTCGACCGACATGGAGCAACTGTCCGCCAGTGGCCGAGCGGACACTGGCGGACAGGCATCGAGACTCAGCTGTCGCGTCCTCCGGTGACCACGAGATCCGTCCCATCGAGCGTGGCTCCGACTGGCGACTCAGCCCACTTGGCGAGGAGGTCTGCGTGCTGTTCGACCTTGTCCAGCAGGCTCACGAGCTGGGCCGTATCCGGTGACGTGGGCAGTTCGCAGTGGATCAACGGTTCGCCGGTCGCGCTGCTGCACTCCTGGTCGTCGGGGTCATCGGGTTCCCAGCGGCAGATCTCGATCTCCCAGGAGCTGGCGGCCCTGTTACCGGGCTCCGGAGCGAGGATCGACAGGTAGTAGCCGTTCGAATCGTACGGCTCCGTAAAGATGCTGAGGGGAGCGTAATCCAGCGTGGCCTGCTCGCTGGAGCACTGGGAGTAGGCCGTCACCAGCACGCGCAGGTTGGCGACGGCTCGCTCGCGCTCCTTCGTCGAGATGTCCTTCTCGAGGCTGTCCAATTGCTCCCGGGCCTCACGGCTCAGCACGCGCATCCCGCCGTCGTACGCCACGAACGGGTGGCCGAACTCCCACTCCCTCCGCCCCTCCGTATCAGGCAAGGGAATCCCCTCCGAGTAGTCCGCCCAGGCATCGCGCAGCTCGCGTGCCTCCGTTGCCAGTTCCGCCTCGATCGCGGTAAGGACCGGCGGCGGCACCGCTCCCAGGGCGTCGTCCAGGTCGGTCAGAGCCTGATGGAGTTCCAGGCAGGTGTACTCGTACCACAGACTGTGCGCACCGTTCAGGAGACCTTCGCGTGAGTCCCGGTTTGTGAGCGCGGCGAGGTGCGTCCGGGGGTAGTTGTTCACGCCGCCGCCGCGGCGATCCCAAACACTCAGCGGAACGGTGGTCAAGGCTGAGATCCGGTTGAGCGCATCAACGATCGGCGCCGCCAGGGAAGGGCTGTTCAGACTCGTCACAGTGGATGAGGCGACCCCGGCGGACCCCTGGTAGGTCGCCAAGATCTGCGTCTTCCCGCGGTTCGCGTGCTGGGAGTAGATGGTCATAGGGCACCTTTCGACCACCGCGCTGATGGCAGCCCGCTGGTCACGTGAGTGATGGGGGAGCAAGGCGGTAGCGAGGGTGCTCTCCGACGCTCCGTGCCTCAAAAGACATCAGCGGTGGTCCAGGCTCTATCCCAGACTCCTTGCCACGGGCACCATAGCGCACTCAAGGCTTCCGGCAACGACTTCGGTCGTACCTGATGCGGCCAAAACAGTTTCGTGGAGAGTGTGTTGGAGACCGCTAAGCTCCATCCGTGGCCTACATCGTGACGCTGCCGGCGAGCGGACTGAACTCCATCCGCGAGAAGTTGAGGATCGAGCAGCGGTTGACGAAGGCACTGCCGAAGGAGGTCAGGCCGGTCGAGCCATCTCTAACTAGGCCCATGGTCCTTATCCTCAGTGAGACCACCACAACGGCCGGCCAGCGAAGCAGGCACTTGATGTGGCTCGGCATCGTGGCACAGCACAACACGGTGGGCGCCGTCGACAAGAGCATCACCGTAGACCCGCTCCGCGAGTGCATGGAGACCATCCCGCTCGACGGGCACGACGGCCTTCTCAACCGGCTCTCCGCTGAGCTTCGGAGCGAGTTCGAGCAGGCGTATCAGCTCGGTGCTGTCGGGCTGTGCAGTCCCACTCTGTGGGAGGCCATCGACGGCGCTCTGCGTGTAGCTCATCCGGGGACCGTCGGTCTGCTCGACTGGCTGGCCGCCCAGGCGAACCCTCCTATTCTGGACAGCAGTGATGCTGCCGACCGGTCCTGGCAGGAGCAACAGGACGCGACACGGAGTGTTCTGCGGATCTCCGAGTTCCCCCTGTCCGCCCTCGCGGCATGGCGGCGCCCGGTCTCGCGACACGATCCGTACTTGGCTGGCCTCATTCCCCAGCCAGTGGAGCACAGCCTGATCGACCATGACGTACGCGCCTCAGGAGAAGCCTTCGGCCTATTCAGCGAGTGGGAGGGCGGGACGGCCACACGCTGTGACGTCCACGTGTTGCGAGACGCCAACGGCCGACGTCTGGAAGTGGCGAACGTCAATGCCACCCCGGTCGAGTCCCGCTTCGGTACCGACATGATCTATTACCACGAGCCGACAATGAGCTTCACGTTCGTCCAGTACAAGCGCCTCCATTCACGCAAAGGGTCGATCCGCGTGGACGAACGGCTGAGGAACCAACTCGACCGGCTCGACGAAGTGGCCAAACTGAGCAGCCCACCTTCTCGCCCCAGCGACTGGCGGTTGGGGAACGACCCGTGCTTCTTGAAGCTCGCTTACTGGCCGCAGGACCCGGAGAGTCTCCCCACCGGAGGGCTTGCGCCCGGCATGTACCTTCCGATCTCCTACGTTCGTCTGCTCCTGGAGGACGACTGCACCCGCGGCACCCGAAAAGGAAGCGGTGCTCGGCTGCTCGGCTACGACCAGGTGGAACGCCACCTGGTCAGCACCCAGTTCATCGAGCTGGTCAAACACGGACTCGCCGGGACGGTCGGAACCACAGCTGAGCAGCTCCGGACCCTCGTCCAACGCCGCGTCAGTGCTGGTCACAGCGTCGTCGTCGCCACGGAACACAGCGACGAAACGGCCATCGAGCGCCAGCGGCGTACTCGAAGCCGAGCCTCCAAGGCCCGGCGATACATCCACGAGGCGCACAAGCCGGAACCCCTGTTCGAGCTGGAATGATCACCGCCAGTGCAGTTGCAGCACTACCGGAGCAACATCGGCCTTTATGCCCCAGGTCAGGATGCGATAGGTGAAAAAGGATTGACCGAGGTCACCAGCGTCCCCAGGCGGAGCCGCTCGGTGGCCGTCGCGGCGGCGGTCAGGGTCGGCACCGACCCGAACCACGGCTCGTCCCGGAAGCTCCGCCAGGACAGGTGGTCATAGGTGTAGGCGGCGTGGAACCCGAGCTCCTCGGCCCGCCGCCAGATCTTCTGTCCCTCGCCCCACCGGTGGATGGGGAGGATAACGGTACTCAAGCGCATGCACTGACGATACGCGCGAAATCGGCAGTGCCTCGGTCCGCCCGCAAGTCGGCACGGGCAGGTCGGTTAGCGTGGCGCCATGGGCACGTTGAGCAGGCGAGAACTGGCCGCGCTGATCGACGAGGCGACGGTCGACACCTACGACGAGCACGAGCAGGTGTCGGCTCTGTTCGCCGCGGTCGAGGAGAACCTGATGGTGCCGTTCAGCACCTCGGTGCTGGGCGTCGAGGTGACCGTGTGCGGCGTCGACTTGTCGCGGGACGGAAGGATCGTCGCCCGGTGCACCCGCGGAGGGTTCCGGCAGGCGATCGGGCTGCTGGACCTTCCGCTGCCTGACCCGGCTCCGGACGGAGCGGAGTGGGTCGAGGCGTACCGCTACTACTGGGCGCAGTGAGCGTCGGAACCTTCAGGACCGGGAGAGCTCGCATGACTGCTGTTGTACGGAGCGAGGACGAGGCGTCGTTGCGAGGCCTGATCGAGCGAAGCTCCGAACTGAAGGGCGAACTCGTCTCCTTCGCCCAGGGGCCTCGCTTCGACCGGTGGTTGACGCCACTCCTCCTGGAGGCCGCCGGGCCTCAGCGGCAGTTGGAGGAAGGCGATGCGATCCGGATCATCGACCACTTCATCCTGCGGTACCGCTTGCCGGACGGTGCGACCGTGGTGGACCGGTTCGTCGCCGGACGACGGAGCTTGACCGAAGCCGATCGGGAAATGCTGCTCGGCTGGCGTGACCCGGTCGAGGGCATCTTCGAGGTCCGGAGCAAGGACGGGGACGCCGTCGTCCTGCTGAACCTGATCGACGACCTGGAGTACCGCACCTACTCGAACCTCGGGCGGGCGGCCTTCCGCGGAGTGGCCAAGGGAGGATTCCTCGTCGCGTGCCTGGTGCCCGTCCACTCGGCCGACGGGGCGTGGCTGATCTCGGGCGCGATGTCCGCCTACCCGAGGTCCAGCGCCACCGAGATCGCCCACGCCGCGCTCCAACTGGCCACCAGCAGGCCCGAACTGGTCTTCCGCAACCCCGAGAAGATCGAGCAGGGATGGCGGTCGATGCGGGCGGACCGGGCCGCGTTCGTCGAGTTCTGCGGCAGCGACGAACTGGTCCTCGCACCCGCCGAGGCCGAGGACCGGCTCAACGCCTACTACCGGCACCGGCAGGAGGCCGCCGGGCGGCCAGACCGGGCCCGGGGCAGGCGGCTGCCGGCTTCGGACCTTCCGGCCTTCGAACTGCCGCGAGACCTCGCGGACTCGGACACCGTCGGCGTCATCTACGACGAGGTCGACGGGCTCAACTTCTACGCCGACTACGGGATGCTGCGAGACCTCTTCGCTGATCCGGCCCTCACGGGCCGCAAGCAGTACCACGACGTGCTCCGCGCCTACCTGCGCGAGGAGTCGATCGCGCCGCTGCCGATCCGCCGCCTGGCCGCCGCACACCCGGAGACGGTCGACACGGTGTTCCGGAAGCTGCTGCGCAAGCCCGGATTCACCTGGGGCGAGCACGGCGAGGAACTGCTGCGCCGGCGCAAGCCCTGGTACTACGCCCAGGAGCCCCGACCCGGCGTCTCCGTGATCGGCGAGCGCCTCAGCGAGCTCGCCGCTGGCAGCCGGCGGCAGAAGTTCACCAGGGCACGCCGCGTGCCGCGCCAACCCGACCATCCGTAACCGCGAACGCCCGCTTTCGGTGATCAGTAGCGACCCATGTGCGGCATGGCCTTCTACGCCAGCACGGTGATCGCCTGTGCCTTCAGCAGGTCTCCGCTGACTTCTTCGGGGGTGACCGGCGGGGCTTCGGTCTCTGGCGAGTCCCCGTTCGGGTGAAATCCTGGCGGGCGCGCCGGCTGTAAGAGACCATGAAGTACGGTTCCGTACGTCGTCGTGTGAGCCATGGGAGGTGCCGCCGTGTCTTACGAGCCGAAGCTCGCTGCCGCGCTGTCCGGCGCCACCCTGCGCCAGTTGTCTCACTGGCGCAGGGCCACAGGCCCGCGTGGTGCCGTCCTCGTGCCGGAGATCTCCGCCTCCCGGCCGATCCTCTACTCATTCCGGGATGTCGTCGCGCTTCGCATCTGCGTGAGACTTCGGGAGGAAGCGTCACTCCAGAAGATCCGCCGTGCTCTGGGCACCTTGCGCGACGATCTCGACGAACGCGAGCATCTGTCCAGCTACCGGCTCGTGGCCGGCGACGGCACGATCTATCTGGCAGATCCAGACCATGCCGTCGACCTCGTGCGCAAGCGAGGCAATGTGGTCATCCACGAGATGGTCGACGTCCTTCGACCGTTCTATCGAAACGGCCGACAGATCCCGAACCTGCTGCGTCCCAGGAATCATCTGTCCGTTGATCCCCTGGTTCGGGGAGGTGAGCCGGTGATCGAAGGGACGCGGATTCCCGCTTCGGAGGTCGCGGCTCTTCTGAGGGACGGCGTCCGACCGGAGTCGGTCAGGGACTTCTACCCCGGCGTCACCCCCGAAGCCGCTCGTGATGCGGCCGACTTCACCGACTATGTCGACAGTTACTCGGACGAGGGCCCCCGGCAGGCCGCCTCTTGAGGATCCTGCTCGACGAGAATGTCCCCTTGCCGTTGGCGCATATGGCTCGATTGCTACTGAAGCAACATGAGCTTCAGCACGTGGCAGAGATCGTCGGCTGGGCAGGCACCAAGGACACCGACCTCTACGCCCGGGCCGCCTCAGCCGGCTTCCAGGTCGTAATCACCAACGACACCAAGCAAATGGCTCGCCCACTGGAGGTCGCGGCGATCGCCGAATCGGGGCTGCACCGGATTGAGTACCGCCACAATCACAAGCACGGTGGCCTCGTGGGTCTGGGCGCGGCTGTCGCCACCGTCTGCGCTGGCCTGCCGCATGCGTTGACCGAACTCGAACGCGCAACGGGCCAACTTCTGATATCCCTCACCTCGATCGACCCGTCACATCAGAGTCGATTGCGGATCGTGGATCCCTCCACGGTTTCTCCGAAGTACTGGCCCACATCCGGGAGTGCCTGAGGGGCAGGACTTGCCCCTCGGCCCACCGGTGGATGGGCAGGATCACGGTACTCAAGCGCATGCTGCGACGACACGCGCGCGGATCGGGGAGGCCGAGGGCCGCTGGCACGTCGGTACGAGCAGGCCGGCCGGCGTGGCGCCACGGCACGCTGAGCAAGCGCGGGAGCCCCGGCCCGGTGTCTCTGTGATCGGCGAGCGCCTCGGCGAGCTCGCCGCCGGCAGCCGGCGGCAGAAGTTCACCAGGGCGCGGCGTGTCCCGGAGGCTGGCCGAGGGGGTGCTCCGGCGGGCGGTGTCGGCGGGGAGCGCTAGGATCTGGGCGATTCCTCGGGGGGTGGTTCTGGAGTCGCGGACTTCCCATGCCCCGGCCGCGTGTGTCGAGTCCAAGATGAAGGACGGCATGACCAGAGACATATCCAGAGGCCGCCGGCTGCGCCGGTCCACCGCCGTCGCCCTGTCGGCGGTGACCGGGTTCGCGGCGGCGGGGCTCGTCGCCCCGGCGGCCTCGGCCGCCCCCGCTCCGCAGGCCGACGCCGTCACGATCGGCGACGTGTCCTTCCAGAGCAAGCTGTCGCCCGCCGGCGGCACCGCGCCGGTGTCCTTCCCGGTGTCCGACGCGATCGCGATCTCCAAGGTCACGGTGACCGCGCACGGCCCGGCCGCCCAGGGCTGCGCGCCGACGGCCTCGACCACCTTCCCGGACGGCACCCTGTCGACATCGGTCTCGCTGAACCTGCCGTTCGCCGGGGCCGGCACCACCCAGGGCCCGAACGGCTCGCTGCCGACGGGCTGTCAGCCCGGCCTTTACGCGCTGGAGATCACCGTCACCGACGCGAACGGCACCCACAGCTACGGCGCGGCCGGCACTCCGCTGGCCAAGCCGCTGGACATCTCGGTGGGCAGCGCGGGCACCTACGTGTCGATGGCGCCGCAGCGCCTGCTGGACACCCGCAACGGCACCACGCTCCGCGGCCGCGGCGTCACCACGCTCAAGGTCGCCGGCACCGCGGGCATCCCGGCCGACGCCGTCGCCGTGGTCATGAACGTCACCGCGACCAACGCCATGGACACCGGGTTCGTCACCGTCTACCCGGCCGGCCGGCCCGCCCCGATCACCTCCAACCTGAACCACACCGCGGGGCAGACCATCCCCAACGCGGTGACGGTCCAGCTCGGCACCGACGGCGCCGTCCAGCTGCTGAACGGCTCGGACGGCAACCTCGACCTGATCGCCGACGTCACCGGCTACTACGTCCCGGACACCACCGGCGCCGTGTACACCGGCTTCACCCCCAAGCGAGTGCTGGACACCCGGGCCACCCACGTGCCGGCCCGCGGCACCGTCACGGTGAACCTGTGCAGCCAGGCCCGGATCCCGTACGACGCGACGGCCGCCGCGCTCAACGTGACCGTCACCGACCCCCAGGGCGTCGGCTTCCTGACGGTCTACCCGCACGGCCAGGCGCTGCCGAACGCGTCGAGCCTCAACTTCACCACGGGGCAGACGATCTCCAACATGGCGGTCGCCCGCCTCGGCACCGGCTGCCTGGTGGACATCTTCAGCTCGGCGTTCGCGCCGGTCGACATCGTGGTCGACGCCTCGGGCTACTTCGTCCCGGACACCAGCGGCCAGACCACCGACGGCGTGCTGGTCACCGGCGCCCCCGAGCGGGAGTACGACAGCCGCACCATCAACCACCCGCTGCTCGGCGGCTACTCGATGTTCGGCTGGGGCCTCAAGCCGCGCGACTGGGGCATCGGCTCGCTGCTGCTCAACGTGACGGTCACCGACCCGACCATGGACAGCTACGTCACCGTGTACCCCGACGGCGCCCCGGCGGACTCGGCCCCGACCGGCGCCGGGCTGCCGAACGCGTCGAACCTCAACTTCTCTCGCGGCCAGACCATCCCCAACATGGTCAACGCCACGGTGGGAGCCAACGGTTACGTGGACACCTTCAACCACGTCGGCAGCACCCACCTGGTGATCGACATGTTCGGCTACTACACCACCGGTGTGGGCGCGAAGGCCGCCGCGACCGCCAAGTCGGCAGCCCCGGCGCCGTCCGTGGCCGGGAGCACCCCGCTGGTGAACCCGCTGCGACTGCCGATCGCTCCGGCGACGTTCGCCGTCGGCCGTCCCTGATCCCCGCCTGCCCGACGGGTGCCGCCTCCCGGGGCGGCACCCGTCGCCGTTTCCGGGCGGCGCCGCCCGGAAACGGCGACGGTGCGGCGTCCGGACCGGGCGCCACCCGGTCCGCCGCGCCGAGGACTTGATGGATGTCACGAGAGGAAAGCGCCGCGACGCCGGCGAAGGCGCCGGGCGGCTCACCGCACGTCGAGCCGCTCGGCGCCGCCGGTGCAGCCGAGCTGCGTCCGGGCGGCGCGCTCGGCGAAGCCGCCGGCCACCTTGCCCATCCGCTCCCGGCCGGGGCCGCTCGCGAGCAGCTTCCCGTCCGTTCCGGTGAGTTCGACGAGGACCCGGTAGCCGGTGGACTTGCCGTCCAGCGTGCACTGGAAGGCCGCCGCCCCGACGCTGTCGCCGCCGGACCTCGCGCCGCCGAACGACGCCTCGGCGGTCAGCAGCCGACCGTCCCGGCCGTTGACCGAGCACCGTACGGAGGCCGGGGAGTTCTCGTCCGCCTTCCGGTAGTCGGTCCGGACGTAGACCCGGGGAGCACCGCCCAGCACCTCGGCGACCTCCGGGCCGTCGAGCAGGCCCCGGCACTCGCCGTGGGTGAGGGCGACGGCCGGCGGACGGTAGGACGTGTGGTCGAGGTACAGGTGCCAGCCGAGCAGGCCGCCGCCGAGCACCAGCGCGGCCCCGCCCGCGGTCACGGCCCTGGGGTGCTTCACGTGCACTGCTCCTTCCTGGCCTCCACCAGCGCGTCCCGGGCGAGCTGTTCGAGGTCGGCCTGGCCGGCGCCGGAGGTGCGGGCGCCCTCCCCGGCGACGACCTCCAGCTCGAAGTAGTCGTTCGGCGCCTTCCTCCCGGTCAGGCAGCTCGCGGCCGCGGCGGCGCCGCCCGGCCACGAGGAGCCGAGGCCGGCGACGTCGAAGGCGCGCGCGTCCGGGCGCTTCGCGGCCTCGGAGGACAGCGCCAGCGCACCGTCGCGCCCGACGGAGGTGAGGGTGAGCACGGTGCGCCCGTCGATCCGGACGACGCAGGTCCGCGGGTCGCGGCCGGTGACGGCCCTGACGCGCTCCTCGGAGTCCTGGTCGCCGTCCGGCAGCAGCCGCCCGAGCGGGGTGTCCGGGCCGGTGGGCAGCCCGCAGAGGTGGGCCGACCGGCCGGGACCCTCGACCGGGCGGTGGCCCTGCCAGTCCCGGTAGCCGACGAACCCGGCGGCCGCCACCGCCACCACCAGCACGCCGGGCAGCACCAGGGGGTCCTGGAGCCGCCCGGCCGACCGGTCGGCGAGGAACCGGGCCCAGCGAGCCGCGAGTCCGCTCACGCGTCGCCCTTCGCGTTGGTGCTGACGTTGTTCGCCGTCCCGCGCGACATGCCCTGGAGGGCGCTGTCCCGGGCGCTGTTGGCGAGCCGGTCGAGGTCCTGGCGGGAGATCGCGGTGCCGGACCCGGCGTCCCGGACGGCCTGGTCGGCGCCCTTGGCCACCCGGCCCTCGGCCTCGGCGGTGTGGTCGCGGCTCTCCTGACGCCCGTCCTCGGTGGTGTCGTGCTTGTTGGCCTCGATCACGCTGTCGGCGATCTCATCGACCAGCGCGCCGGCGATCTCGCCGCCGAGCGGGATCTTGTCGGTCACCGAGCCGATGACGGCGTTGAAGGCGTCCTTGCCGTAGCCGACGTTCTTCTCCAGCGCGTCGTTGAACTCCTTGTCGGAGACGGCGTGCTGGTTCTGCACCTCGTCGATCCGGGCCTGGTTGAGGTAGCCGCTGACGACCCCGCCGGACTCCGCGTTGTGCTTGACGTCCGACTCCAGCCGGGCGAAGTCGGTCTCCCCGCTGTCCAGGTGGCCCCGGATGAGCGCGGTGGTGTACGCCTGGTTGGCGTTGGACACCGCGCCGTAGGCGTCCGGATCGCGCCCGAGGGCGTCCAGCAGCCCGGCCACGGACGAGGCGTTGAGGTTGGCCGGGGAGCCGTTGACCGGCAGGTCGTGGCCGTGCGAGAGGGAGTTCTGCACGTCCCCGATGTACTCGGCGGTCATGTGCCCGAGGCTGCCGCGCATCGCGGCGAGCTTGCCGTCGCCCTTGATGTCGTCCAGTGCCCCGTCGCCGCCGTGCCGGCCGAAGGTGTCCACGACCCGGTTCATCAGGTCGGACTGCTCGGTGGTGTGCGGGGTCGGCGGGACGGGGCCCGGCTGGTCGTACGGGTGGCCGGTGGTGGCGGCCTCCAGGGCGCGGCCGAAGGCGGCCGGACCGGCCTGCTTGCTCGCGTCCCACACCTTGGCGTCCCGCGCGCTGGTGTCCGGGACCCAGTCCTTGTCGTGGGAGTAGTAGCTGAAGTAGTCGGCGGGCTTGGGCTTGCCGCCCTGGTTGACCGTGCCGTCCTCGTTGTACGCGGTCGGCTTCTCGGTGAAGAACTTGGTGGCCGCCTCCGGGCTGTGCCCGAGCGCGTCCAGGATGGCCGTGGTGGGCCGGAAGCCGGCGCCCGCCTCGGTGCCCCCGGTCAGGTTGAAGCCCTGGATCGGGGAGCCGGGCATCGGGGCCGGCCAGTACCGGTCCTGGGTGTCGAGCTGGGTGACGTGCTCGGCGATCGGGTTGAGGAAGTGGGGGTCGTAGTCGCCGTTCATCAGGATGCCGGAGAGCACCTGGTAGCCGTACGGCTGGTAGTCCAGCCCGGAGGGCCGGTACGGCTTGTCCCACACCTGCTGGGAGCCGGCCTTGCGCAGGGCGGCGTTCCACTCGTCGGACAGGTGCGGCTCGTTGGTGGTGCGGGTGGCGGTGGCCAGGGTGAGCCCGAGGTTCTTCTGGAGCTCCTCGTAGCCCTTCCAGCGGGCGGACTTGTCGTCGCGCGGGTGCGCCGGGTCGCCGACCATGGAGTTCCAGGTCTTGATCAGGCCGTCCGGGCCGAGGTCCTGGTAGAACTTGGTGGCGAACTTCGGGTCCTTGCCGTGCGAGGCCAGCAGCGAGTTCAGTTCGACGAGTTCGGGCTCGGTGATGTCCCCGCCCTTGGCGGCGAGCTGGGCGGCGCGCTTGCCGTCCGCCTCGGGGCCGCCGCCGATGGCCTTGCCGTTGAAGGACTTCGCCTGGTCGGTCGAGCTGTCGGCGCGCAGCGCGAAGGCGATCCGCTCGTCGGCGGCGGTGGCCTCGGCGACGGCGGCGTCGATCGCCTTGCGGGCGGCCTCCGCCTTGTCGCCCCACTCCTTCTGGTACTCCCGCATGGCCTCGTAGTCGTGCCGGGTGGCGTTGTCGGCCGGGGGCCAGCTCACGGTGCCGGTGTCGGTGACGGTCAGCCCGGCCGTCCGGGCGTCCGCGACGGACTTGTCCAGCTTGGCCTTGGCCGCCTTGAACTCGGCCGAGGCCTCCTTGAATATCGAGGCGAAGGCGGTGGCCTCGGTGACGGCGGCGGTCAGCTGCTCGTTGGTGCGTTGCAGGCCGGGCCGGGCCTGGTCGGCGGAAGGGCCGACCCAGCACGCGGAGTTGACCTTGGCTATCACCGTGCTGTCCCAGTCGCTGTCCAGTGACCGGAGCTTCACGGCGACGTCGGTCCAGGCGGTGGCGGCGGCGTCCAGGACGCCGAAGTCGGCGGTGCTGAGCTCGTGGAAGTCGACCATGTCCGCGCCCCCCTCAGCCGGTGAAGCCGGCCTGGGTGGCCGACTCGTTGCGCTGGTAGTTGGCGGAGGTGGCGCGCAGCGCCTGGGTGGTCTGGCCGATGGTGGCGCCGAGGGCGGCGACGCACTGGTCCCAGGTGGAGGTGACGCCCTGGGCGGCCTTGCCGGTGCTCCAGTTGGCGAGGGCGGTGGAGACCTTGGTGGTGGCCTCGTCGGCGGCCCGGCCGTCGGTGTTGAGGCGGGCGTGGATCTGGTCGGAGTTGTTCCCGGCGGCGGCGATCGCGTTGGGGTCGGCGCTGAAGCCGCCCCCGGCGCCCCCGCCGCCCCCGCCTCCGGCCGGGGCCGAGGCGGAGTTGATCCGGGTGCGGGCCGTCTCCTGGGCGCGGGCCTGGGCGGTCAGATTGCCGTCCGCGTCGTAGGCCCAAGGGTTCATCATCCGGTCGAACTCCGTCGCCCGATCAGTCATGTCGATCGCTTCCCCTCCGTGCCGGCTCGCTGTTCCGGCACCCCCGTCGGCAAAGAACTCGTCAAAGTCGCCAAGATTTCGACAAAGAGTACAGGGGCCTCCGCTTCGGCCGAACCCCTAGGGGGAAGGCGGCCGGACGTCATCCCGCAGCAGCAGGCCCCCTCGTCATTCCAGCTCATGACCCGTGCGACAGAGGGCCGTTACGTTGGTGGACGTGTCCACAGCTGTCATCAAGACGGACGGCCTCACCAAGAGGTTTCCCCGTGTCACCGCGCTCGACCAGCTCACCGTCGAGGTGCGGCCGGGCGTGGTCGGTCTGGTCGGGGCCAACGGCGCGGGCAAGTCCACCCTCATCAAGATCCTGCTCGGGCTCGCCCCGGCGACCTCCGGCCGGGGCGAGGTCCTCGGCCTGGACATCGCCACCCAGGGCTCCGAGATCCGCGCCCGGGTCGGCTACATGCCCGAGCACGACTGCCTGCCGCCGGACGTCTCCGCGACCGAGTTCGTGGTGCACATGGCCCGGATGGCGGGCCTGCCCGCCACCGCCGCCCGTGAGCGCACCGCCGACACCCTGCGGCACGTCGGCCTGTACGAGGAGCGGTACCGCCCGATGGGCGGCTACTCGACCGGCATGAAGCAGCGGGTCAAGCTCGCCCAGGCACTGGTGCACGACCCGAAGCTGGTGCTGCTGGACGAGCCGACCAACGGCCTCGACCCGGCCGGCCGGGACGAGATGCTGGGGCTGATCCGCCGGGTGCACACCGACTTCGGCATCTCGGTGCTGGTCACCACCCACCTGCTCGGCGAGCTGGAGCGCACCTGCGACCACCTGGTCGTGATCGACGGCGGCCGGCTGCTGCGCTCCTCCTCCACGGCCTCCTTCACCGAGGCGACGGCCGTCCTCGCCGTCGAGGTCGGCGACTTCCCGGACGACCACGCCGGGGAGCCGGGCCCGGCGCTGCGCGAGCGGCTCGCCGCGGCCGGGCTGTCCGTCCAGCCGGAGGGCTCGCACCAGCTGCTGGTCCGGCTGGCCGACGAGTCGACGTACGACACCATCCGCGACACCGTGGCCGAACTGGGCCTCGGCCTGGTCCGATTGGAACAGCGCCGGCACCGGGTCGCCGAGCTCTTCACCGAAGCCCGGGAGCAGGACGCCCGGGGCACCGAGCAGACCGAGCAGAGCAAGGGAGGGACGAACGATGCCGCTGCCTCCTGAGAGCAGGCCCGCCGACACCGGCGTCATCCACGACATCGGCTACCGCGGCTACACCGGCCCCCGGCTCGGCCGTTCCTACGCCACCCGCGCGCTCTTCACCCAGAGCCTGCGCGCCGCATACGGCCTCGGCCGCTCCGGCAAGTCCAAGGTGCTGCCGATGCTGGTGCTGGGCGTCGTCACCGTGCCCGCGCTGATCATGGTGGCGATCTCGGTGGTGATGAAGCGGACCGAGCTGCCGGTCGAGTACGCGGGCTACCTCTCCATGCTCAGCCTGGTGGTCTCGGTCTTCCTCGCCGCCCAGGCGCCGGTGCTGCTCTCCCGGGACCTGCGCCACCAGACCGTCCCGCTCTACTTCTCCCGCCCGATCACCCGCGCCGACTACGTGCGGGCCAAGTTCGGCGCCATGGCCTGCGCCCAGCTGCTGCTGATGACGGCCCCGTTGCTGGTGCTGTACGTCGGCGCGCTGCTCGGCGGGATGGACTTCGCGCACAACACCGGCCACTTCCTGTACGGCCTGGCCGCGGCCGTGCTGTACGCGCTGGTGCCCACCTCGGTGGCCGTGGTGATCGCGGCCGCCACCCCGCGCCGGGGCTTCGGGGTGGCCGCGATCATGGGCTACCTGACGATCAGTGCCGCGCTGGGCGCCATCGCGGTCGGGATCAGCAACCCGGGGACGACCGGCTCCGAAACCGCGCAGTGGATGGCGCTGATCTCGCCCACCGACCTGGTGGAGTCCCTGGTCAACGAGCTGTTCGGGCTCGGCGGGGGGTTCGACCGCCGGCATGCGCCGGGCGGCCTCGGGGTGCTGGTGTTCGCGCTCGTCGCGGTGGCCATGGTGGCCGGCTCGTACCGGCTGCTGCTGCGCCGCTACCGCCGGGTTTGATTCAACTGCTGGGTGTGAGAGAGGGCGGCATGGCCACCATCAGCATCGACAAGGTCTCCCGCTGGTTCGGGAACGTGGTCGCGGTCAACGACATCACCATGGACATCGGCCCCGGCATCACCGGCCTGCTCGGGCCGAACGGCGCGGGCAAGTCCACCCTCATCCACATGATGAGCGGCTTCCTGGCCCCCTCCAGCGGCTCCGTCACCCTGGACGGCGCGCCGATCTGGCGCAACCAGCAGGTGTACCGGCAGATCGGCCTGGTGCCCGAGCGGGAGTCGATGTACGACTACCTGACCGGCTGGGAGTTCGTCCTCGCCAACGCCGAACTGCACGGCCTGCCCCAGCCGGGCGCGGCCGCCGGCCGGGCGCTGGACCTGGTGGAGATGGCGTACGCCAAGGACCGCCGCACCGGCACCTACTCCAAGGGCATGAAGCAGCGGGTCAAGATGGCCTCGGCGCTGGTCCACGACCCGTCCGTGCTGCTGCTCGACGAGCCCTTCAACGGCATGGACCCGCGCCAGCGGCTCCAGCTGATGGACCTGCTGCGCCGCTTCGGGGCCGACGGCCGCACGGTGCTGTTCTCCTCGCACATCCTGGAGGAGGTCGAGCAGCTGGCCCGGCACATCGAGGTGGTGGTCGCCGGACGGCACGCGGCCTCGGGGGACTTCCGCAGGATCCGCCGGCTGATGACCGACCGCCCGCACCGCTACCTGGTCCGTTCCAGCGACGACCGCCGGCTCGCCGCCGCGCTGATCGCCGACGGCTCGACCACTGGCATCGAGGTGGACGAGCGGGAGCGGGCCCTGCGGATCGAGGCGGTGAACTTCCAGGGCTTCACCACCCTGCTGCCCAGGGTCGCCCGGGAGGCCGGCATCCGGCTGTACACCATCTCCCCGGCGGACGAATCGCTGGAGAGCGTCTTCTCGTACCTGGTCTCCGCGTGAGCGCCGCCGCCGGGACCGTTCTCGCCCGGCCCGCCGCCGGGACCGTTTCCGCCCGGTCCGCCGCCCCGGCCGTCGTCACCAGGACCGTTGTTGCCCAGGAAGGGGCCGACCGACCATGAACCCCACCGTCGCCAGGCTGACCCTGCGCGGGCTGCTGGGCCGCCGCCGCGGACTGCTGTTGCTGGTGGCCCCCGTCCTGCTGCTGGGCGTCGCGGCCCTCGCGAGCGCGTCCAGCGCCGACGCCCATGAGATGGCCGGCAGGGTGCTCGGCAACCTCGGCCTGGGCACCCTGGTCCCGATCCTCGGGCTGGTGGTCGGCACCGGGGTGATCGCCACCGAGATCGACGACGGCTCGATCGTCTACCTGCTGGCCAAGCCGCTGCCCCGGTGGCGGATCGTCACCACCAAGCTGATCGTCGCGATCGGCGTCACCTGGCTGTTCTCGGTCGTCCCGGTGCTGCTGGCCGGGCTGCTGCTGGTCGGCACCCAGGACGGCCTGGCCCTCGGCTACGCGGTGGCGGTGCTGGTCGCCGGGGCCGCGTACAGCGCGCTGTTCCTGCTGCTCGGCGTGGTCACCCGGCACGCGGTGGTGGCCGGGCTGGCGTACGCCCTGATCTGGGAGTCGACGGTCGGCAACTTCGTCCAGGGCGCCCGGACGCTGAGCGTCCAGCAGTGGGGCCGCGCGGTGGGCGAGGCGGTCGCGGGGCAGAACGCGATCAGCGCCGACGTCTCGCTCGGGGCGGCCGTACCGCTGCTGCTGGTGGTCACCGTCGTGGCGACGGTGCTCGCCTCGGTGAAGCTGGCCGGGCTGACCCTGGCCGGCGAGGAGTGAGCCGACGCGGCCGGGCCGCGTGAACGGCGCGGTGTGAACGGCACCGCGTGAACGGCACCGCGTGAAGAGCACAGTGCCCCGGAGCCCGTACGGACCCCGGGGCACCGCGTGGTCGCTCTCCTCGCGAGCCGTTCCGGAGCGAGCGGTTCCGGAGCGGGCGGTTCGGAGGGTGCGGCTCAGAGGGTGCGGTTGCGGCCCGCGCCCCAGCCGGCCGCGCCGACCACCAGCACCAGGACCAGCATCAGCACCAGGGCCGCGTCCCAGCCGCCGGTCAGCTGGTGCAGCGCACCCGCGCCGACCGGGCCGGCCGCCGCGACCAGGTAGCCGATCGCCTGCGACATCCCGCCCAGCTGGGCGGCGCCGGCCGAGTTGCGGGTGCGCAGCACGATGAACGCCAGGCCCAGGCCCAGCGAGCCGCCCTGGGCCACGCCGAGGATGGTCGCCGACACCCACGCGGCGGAGACCGGCGCGACCAGCAGCAGCGCGATGCCCAGCCCGTTCAGCGCGGCCATGGACACCGCCAGCGCGCGCTGGCTGGTCATCCGGCCGGCCATCAGCGGCACCAGGAAGGCGCCGGCCACCTGCACCAGGTTGGAGAAGGCGAAGACCAGACCGGCCTGGCCGCGGTCCATGCCGTGGTCCGCCAGGATGGTCGGCATCCAGGCGACCAGGGTGTAGACCAGCAGCGACGAGATGCCCATGAAGAGGCTGATCTGCCAGGCCAGCGGGGAGGTCCAGATGCCCTCGATCGGCTTGCTCGGCTGCTGGGTGGCCGCGGCCACCGCGGCCTTCTCCTGCCGGGAGCGCAGCACCTGCGGCAGCCAGGCCACCGCCGCGATCAGGGCGAGCAGCGACCAGGCGCCGAGCGAGGCCCGCCAGCCGCCGCCGAGCGCGTGCTCCAGCGGGACGGAGGTGCCGGCCGCGAGGGTGGCGCCGACCAGCATGGTGGTCGAGTAGACGCCGGTCATGGTGGCCGCGCGGTCCGGGAACTCGCGCTTGACCAGGCTGGGCATCGACACGTTCAGCACCGCGATGGCCACGCCGATCACCACGCAGCCCGCGTACAGGGCCGCCACCGAGGGCAGCACCCGCAGCAGCACGCCCGCGCCCAGCACCAGCACCGCGCCGAGCACCACCCGTTCGGCGCCGAAGCGGCGGGTCAGCCGGGGGGTGAGCGGGGCGCCGACGCCCTGGAAGAGCACCGGGACCGTGGTGATCAGGCCGCTCGCGGTGGCCGACAGGCCGAAGGTCCGCTGGATCTCGCCGACCATCGGGGAGACCGCCGCCAGACAGGCGCGCATGTTCAGCGAGACCAGCACGATGCCGGCCAGCAGCAGGAGCGGATGGGCCAGCCGGGCGCGGACGGGGAGCGGGGCAGGGGTGGTGGCAACCGGCTGCTGGGCACGGGTGACGGCCATGGGCGTGCTGTTCTTTCGTGAATGTGCGTGGATGCGGGCGGCGGAAGGGAGGCTCGCGCCGTCCTACTTCCGGGCCGCGATGGCCGCGAGCAGCTGCTCGACGGCTCCGATGGGCTCGGCGAGCAGCGCGCGGGACGCCGCCTCGGCCCGGTCCGGGTCGCCGCTCTCGATCGCGTCGACGAGCGCCTCGTGGGTGGCCACGACCGCCTCGGGCATCTCGTGGTCACCGAAGGCGGAGGTCATCGTCTCGCGCACGGAGGCGCTGAAGTAGCGGTACACCTCGGTCAGCGCCGGGTTGTGCGCCGCCTCGACGACGGCGGTGTGGAACTCCAGGTCGTGCTCGACGGTGGCCTCGCGGCTCGCCCGCTCGGGGTGGGTCGCGAACACCTCGGCCTCGCGGGCCAGCGCGGTCCGCATCCGCCGGATGTCCTCGGGGGTGTGCCGCAGCGCGGCCAGCCGGGCGCCCTCGGTCTCCAGCGCCGCACGGACCTCCAGCACGTCCCGGATGCCCGAGCGCTGGACGCCGCGCAGCACGGACGCCGGGTCGCTGGTGGAGCGGACGAACGTCCCCTCGCCCTGCCGGGAGACCAGCATGCCGGCGTGCACCAGCACCCGGATCGCCTCCCGCACGGTGTTCCGCCCGATCTGCATCCGCTCGGCCAGCTCGTGCTCGGTGGGGATCCGCGACCCGACCGGCCACGCCCCGTCCGCGAGCTGCTCCCGCAGCTGCTCGATCGCGGTGTCCACCAGGGAGCGCCGCCCGGCCGCCTGCAGACCGCCGCTCATGCCGGGCCTCCCTTCCGCACCGCGTACGTCGTCACTGGTCGTCGGTCATCCTACAACCTTTGCCCGGTCATCCTACAACTGCCTGCGCCCGGGGGTGCGGGGCCCGGACCGGTGTAGGCCGTGCCCAAAGGTGATAGCAGGCCAGCCAACTTGATAGCGCACTTGATAGCAGACGCCTTGTACTTGATAGTGATGTGGGTCACTGAGAGGTGAGGGGTGGGGATGCTGCCACGACGGCTGGCGCTTGCCGTCGCGCCGGAAGAGGGGGAGTCGTTTGCGTCCTGGGTGGATCGGATGGCGAGCTTCAACCACTGCCCACCAGGCGTGATGGCCGACCTGTTGGGCTTACCCGTGCGGGCCGTGAGCGAGTCGCGGCCGTTGGCGTACGGGGTGAGGGCCGACACGGAGCTCCGCCGGGCGGTGCACGCCGCCACCGGGGTACGCGAGCATGCGGTGGAGCGGATGCATCTGGCCGTTTTCGACGGTGGGGTGCTGAACCTGGCGGATGTCTGGGACGGGGACGAGACGGCTGTCCGCACAGCTGGTCGGCGCGAGTGGGTGGACCTGTTCGGCAGCCGGGCGTGCCCGCGGTGCCTGGCGGAGTCCGGTGGGGTGTGGCAGCTGCGCTGGAAGCTGTCGGGGGCGGGGATATGCCCCGAGCACTCGGTGGTCCTGCTCGACCGCTGCCCGACCTGCAACGTCCCGCTGCGGTACGGCGGCAGTAAGCCGTCGGGACTGTCGCGCCGACGTGCGGGACATCCGACCGTGTGCGGGAGCGTGACGGGCGGCTACGAGTGCCCCCAGGCGCTGTCGTCGGTAGCTGCGACGGAGGCGGACGCCGAGGTAGCCGAACTTCAGAGCATCTGGCTGCGGAACACCGCTCATGACGCGCGACCGCGTCTTGGCGGTGAAGAGGTGCCGATAGCGGTGTGGTTCGCCGCCTTCCGTGCTGCGGTGGTGATGATCCGACTCGGTCTGCCGGACGTGCTCACGTCGATTGGGCGTCTGCCGGAGTGGATCCGTGCCGCGCTGCTGGACGAGCGGTCGGAGCGGGGCAGCAGCGGAGGCCGGTACGGCTGGGGGCCGGCGACCGCGTCGGCGGCTGCCGCCTTCGTGACCCTGGTCGTCCCGGTGCTGAGTTCGGCCACCACGCGTCAACTGGCGGAGCACATTGGTCCGTTGGTCGAGGCGCTGGCCGCGCGGGGGCGCCTTGCGGCCCGGCCGCTGACCCGCATGGACCTGCCCGCCGTGTTCGCGCGCGCGGTACTCCAGAACCTGCCCGCGGGCGCGCGGGCCGAGAAGCTATGGCGGCAAGCGGCGGAGAAGGGGAGCTGATGACGGCACGCGACATCGACCTGGTGCGGGTGCGCTACGTGGACGGCGAGGGGAGCGAACACCTGGTCCGGCTGGACCAGGTGGCTGATCTGCCCTTCGAGGACGCGAAGATGGCCCGCGCGATCCCGAGCCACAAGGATCAGGGCCACACTCCCGGCAGCTACTGGTCCTCGACGATGGGCGACCTGGTCGAGTACGAGAGCTACCTGGAGTCGAAGTGGCTGATGATGCTCGACTTCGATCCGCGGGTGACCGCGTTCTCCACGCAGCCGCTGGAGTTTGACGGCATCGACAGCGAGGGCCCGTGGCAGCACACGCCGGACATCTTCGCCCGCCGTGTGGACGAGAGTTGTCTACTCCTGGACGTCAAGAACCCGGAACAACTCGATCACCCGAAGGTGCGGCTCCAGGCCGAGCGCACCCGCAGGACATGCGAGCGGCTCGGCTGGGACTACGACATGGTCGGCGAACCCCCCGAACAGCGCTGGACGAACGTCGACTCCCTACTCGGCGCCCGCCGGCCCCTGCACCTCGGATCCGACCTCGTACCCCGCCTGCTGGAGCTGGCCCGCGACGGCGTCACCATCGGCGACCTGCTGAGTTTCATGGAGTACCCCGACCTCGCCCGAGGAGTCCTGTTCCATCTGATGTGGCATCACCGCATCACCGCCGATCTCGACGCGCCGCTGCGCGATACGACCCTCGTCCAGACCGCCCAGGAGCCGGCATGACACCACCTCGTGAGCCGTTCCGACTGCGACGCGGCGCCCGGCTGTTGCTCGACGACATCCCGCAGACCGTCACCGGGATCACCGACGACGGCGTACGCCTGCGCGCGGACACCGGCGCACTCACCCTGATCGGCGCGGGAGAACTGCTCGCCGACCCCTCGTTCCAGCCGTACGACGAAGAGGTTGACGCTGCCGATCCGGTTCGGGCCGAGCCGGACGCGGGCGCCCTGCTGGACGGGTTGACCGAGGAGCAACAGGAAGAACTCCTGGAGGTTCAGCAGCACTTCCTGGAACTCACCACCGGCTACCGCTCGGGAAACCCCGACGCTGCGCTGCCCGGAGAGCCCCGTCCCGAATACGCGCCCGGCGTTCCGATGCGACGCAAGGTGGAGAGCAAGGCCGCCGAACTCGGCTACGCGACCGCCCAGACGTGGAGACGGCTCAAGCGGTGGCGCGAGGAAGGACTGTGGGGCCTGGTCGACCGCCGCACCCTGCGCACCTCCGACCCGTTGGCGGGCGTCGACTCGCGGCTGATCAACGCGATCCTTGCTCAGCACGACGTCAACGAAGTGGACGACTCCACCGGCAGCCTCAACCGGCTGCGGCGCCGGGTCGAACGGCGCCTGGAGGCCGAGCACGGCCCGGGCGCGGTCACGGTGCCGCCACAGAGGTCCTTCAACCGGTACGTCGCCCTGCTGCTGCCCGGCCGCTACACCACGGGCCAAGCGACGACCCGGCAGTCAGCGGCGAACCGGCCCGACAAGGTCTACCAGCCGATCATCGCGCACCGCCCGGGCGAAGTGGTGATGCTCGACACGAGCTGGCTGGACGTGCGTGCCTACGACCCGGTCACCGACACCGTGTCCTCCGTCGACCTGACGATCGCCATCGACGTGTGCACCCGCAGCCTGCTGGGCTGGCGGCTGGTGCCCAAGGGCACCAAGGGTGTGGACGCCGGCATGGTGATCGCGGACGCCATGATGCCCGAGCCAATGCGCCCGGGATGGCCCGACTCGCTGCGGCACAAGGTCCTGCGGCTGCCCTGTGAGCCCCTGCTGTCGATGGACGAGCGGTTCGCCGCCGCAGCGGCCCGCCCCGTGATCTTCCCTGAGCGGATCGTCATCGACCACGGAAAGGCGTTCGCCTCCCAGGCCGTCAAAAACGTCTGCCGCCGCTACGGCATCACCATCCAGGACGCCCGCAAGTACCGGCCCACCGACAAACCGCAGGTCGAGGCCGCCTTCAAGACCATCCGGACCCAGTTCTCCGAGCACATCGCCGGCTACAAGGGCAACCACGTCGTCCACCGGGGCCGCGACGTGGACGCCACCGCCCGCTGGACGATCGAGGAACTCGAGGAGTTCTTCGCCGAGTACGTCGTCGCCGTCTACCAACGGCGCCGTCACAGCGGCCTGGTGCTGCCGGGCTTTCCCGAGGTCAACCTCAGCCCGAACGACGCCTACCGCCTCGCTGTCCACCGCTGCGGCTACATCGCCGCTCCGCGCGATGCCAACCTCTTCCTGGAGCTCCTGCCCATCCATTGGACGGGCATCAACCACTACGGCGTCCAGAAGGACTACCTGCTCTACAACGACCAGCCACTGCGGCCCCACGTCGGCGCTGCCTCGCCCTACCACCACGCCAAGGGCAAGTGGCCGATCCGCTACGACCCTCGTGACATGACCCAGGTGTACTTCCACGACCCGTTCACGGGCAAGTGGCACACCATCCGCTGGACGCACGCCCTGCGAGGTCTGGAACCGTTCACGGACGTGACGCTGCGACAGGTCAAGCGCGAACTTCGCGAACGGGGCCGTGACCCGCAGGACCAGGAGGCGATCCTGGACGCGCTGCTGGACCTGCAGAACCGCACCGACGCCGCCGAGGCCTCCACGGCGCGCAACCGTCGGGCACGGGCGCGGGACGCCGAACGGGCCCGGGCCGCGGCCCGCGACCGTGCCCGCACCGAACTGGTGGACTCCGCTGCCGACGCGCCGCCGAAGGAGACCGTACTGCGGGCGGTGCCGGATCTTCCCGCCGAGGACGAGGAGTTCACCATCGACTTCGACAACCTCCCGTCCTTCGAGGTCTGGGGCGGCGGAACGGACGGGAGCGAGCGCACATGACGGGCGACAACACGCCGACGGAGGCCGGCGGATACCGGCATCCCGGGCTGGCCGAGCCACGGACGAAGGAGGACTGGTTCTTCTACGTCGACTACGAGCCGCCTCCCCGTCCGGTCCTGCCCCCGTACGAGGAGTACCTGGCGATTGAAGACGACGCGGCCCGCAGGCGTCTGAACCATCCGCGCAATCTCTACCACAGCGCGCTGGTGCTGGTCTGGACGCCGTCGATCCGCTACTTCGAGACCGAGATCACCGAGCTGCTGCTGGCGAACGAAGCGGCACCGCCCGGCGCCCGGCACGGGCTGCTGATCGACGGTCCGGCCACCGCGGGCAAGTCGACGCTCATCAAGATGATCGCCCGCAAGCTCCAGAGGCAGCTTCGCGAGGACTTCCCCGAACGTTTCGAACCCCAGATCGGTGACTACGTGCCGGTCGTCTACGTCTCCTTGACCGACGAGGTCACCTCGAAGCAGATCTCCGTCGCCCTCGCCCGCTACCTCAACGTTGCGACCAGCGGCACCAAGGACGACATCGACCACCGGGTGCTGCTGGCCCTCAAGGCATGCGGCACCCAACTGGTCGTTTTCGATGATCTCCACTTCCTCGACTGCTCGCGCAAGGAAGGCCGGGCCGCGAACGACCACATCAAGTTCCTGGCCAACCACGCGGCCTGCACGATCGTAGGTACCGGCGTCGACCTGGAGGACAGCCCGTTGCTGTCGGAGGGAACCAGGGCCACCAGCCGCGAGCGCAAGGGCAGCCAGGCCGCTGAACGCTACGACCGCAACAACCAGACTGCCGGCCGGTTCAGCCGGCACGAACTGCGTGCCTTCAGCCTTGAGAGCGAGAACGACAAGGTGGAGTGGGCGGGCATGGTCAACGTCCTGGAGAGCGCCCTGGAGCTCTACAAACACGACAAGGGCAGCCTGACCCGGCTGCACTGGCGCTATCTTCACGAGCGCACGGGCGGCAGCATCGCGGGCTTGCACACGCTGATCCGCCGCAGTGCCATCAGGGCCGTCCAGTCCGGCAGTGAGGCGATCACCCGGGAGCTGATGGACAGCATCACGCTTTCCTACGATCACGAACGCGGCTACGCGAGGGTCCTCGAGCTGAAGCGCAGGGAGGAAAAGAAGAACACCCGCCGGCGGGCCGGGCCGGCAGTGGGAGAGGCCAGCGGGGCGTGAGCGCCAAGTTCGAGGCAGGGATGGCACGATGGCGAGTGTGAAGACGCTGCCTCGCCGGCTGGCGCTGGTCCCCGAGCCGTATCCGGGGGAGTCCTTGCTCAGCTGGGTCGACGCCCTCGCCCGGCACAACCGTGTCTCGCGATCCGCCGCGATCCGGATGGCCGGCCTGGTCGGGCAACGCCGGCAGCCGGGGGAGCTCACCCCGATGTTCGGGCTGCACGTCGACGAGCAGATCGCCGAGCACGCGCAGGCAGCAACCGGCGTCAGCCCCGAACAACTGAGGCGGATAACTCTGCTCCACTACGCGGGCACGCTCCTGGACCCAGCGCCCCGCATCCGCGATGTGCCCGGGCCCCTCAGCAGTTGGCAGTACCGACAGCGCATGATCCTGCGCGGACGTTCCCGGGCCTGCCCCGCCTGCTTGCGCGAGAACGGCGGCCGGTGGCTGCTGATGTGGCGCACGGCCTGGGCGTTTGCCTGCCCCCGCCACCGGGTGTACCTGATCGACACCTGTCCGGGCTGCCGCCAAGGACTGCATCAGACCACCACCAAGGCAGCCCCGACATCGCACTGCCCAGAACGGGCGCCCTCTGGCCAGCGTCGCAAATCCGGGTCACTGTGCGGGCGGGACATCGCCCGCATGCGGCCGGCCGTGATCACCGACGAGCACTTGCTCGCCTGCCAGGAGCGGATCGTGGCGCTCGCCATCGTCCCACCGTCCGAAGAAGCCGAGAGCCTGGTGAAGCAACTGCGGCGGGCCATGCTGGACGCGTATGTCGCACGCGCAGAAGTCCCCGACTTCCCGGCTACCGACGAAGCGGTGCACGACGCGTGGCACAAGACCGATCACCGCTATCTGCCGCCTTTCGGCGACGCGCTGCTGACCGCCGCGGCCCTCAAGATCGCCACCCTCGGCGGGATCAGCGTCCCGGCGGAACGACACCAGGCCGATGCCTTCTCCTGGGGAAAGACGGTCGTTCACCCTGACACCACCGCGCCCGGGGCCAACTACCCCGCCAACCGGTTCGGCGGTCGCTGCCGCCGCAGCGGATGCAAAGCCTGGATCAGCCCTGGGCAGGGCGCCTTGCTGCGGTGGCGCTCGCAGGAATCGATGCTGTGCGCCGAGCACGCCGCCGACGCGGCCCTGCCCGCCCAGCCCCGTGCCACATTGCACCCCAGGCCGGACCCGCTTGCGGCCTTCCTGCGCGAGCGCCTGGCCGAGGAAGAGAACGGCGTCGAAGCGGGTGACACCGCGCACCACGAACGGATCCTGAGTCTTCAGTTGGTTCTGTCCGCCTACGAGGCCAGCGATCTCCGGAGCAACGCGGGGAAAGCCCTGCAGTACGCGGTCCGCGCGCTCACCATCCCCTACGCCGGCCACGTCGACCACAACCCGTACTGGCTGCCGCGCCGAGGCGAGTTCCTGCGCGACGGCCCCGATCCCCGCAGCCTGCTCGCCGATCAGACCGCACGGTTCCGTTGACGGCTCGCCCTTCTGGATGGCAGCGGCTCCTCGGGGAACAGCCCGGCCAGACGGGGATAGTCCTTCACAGCGAGGCGGGCATCGGACAGCGGACGGCGCTGGAACCCCTCCGCGCGCTCCCGGAACCACGCGGCCCCGGCGACGCAGTCCTCCACAAGAAGAACGCGAGCGGCGATCCGCAGCATCGCGGAGATGGCGAGCGGCTCTCCCCGGCTGAACAACCAGGCGTACCCCGCCCGATGCGCGCGACTTCGGCCATCGAGCAGGGCCCGGCTCACTGCGTCCTCCATGTCGTCCGCGTGGGCACGAGAACCCACGACCCCGATCACGCGGACCAGGGCATCGAGGTCCCGCAGAGCCTCACGGGCCCGGTTGTTGCTCGCGTCGTCAGCCGGCGCGAGCAGGGCATCGATGCGCCGCTGAACGTGGACGGCCTCCTCGTCCTCGACGGGCACAACCGGCAACTCCTCCATCGGAAAGCCGCACCGGGGAAGTCCGCGGGGCCATGGCCCGGTCCTGGGCGGATTCAGCGGCTGGGTGCAGAACGTCCGCTGCTGGGCGTTGGTCGCCGTCGGCCGCCAATACAGTTGCATCCCGCAGCGCGGACACCGGTTGACCAGGTAGACCAAGTGGTCCGGACACAGGAACGTCCACTTCAGACGCCAGCTCAGCACCACCGTCCCTGCGAGGCCCGCAGGCACAGGGGGCAGGCCGTTGAATGCTCCCGGCGGGCCCATGGCTCCGAGGCTTGCCAGACCTTGTGAGCCGGCTGCAGAAGGGAGGGAAACGCGGTCGGAGCGTAGTGGCTGTAGAGCATCCGCCGTACCTGCACGGATTGAAGCCCCGTGCGCCGGTGCACCACCTGCAACTGTTCGTCGCTCATGAAGTTGTAGAAGCCGGTGCGGCCTGCCGGGAGCCCGAGAGCGTTCACGGTCCTCTGCCGGGACAAGCGAGTCGTCGCTGCCAGGTAGTCCACCCAACTGGTGAACGCCTCGCCGGGAAACGGGGCGGGAACGAAGGAGAGCCGACGGTCGTCATCGTTCATGCTGTCCTACAGTCGCGGAGTCGGAGCTGATCCCTGATTGTCTCCGACCGCCCGCCCTGGCGTGGTACGGGCGGTCTCAGCATCGTGCCTCTACTACTTGTAGATCACGGGTGGTCAGTCTGGCGGAACTGCTAGTTCCGCACACTCCCACCTCTTGGCGAATTATCCGCATTTACCGCCCCGAAATGACATAAATGGAACACTTCCGCAAATTGGCAATAAGGTAAATATCTCGCCTCATTGATTGGTTTGCGTGGGCACTATTGAGACATGTTTGGCTAAAAACTTTCCTTTGCTGGAAGGTCTTTGGGTTGCCTGGAATATTGATCGCAGGCAGCCCAAGTAGGGCCTGTCAAAATTGCATCCTTTGGGGGGACTGCATTGCGTAAGATATCGACGGTCATCGCTGTTGCCACTGTGGGCTTCGCCCTGGCCCCGTTCACGGCTCAGGCCGCCTCTCTGAAGGCGACCCCATCCACCCCGTGGGTAGCCGAGTCCGCGCCGGCCGTGATCCCGGCCGATGCCAGCATCGTCGAGCGGGCCGTGCCTTCGGGTGGGGCCAACGCCGACCGGATCAAGCAGTCGCTTGCATCGGTTCTGCCGTCCAGTGCCGGAATTGACGACGTGCTGACCGAGACGTACCAGGAAGTCGGGCAGACCACTCGCGCGAATATCTCCCTCCCCGGTGCAGACCTCACCGTGACTCGAGTGCGACTGCCGCGCGCCGTGCCAGCATCCTTCTTCGGGGGAACAGCAACCGTGAACCCCAACAACGACAAGGGGGTTGTCTTCGTTGACCCCACCGTCGATGCACCCCAGGTGTCGGTCGTCGCGCCTGATGGAACCGCGACCGTCTGGTCGCAGATCCCGGTGCGGACGACCTCCTCGCAGCTGGCTGCGAAGGCCCCCACCGCGGCCCAGCTCAAGGAGTGGGCCCTCGCCTACGACAAGATCAACCCGAGCACCGGGAAGGTGGAGCGACGGCAGGAACGTTCCCTCCTCCTGTCGGTTGGCTGCAACGTGGGCCACACGGAAGCGTGGGCGGACGGTGGCATGATCCACGCTGGAACGAGCATGCAGTGCAGCGAGGAGGGCCGTATGAACATGGCTGCGGCGATCTTCCAGTACCGAGGCCTCGGATTCTGGCGCGAGAAGGCCAGTGCAAACATCATCGACCAGTGGGGCTCCGGGGACGGCGTCTACCCCAGGTGGACCTGTGCCGCCGGAACCGGCAGCCAGCTCTACCGGCTGGAGAACGGTACGGCCTCGATTTATGTCGGGCCTGGCAACAACTGGACCCAGGGTGGCCGCTACATTGGTGAGGAACGCCGCTACACCTGCGGCTGATACCTGAGGGGCGGGCCCACGAGTTGGAGCACAAGAATGAGGCCGAAACCAGCACCGCTATGTTCGGCTGCGGTCTTTTCTCTGCGCTCATTGCTTGGCTTGCCCTTGCTGGACTCGCCTACCTGCTAGGAATCGGATCCGGCCTCAACTGGATCGCCTGGATTGTCGTTCCCTGCGCCGGCGTGGTCGGGATCGCCTACTGTCGGTCCCGGCTACGCCGACGCCACCCGGTGCAAGAGAATCCGCACGAATAGTCATGGCTGGGCCCCATCGTTCGTGCGGACGCTCTGGGCCCTGATCACTTAGAAGTTATCTCATTTGGGCTTGTAAGCTGCTCGCGTGACGATCGTGGAGCGCTTGGTGCCGGACGAGCTGTGGGAGCTGTTCCAGTTGGTGGTGCCGGCGACACCGAGGCGGCCGCAGGGCGGTGGTCGGCGCCGCTACGGGGACCGCGAAGTGCTGGCGGCGATCATCTTCGTCGCCACGTCGGGGTGCACGTGGCCCAACTGCCGCCTTGCTTCGGCCCGTCCGGGCCCACCGCGCACCGCCGCTTCACCGAGTGGAGCAGGGCCAGGGTATGGGCGAAGCTCCACCGCGTCGTCCTGGACGAGCTCGGCGCGCGGGGCGAGCTGGACTGGTCGCGGTGCGCGGTCGACTCGGTGAACATGCGGGCCCTGAAAAGGGGGAGCTGACAGGTCCGAATCCTGTCGATCGGGGCAAGTACGGGTCGAAGATCCACCTGCTCACCGAACGCACCGGCCTGCCCCTGTCGCTCGCGATATCCGGTGCCAACGTCCACGACAGCCAGGCCCTGATCCCTCTCGTCGAGGCGATCCCGCCGATCCGCTCACGACGCGGACCCAGGCGCCGCAGGCCCGGCAAGCTGCACGCCGACAAAGCCTACGACCACCGCTTCATCCGCTCCTACCTGCGACGACGGCAGATCCCGGCCCGCATCGCCCGCCGAGGCATCGACTCCTCCCAGCGCCTCGGTCGCCACCGCTGGGTGATCGAACGCACCGTGGCCTGGTTCGGCGCCTTCCGCCGGCTCCACCGCCGCTACGAACGCAAGGCCGACCACTTCGCCGCCTTCGCCAGCATCGCCGCCGCCCTCATCTGCACCCGCCGACTCCCCAAATGAGATGAATTCTTAGCCCCGTCGAGCCAGTACTCGGCGGGGCTAAGTGCTGCGAAGCGGTTGGTGCGGGTGTGGTGGGCGTCGATGCGGGCGAGTTCGCCAGCGCAGGGTATCTCACGTTCGGGCTCTGGCCTGCACTACCCGCTCCGACTGGCGACGCCAGGCGGAGCTACTTGCCCAAATGGGCTCACATGCCGTCTCTATGTTGCGCTGTCATCTAGTGTCCTGCACCTGAAATTCGCTTCATATCTGTAGCCTGTGCCCATGGCGCGTATGGGGCGGCCGATGGCCGAGCTGACCTTGACCGATGA
>NZ_JBVITE010000068.1:0-46286 GCF_055575155.1 Kitasatospora sp. NPDC034533
TGAACGTCCTGTGGGCTCTGATCCGTGACGGACGGTGCTACCAAGGCGACCTCCCAGTCACATCAGCGGCTTGACAACAGCATTAGGAGGTGACGGTCTCGGTGTGCCGGGTGAGGGCGTCCAGGAGTGCGGCCTGGTGGTCGGTCAGCTTGCCGTCGGTGCGGGCCTTGTCTTGCTTGCGCAGCCAGGTGCCGGGGCGGAAGGCCGGGTCGTCGCCGAGGCCGGTGCGGTTGGCGGGGCCGGTGAGGGTGCCGCCGGCGGCGAGGTAGGCGAGCAGACGGCGGTAGGAGCGATTCCAGTCCGGCTCCAGGCGCCACAGCTCGTCCAGGGCGGTGAGCTTGGCGACCTGGTCGCCGGTGAGGCCCGCGGCCTTGCGCTGGCGGCGCATCCACGCGCCCACCGCGTAGCCGTCCAGCTTGGCGGTGGCGGGGATCGCGAGGTGGCCGTGGTGGGCGGCCCAGGCACGGGCGTAGGCGTAGCCGCGTTCCCAGGCGTTGGCGTGCTTGGACCAGATCATGCCGAGCGCGTCCAACTCCGAGACGCGGGCGGGGTCGAGCAGGTGCTGGACGTTGAGGTGGCGCTGGCGGTCCAGCCAGGAGATCAGCTCGCCGTGCTTGGTCTTGTCGGTGGGGTCGAGGTGGCCGTGTTCCAGGTGGAACCTGGCGGCGACGGCGTGCATGCGCTGCCACTCGGCCGCCCGCGGGTTGAACGCCCGCAGCTTGACGGTCTGGAGGATCTGTGCGGCGTGGTGCTTCGCGTCGATCCGCAGCCACGCGATCGGTGACTCGGCCGGCGCAGCCGGCTGCTCACCCTCCTCGGCTGAGGAGGTCGCGGTGGTCGCGGTGGTGTGGGAGCGGTGGGTGCGTAGTTCGGTGATCCGGCCGACCACCCGGGCGTCGTGCGCGGCCAGCGCCCGCAGGACCCGCCAGATCGTGCGGAAGGACGACGCTTCGAGTTCGGTGTCGGCCCCGGCCTTCACCGCCGCCCCGGCGTCGCGGACCTCGGCCGGGTCGGCGGTGGCGGTGTCGTCGCCGGCCACGGGCGTCGGGAGGTAGGCCGGGATGATCACCCAGGAGACCTTGCCCTGCCGGTAGGACTGGCGCAGCGCCCGCCCGACGGCCTGGACGATGTCGATCACCGAGGACTTGGGGTCGGCGAAGCAGATCGCGTCGACGGCGGCGACGTCGATGCCCTCCGTCAGCAGGCGGGCGTTGGCGAGGATGCCGCATTCCTCGCCGTCCTCGCCGGTGTGGGCCTTGAACTCCGCGAACGCCGCCCGGCGCTCCCGCAGGCGGTCGGTGCCGGCCACGGCCTTCGCCCAGATGCGCTCCGGGCGCTCCGCGTCGGGCAGCAGGTCCGCGGTCTCCAGCAGGGTGCCGGCGAACTCCCGCGCGGCGGTGACGCGCGAGTGGAAGGTGATCACGCGGCGCAGGTCGAGGTCGGCGATCGCGCGCAGCACGGCGGTCTGGAGGGCCAGGCGCAGGAGTTCCTCGTTGGTGCGCTGGGAGCGCAGGTCGGCGACGGCGGGGAGGTTGAGGAGGTCGCGCAGGTCCTCGTCGGTGACCACTGGGACCAGGACGCGGTAGTCGGCGAGGTAGCCGTGCTCGATGCCCTGGCCGAGGGTCCAGGTGAACACGGTGGGGCCGTAGGTGTTCTCGTCGTCCATCGAGCACAGTGCCGGCAGCTTCTCCGCTCCGCCGGCGCCGGCGGCGTCGGCGGTGAGGTCGGCCAGGCCGTCCTTCGTGCGGCGGTCGTCCGCGATCCGCGGGGTCGCGGTGAAGTACAGCCGGCGCGCGGCGGGGACCTGGGCGTCGTCGTGGACCGCCGCCCACGCCTTGCCCTCCGAACCGGCGGTGCGGTGCGCCTCGTCGACCACCACCAGGTCCCAGGCCGGGAGGCCGAAATCGCGGTGGGCCTGGACGATCCGCTCCAGGGAGGCGTAGGTGGCGTACACGGTGACCGGCTCGGAGGGCTTCGCCGAGGCGAGCAGGTCGGCGATCCGCGGGGCCTGGGTGGTCACCCGGGCCCGCACCCGGGTGCCGGCTTCCGCGCTCTCCAGCGCCTCCTCCCGCGAACACGCCGCCACCGCCAGGCCCCGGCGGCCTCCCTTCAGTGACCACGCCTCGGCGGTCTGCTCCAGCAGCTCGATCGTGGGCACCAGCACCAGCACCCGGCCCTTCGCTGCCAGGCGCCGGGCGCAGCCGGCGGCGATGAGGGTCTTGCCGGAGCCGGTCGCCGCGACGACGGTGGCGCGCCCGCCGTTCTTCACCTCGCGTACCGCGGCCGCCACCGCGTCCTTCTGGAACCCGTGCAGCGGCAGTGGGTTCACCACGGCGGCAGTCACGGCGGGCTGCGCCGGCAGCGGCGTGCGGGGCTGGGTCCGGGTGTGGGCGCGCGGCCCGGCCGGCACGCCGGTCCCGACGGTGGCGGCTGTGGTGGTGTCCACGGCGGTGCTTCTCCTTGCCGGTGCTGGGCCGCTGGGTGTGGTGCGGGGACCACTCGATCGGGGCCGGACGGTGGTGCGGGCGGTGCGAGGTCAGGGCATGTGGCCGTCCCGTGCGACCTCCTCGGCCTCTTCCAGCGCGTCGAGGGCGAGTTCGCGGGCAGGGCCTTCGTTCCCGCAGGCGTGGTGGCGCAGGAAGTCGAGGACCTGCGGAGCGGAGTCGGCGAGTTGGGGGATGAGGAAGCAGATCTCTTCGAAGTGGTCGATGTCGGCCGCGTCGGCGGTGCGGAGGAGCTCGGGGAGGATGTCCAGGATCCGTGCCCGGCAGTACGCGGCGGTGTCGACCGCTCTGCCGCCGACGGGGACCGTGGAGCCGGGGCTTCTTGCGTTGAGGATCGCCTCCAGCGTGCTCACCGCGGCAGGGCTCGGCCGCCCGCCCGCGCGGACGTACTCGGCGATGAAGTCGACGCACGGTGCTGCGGCGGTGTAGAGCGAGCCCTGGTTGGCGACCTCGCAGTGCAGGACCCGATGGGCCTTGTGGCGCTCCTTCGGGCTGCCGGTCACCAGCCACCGCGGGTACTGGGTGATCTGGGAGGCCGGCATGTGCAGGGTCCGCAGAGACGACCAGTCCCATGCTTGTGTCATCAGGGCTTGACTCCTTCGCAGTGGCGGAAGGACCGTGTGCTCACGACCCGGGGACCCAGGCGCGGACTTCGAGGTAGCGGATGTCGGCGTCCTCGACGGCGCGGCCGGTCTCCACCAGCCAGGCCTTCATGGCCTCGGTGACGTCGCCGTGGTGGTCGGCGACGCGCCGGGACCACTGGGCGGCGTCGAAGCCGCCGGTGGAGGCACTGCCGTAGGTGCGCTCCTCGGTGCCGTCCGCGCGGGGGACGAAACCGCGGCGCAGGCCCGGGGAGTCCAGCGTCGAGCCGGCCGGCATCGTGAACTGATCGGCGCGCATCCGCACCGTGAAGGCGAGCCGGCCACCGGCCTGGCCGGTGGCGTGGACGACGGGGGCGAGGTGGGCGGCGCCGGAGCGGATGGCCTGTTGGCCCGCGCGTGCGGCCATGCTCTCGCCGGGCGCGCCGACGACGTCCTTGCCCCGTACGCGGGCCTTGTGGCCGGTCCGGGTACGGCGGCGCTCGATGTTCTCCCGGGCGACGGCGCCGAGCGCCTCGACGTCGCGTTCGCCGCCGCGCACCGCGCGCACGACCTGGCGCAGCGCGTTCACGAACGCCGCTCCCTTGCCCTTGGTGAAGAACTGGGAGACGAGGGAGGCGTCGCGGCCGAGCATCCCGGCGATCTGGCGTTTGGTGTAGCCCTGGTCGATCAGCTGCTGGGTCAGGCGGGCGGCTTCGTTGGGGTGGTCCGGGTCGGCCGGGCTCACTGGTCGGTCCCCTTCTCGGCGGCGGCGAGTTCGGTGCGGCCCCGGGCCCGCAGTTCGAGGTACTGCTCCTGGCTCCTCGGGTGCTCGACCGGGCCGGTCAGGTGGCCCTTGAGGAGGTAGTCGCCCACCTCGCCGCGGTAGGGCCACGGCTGGCGCTCGGTCAGGGCGATGCCGTCGGTGCCGAAGTACACGACGGTGCCGGGCCTGGCGTGCAGGGCGCCGGCGCAGGCGATGACGTCCTTGCCCTGGCGGTACTTCGTGTCCAGCAGCGCCGCGCGGGCCCCCGACCACACGTAGGCGGCCCACTCGGGGTGGGCGTACGGGTCGCGGGAGAAGCCGGCCCGGCGCTGCCAGGTGACGACCCGGTCGTCCTGGCCGAGGATCTCCACCCCGGCCGGCAGCGCCTCGCCGATCGGGGTGGTGCCGGAGACCAGGCGCGGGCGCTGGGCGAAGCCGCCCAGGCCGAACAGCAGTACGGAGCGCACCGCGCGGGAGGCGAGGTAGGCCGCGGTGCGCTGGCGTTCGTCGCCGTGCAGCTTGGAGAGGTTGGTCAGGTCGGCCCAGGCGGCCTTGAGGCGCTTGCCCCATTCGTCGAGGGGCTTGCCGTCCTCGAAGAGCAGGCCGCCGAGGACCTCGACCTTCCACGGCATCAGGTGGTTGGACAGGGCGAGGTGGACCTCCGCCCCGCCCGCCCAGGTGGTGAACGTGGCGCCGGGCTCGGCCGGGTAGGTCCAGGCGCGGTCCCCGGTCACCGGGGCCGGGAGGAGGCCGGCGTGGTCCCAGCCGGCGGGGACGGTCACCCGGATGTTCCAGTGGGAGCAGGACATCAGCGCCTTCACCTGCTCCTGCCCGGTCATGGCGGCGAACGCGGCCGCGGTGATGCGGCGCGGGGTACCCACCGGGGACTTCCACAGGTGCTTGGCGTAGGCGAACGTGCGGTCGTACTCCACCAGCGCCGGCAGCTGCTCGGGCACCCGCGGGGGCAGGATCAGCTCGGTGCGGCCCTGTCCGCCGGTGGCGTGCAGCAGGCCGCGCAGTTCCTCACTGAGGACCGGGTAGCCCCCGGCCCACTTCCCGGTGGTGGGGATGGTGCGTGACCACAGGTCCCGGCCCGTCTGGCTCGGGGAGCCCATCAGCACGGCGTCGTCCCAGTGGCGGCGCAGCGCCTGCCACAGCAGCGTGAACGCCTGACGGCAGGTCACGACGTCGGCGCCGTCCGGGTCGAACCACTCCCCCATGGAGCGGATCTCGGTGCCGGCGCCGTCCGGGGCGGTGGCGGGGGCGTAGCGGCCGACGGGCTGGCGCTGGTGGACGAAGTGGCCGGCGAGTTTGTCGCGGCCGGAGCCGACGGCGGTGGTCCACCGCTCCGAGGGCGTGTTGAGCCAGGCGGCGACCGCGTCCTTGAGGGTGGAGTAGCGTTCGGCGCCGTCGTGCCAGGGGGCTCCGGCGGTGATGTAGATCCGCTCGGTGCCGGGGGCGGCGTGCAGGACGGCGTCCAGGATCTCGCCCGGGGTGCGGGCGCCGAGGTCGAGCCGCACGGTGCGGTCGCGCACGGCGAGGTCACCGGTCGCGGCGTCCAGGAACACGGTGGCGCGGGTCTGCTGGGTGAAGTTCGGGCGTTTGGAGACCAGACCGGTGGTGACGGCCTCGAAGCGGGCACCGGCCGGGCCTTCGGGGAGGGTGGGCAGCTCGCGTGGGCCGGGTACGGCCGCCGGGTGGGGCGCGGAGGAGGCGGGGGTTTCGGCAGGGGTGGCCTGGTCGTCGTCGGCGGTGGGAGGCTGCTCGACCGGTGCGGCGGGGGCGGGAGGCGCGGCGGGGTCGGCGGGCGACACGGGCGGCGCAGTCGGCGTCTGGACAGGGGCGGGGGCGGTGGCCTGGTTCTCGCCGGCGGGCTCGGCCGGCTGCTCGACCGCCTCAACCGGGCGGGGCAGTGCCGGGGCGAGCGCGGCGGCGGGTTCGTCGGACGACGCGGACGGATCCTGGGCAGGGGCAGGGGCGGGGGCGGCCTGGGCGGTGCGGACGGCGGGCGGGGTCGGGTCCAGCAGCGGGGCGATCCGCACCACGTCGCCGACCGACAGCCCGGAGGCCTTCGCGACGGCCGGTGCCTGGGCGCCCTCGTACCCCGCGAGCCCGGCGACCCGGCGCGCGCGCTGGGCGGTGAGCTTGTCCAGTTCCTTCTGCGCGGCCGCGACCTGCTTCTCCGCGGCCGTGATCTCGGCGCGCAGCGCGCGCAGCGCGGCGAGTTCGGCGGTGTACGTCTTGCGGTCCATCAGGCCTGCTCCCCCTCGGTGGCGGGCTGGTCGGCGGTGCGGGTGGGGACGTAGGCGATCGGGCCGCCGGAGACGGAGGGCAGGCGGGTGCCGAGCAGCAGGCCGGCCAGGCGGGTGTCCTCGGGGCCGGTGGGGCCGGCGGCGTTGGCGGGGGCGGTGAGGTCGGTCAGGTAGCCGGCCAGGCGCGCCTTCGGGAAGCGGTACCGGCCCGTGGTACCGGGCGTGCCGTCGGACTCCCACGCGGCCAGGCCGGTCAGCACCGCGACGACGAAACCGGCCACCGTGACCGGCAGCACGACGCCGGCCGCGACCCGGGACGGGTCGCACCGCCACCAGCCCGACAGGGCGGCCAGCAGCTGTTCCTGGTCCAGGCCGGTGCCGAAGCCGATCCAGTCGCGGTCCGGTTCGTCGACCCGGGCTGGGGCGTCCGAGCGCAGCACCGCCACCTCCGGTGTACCGAGTGCGGCCAGGTCGGCGGCGGGACGGGCCTGCAACTGCTGGAGAGCGGCCAGCGGGAACACCTGCCGGCCGGTGTCGCGCACGCCCGGCACCACGCCGGTGGCCATCAGCTTCTTCACCGTCGGGATCGAGCACCCCAGCGCCGTCGCGGCCTGCCCGGTCGTCACGAACACACCCAGTCCTCCATGCCTGTCGACCTGGCTTGAAAGGCTAGTGGACGTTGGAGCAACTCCATGCCGCTCACGGGCGCGGGGCGTGCCTTTTCAGTGAGTCATACAAGCATGCCCAGGGGACGTGGCCGCCCCGGTGCCGGGCGGGCCAGGCGGGACCGGGGAGGAAGGGGCGCGGCGAGGGCCTCCCGTGGCAGGACGTCCCCACCGGGTGCGAGACACCCGTGGGCAGCGGCGTGCCCCGGGCGGACAGGGACGTCAGCCGCCGTGTTCCCGGGCTTCCTTGGGGACGGGGCCGCGTGCGTCGATCTTGGGGGTGCGCGAGGAGACGGCGCTTTCGTTGCGGCCGGAGTCCGTGGGCAGTTCGGCGAGGGAGGAGGCTCCTGGGCGCAGGGTGCGGTGGGTTCGGCGTCCTCTTCCGGTGTCCGGTGTTTGCAGGCGTGGTGGGGTCTTTCCTGCCAGGGCCGTGTGTGCCCTGGTCTGATGCCGGGTCGGTGAGGGGCGGCGCGGGATCGGTGGGCGGGGTCAGGACCGGCGGGCGGACGCGGGCTCGGCGGGGGTGGGGTGGCGGCGGGCGGGTGGTGGGAGCCGGTGGCCTGCGCGCCACTGGGCGGTGGTCCGCTCCCCGCCGAAGCGGCGCCGCCAGTACAGGTGCTGGGCGACGATCAGCGGGCCGAGCGCGGTGAGCAGCGGGAATCCGGTGGTGAGCCAGCCGGCGGCGAAGCAGGCGCTGACGGCGCTGGTGGTCAGCAGGCCGGCCAGGGCGGCGAACCCGGCGGCGGTGCGGCCGTGGGCCTTGGCGGCGACCAGGGGGTGGAGGGTCAGGAGCAGGAGGTCGCCGAGGCCGATGGCGACGGGGGCCGGGCCGCCGGTGAGGGCGAGCATGGGGGCGAAGGGGCGGTCCTGGACCTGGGCGAAGAAGCGGGCGGTGGTGTCGGTGAGGGTGGTGGCGGCCAGGTCGTAGACGGTGAGGACGGCGGCGAGGGCGGCGGTGTGGGTGGAGCGCAGGCCGCTCTGGGTCCAGAGGTTGGCGACGCCGATGACGGCGGCGGCGATCATCAGGTCGCTGCTGGCCCGGGCGGCGCCGGGGTGTCCGGTGAGGGCGGCGAGGGCGGTGGCGGCGGTGGCGGTGAGGGCGGCGGCCCAGGACCAGGGCGCGGCGCGCGGGCCGGCGGCGGCGAGCAGGGGCGCGAGGGTGAACTGGAGGGCGAGGCAGCACACGAGGCCGAAGAGGACGCAGACCACCGCGCCGGGCAGCGCGGTGTAGAGGAGGGGGGCGAGGACGACGCCGGCGCACAGGACGGCGACGTCGCCGGCGGTGTAGACGCCGACCGGGGGCCGGGGCATCCGGATGCGGGCGAGGTACCAGGCGGCGAGGGCGGTCTCGGCGGCGACAGCGGCGCTGAGGGCGCTCAGCGCGGCGGGGTCGGCGGCGGCCATTCAGCGCCTCCCGGGGGTGGGGTCGAGGGTGTCGAAGGCGTGTTCGCGCAGGTCGGCGCGCAGGGGCGCGGTCGGCGGCATGGCGGCGCGGTCCTCGTGCAGGACGATGTCGGACAGGCGCAGGCCGGCGGCGTGGGCGCGCTCCTCCAGGCGGCCGCGCAGGGCGGTGGCGGGCAGGCGCTCGACCAGCAGGTGGAGGCGGGCCGGTCCGTCGGGGCCGTCGGGGCCTTCGGTGAGGGCGTGGCGGGCGGGCAGCGGGACCTCGGGGTCGGCTTCGAGGAGGTCGAGGATCTCGCGGGTGGTGACGGTGGTGCTCAGCGGGCCGCTCCAGCGCCCGAGGATCTCGGAGGTGGCCGGCAGGTGGGCGAGTTCGCAGCCGGGCGCCTCGGCGGGCAGGCGCACGAGGTCGCCGGTGGCGTAGCGCAGCAGCAGGGTGCAGTGGCGGTAGGGCACGTACGGGGTGTGGACGACGGTGCCGATCGCGCCGGGCGCGGTGGGCTGCCAGGTGAGTGGGTCGAGGACTTCGAGGTGCCCGAACTCGGGGGTGTGGTGGAGATGGCCACGCGCGCAGGGGGTGGCGCCCGAGGGCAGGATCTCGGTCATCAGGTAGGCGGAGGTGACGGTGGCGCCGAACGCCTCCTCGGCGCGCCGGCGCAGGGGCGCGGAGAGGACCTCACCGCCGACGCTGATCGAGGCGAGGCCGAAGTCGCTCGGACGCCGCCGGTGGTGTTCGGCCTCCCGGACGAGGGCGGCCAGGTAGGAGGCGGAGGTGGTCAGGTGGGTGATTCTGGGGTCCTTGCCGGGCAGGTGGAGCGGGGCGGCGAGGCGCTCGATGGCCACGGCGGGGGTGACGGTGCCGAACTGGACGAATCCGGCGCCGGCGCGGGTGGCCGATTCCTCGGCGTTGACCAGGGACACGGTGGCGCGGGAGCAGCCGGCGTAGGCGACGGTGTGACGGGGGCGCAGGCCGAGGCCGAGGACGGCGGAGATGGTGCTGAAGGCGATGGCGCACTCGAGTTCGGCGCGGGAGAACCAGACGACGGTGGGGGTGCCGCTGGTGCCGGTGGTGAGGGCCATCAGGGCGGGGGCGGCGGTGTCCGAGACGAAGTCGGCGGGCCGGGCACGCAGGTCCTGTTTGGGGGTGACGGGCAGGCGCGGCCAGTCCTCGGGTTCGAGCCGGCCGGGGTCGAGGTCGAGGCCGGCGAACCGGCGGCGGTAGTAGGCGGTGTGGCGGGCGGCGGTACGGGCGGTGGCGCGCAGGCTGCGGCGGGCCACCTCGTGGCGCACCCGCGGGTCGACGTGGCCGGCGCGGCCGGGCAGCAGGGCGGAGTCCTCACCGGGTTCGCCGAACTCGGCGATGGTGGCGACGAGGTCGCGGGCGAGGCGTTCCAGGTCGCCCGGTCTTATCCGACGGCTCGTCAGAATTGATGCGGCGTAGCGCAGTTGGCTCAGCGCGGTCGCGAACAAGCGCACTCTCCCCAGGCCAGGGTCGGACGGTTGCGCCACCCGGCCCCGGCCGGGGTCGGACGGATCAGACCATGTGCAGGAACATGGCGGCGGTGAGGGTGCTGAAGGCGTACTTGAGGTAGTGCTTGACCATGATCGGTTCTCCCTCGTACGGGCGGCCGGCCGCCCTGGCCGGGCGCAGCAGCGGATGCCCGGACGGCCGGGTCCCGGTCGGCGGGCAACGGAAGTATAGGGACGGGCCGGGCGCGCGCAACAGGCTATGTGCACGGCCAACCTTCCGTTTGTGCCGGGGAGTTGGGGACGGCGGGACGACGGGGTGGCAGGGCGGGGGGGCGCCGGGGCGGGGCCGGGCGGCGGGCGGGCGGGGATGCATGGCCGGCGGATCGGCGGGCAGGCGCGGACCACAGGACACCGCCCCCGGGCGGCTGGTGACGAGACGTCGGAGGGATGTGCGATGCACCGGATCGAGGAGTCCGTCGAGGTGGCGGCGCCGCTCGGGGCGGTCTACGGGAGCTGGGTGCGCTGCGAGGAGTTCCCGCGGTTCATGCGGGGGGTGGTCAGTGTCGAGCGGTCGGGTTCCGGCACCCGGTGGGTCCTGCGGACCCCCGCCGGGCCGAGGGAGTTCGAGGCCGTCACGACGGAGATGGTGGAGCACGATCGGGTGGCGTGGGACAGCGGTCCCGGGCCGGCGCGGCACCGGGGTGTGGTCACCTTCCACCCCGTGGACGAGCGGACCACCCGGGTGATGCTCCAGTTGGAGGTGGAGCCCCACGGGATCTGGGAGCACCTCGTGGAGGCGCTGGGTTTCGTCGACCGCCGGGTGATCGACGACCTGGAGGACTTCCGGCGCCACGTGGAGGAGGACAGTGCCGCCGGCACCGGGGCCCCGGGCGTGTAGCGCGCGGCAGCGGACACGCGCGGACGCCGGCGGCGCGGCGGCCAGGACACCCGATCCCCCAGGTGTCCGGACCGCCGCGCCGCCGGTGTGCGGCGCTCCCGGTCAGCCCGCGAGGGCCTGGTTCAGGGCGTCGAGGCCGTCGGCGTAGATGGCGGTGAACAGGTCGACGGCCTCCTGCTCGGTGGCGCCCTTCGGGTTGAAGCGGCCGGACCACTGGACCTCGGCGACGTCGGCGCGGCCGGGGACGGTGTGGACGCGGATGGTGGAGACGTAGCCGTCGACCGGGAAGGGGGCCTGAAGGATGGCGTAGCTGTACTGCCGCTCGGTCTCGTTGAAGTCCACGAGGCGCTCGACGATGACCTCGCCCTCGGGGTTCTTCAGGCTGCGGACGCGGCCGCCTTCGGACGCGGTGCTCTCGGGGATGTAGGGCAGCCAGTCGGGCAGGGCGTCGAAGCCGCCGATGAGGCTCCAGACCTTCTCGGGGGTGGCGGGGACGACGCGGCTGACGGAGGTGGAGGCCATGATCGTTTCTCCTGGGCTGTGCTGAGGGTGAGGGTGGGGTGGGGGTTCAGGCGCCGTTGGGCAGCGGGGCGGCCGGGCTGACGAGGCCGGCGGCGCGCAGCTCGGTCCAGAACGCGGCGGGGACGCTCTCGTTGAGCGCCGCCTGGTCCTCGGCGATGCGGCTGGGCTTGGTGGCGCCGGCGACGACGGCCGCGCTCACCGGGTGGGCGAGGGAGAACTGCAGGGCGGCGGCCTTGATGCTCACGCCGTGCTTCGCGGCCAGGCCCTTGAGCCGGGTGACGCGCTCGATGATGTGCCGCGGGGCTTCCTGGTACTCGAAGTGGGTGCCGCCCGCCAGGATGCCGGAGCTGTAGGGGCCGCCCACGACCATGTCGACGTCCTGCTCCTGGGCGAGGGGCAGCAGGCGCTGGAGGGCGTGCTCGTGGTCGAGCAGGGTGTAGCGGCCGGCCAGCAGGAAGCCGTCGGGCCGCGGCTCGTCCAGGGCGAGGGTCATCTCGATCGGCTCGGTCTTGTTGACGCCCAGGCCCCAGGCCTTGATGACGCCCTCGTCGCGCAGGCGGGACAGGACGCGGAAGGCGCCGGTACGGGCCTCCTCGAACTTGCTCACCCACAGGTCGCCGTGGAAGTCCTGCGCGATGTCGTGGACCCAGACGATGTCCAGGCGGTCGGTGCCCAGGCGCTTGAGACTGTCCTCGATGGAGCGTTCGGTGGCCTCGGCGGTCCACACGTGGAGCATCTTGTTCGGGTTGCCGTGCTCGAACAGGCCGCCCTTCTCACCGAGGTCGCGGGCGCCCTCCTCCACCTCGTCGAGGATGACGCGGCCGACCTTGGTGGACAGCACGTACTCGTCACGCGGCTTGGTGGACAGCACCTCGCCGAGACGGGACTCGGACAGGCCCGCGCCGTAGAAGGGGGCGGTGTCGTAGTAGCGCACGCCCTGGTCCCAGGCGGCCTCGACGGTGGCGGCGGCCTCCGCGTCGGGGATCGCGCGGAACATGTTGCCGAGCGGGGCGGTGCCGAAGCCGAGCTTGCCGGGAAGGATGTTCTTCAGGGACATGTCAGTGCCTTTGTGGAGCGGGCGGGCGGCCGCGGGGAAGGGGGCCCGCCGGGGGTTGCGGCCACACCGGAACAATCGGTGCAGACGCGCCTTACATGCAGAAACAATAGTTGCATGCGCGGGGCAATGCAAGGGGCCGGCCACGGCGGGGCGGCGGGCGGACGGAAGCGGGGCCCGGCGCCCCTCCCCCGCCCGCCCGGCCCCTCCCCGGCCCGCCCGGCCGCCCGCCTGGCCGCCCGGGCCCCGCGGCCGGGGTCAGGAGGCGGTGAAGACGACCTGGTCGACGGTCCAGAAGGCGCTGTTGGTGCCGGTGTAGCGGAACTGGAAGCGGGCGGTGGTGGCGCCGGCCGGGACGGTGACGGGCAGGTTCTCGACGGTGTTCAGGTCGCTGCGGTAGGACTTCACCGGCTGCGGGGCGCCGTTGTCGAAGACCACGTAGAGGTCACCGGTCTGCGGGCCGTCGATCTTGTAGTTCGTGGCGAAGGACAGCACGCCGCTCCTCGCGCCGGCCACCGGGTAGGCGGGGCTGACCAGGGTGGAGTCGAACTGGCCGGCGCCGTGTGCCTTGTCGTCCCACTCGTCGGAGTCAGCGACGGCGAAGACGTTGCGGGCGCGCACGTTGGTCTCGCGGGACTGACCCAGCTCGGCGGCGCTCCAGAACTCGTCGGTGGCGAAGGTCCAGCCGCGCCACTCGGTGACGCCGCCGCTGGGCATCCGGGAGTTGTCGATGCTCCAGCCGGCCGGCGGGGTGTGGGTCCAGCCCTTCACCGCGGCCGGGATGCCGCTCTCGTCGGCGCGGGACTGGAGGCTCGGGCGCAGCGCGTCGAAGGCGTCGGGGGTGATCTCGTCGACGGGGCGGCCGTCGAGCTTCCAGGCGGGGTCGATGGCGGCGCCCTCGTGCTTGAGGACGGTGGGGGCGATGTCGACCGGCTTGACGTCGTAGCGGCGCGAGCCGGGGGTGTAGCCGGCGCCGTCGGCGATCAGGAAGGTCTGGCGTTCGTTGGCGCTGTTGCCGCCGTGGCCGCCGGCGTCGGTGTGGCCGTGGTCGGTGGTGACGATGACCAGCCAGTCCTCCGAGGCGTACGTGGCGCGGGAGGTGACGGCCTGGAGGACCTGGCCGACCAGGGTGTCGGCGGAGTGCAGGGCGGCCAGGTAGTCGGAGCTGGCGCCGCCGTGGTTGTGGCCGGCCTCGTCGACCTGGTCGAAGTGCAGGAAGGTGGCGTCGGGGTTGCCGTGGGCGAGGTAGTCGACGGCGTCGGCGGCGGTCTTGGTGTCGTTCTCGCTCTCCTGGAGGCGCACGTCGGCGCGGCCGTTGAAGACGGTGCCGGCGATGGGGTTCCAGGAGCCGATCACCAGGGTGGAGGTGGCCGGGTCGGCGTTCTCCAGGCGGGTGGCGAAGTCGGGGTAGAGGTCGAGGCGGGCGCCGGTGAAGTTGTTGTCCTTCACCTGGTGCTTGTCGGGCCACACGCCGGTGGCGATGGTCGACCAGCCCGGGCCGGAGAGGGTGGGGGCCAGCGGGTTGGCGTAGAGGTTGCTGGTGGCGGTCATGCCGCCGGCCATCAGGGCCTTGAGGTTGGGGGCGTCGGCGGTGAGCAGCTTGTCGTAGCGGGTGCCGTCGATGCCGATGACCAGGGTCTTGGCCTGCTTGGTGCCGTTGGGCAGGCCCCGGTACGGGCCGTCCGCCACGGCGGCGGGGATGGCAGCGGGGGCGGGGGCAGTGGCGGTGGCCCAGGCGGTGGCGGACAGGGGGATCAGCGCGGCCACGGTGGCGGCGACCGTGGCGGTGGCGAGGGCGGCGGAGCGGGAGGAGGCGGAGCGGGTGGAGGTGGGGCGGGAGGAGGTGGGGCGGGAGGTGCGCAACGGAGGTCTCCCAACTGATCGTCAGTGCGGTGCGGTCGCACCGGGAGTGAGGATGGGCCAGCCGGGCGAGGACGACCGCTCGCCGAATGCACTGTTGTATGAACAACCGCCGAAATTCAGACCAGACCCGTTACACTTCCATGATCTTTGGCCTCGGGGGGTGGCCGGGCGGCCCCCGGGGCGCTCGGTAGGCTTGCGCGGTGAACCGCCCCCTCCCCCGCCCCGGCCCCGAACCCGCCCGCGCCGGCGTCCCCGAGCACGGCCGGGTGCCCAAGTACTACCTGGTCAAGGCCCGGCTGGAGGAGCTGCTCGCCGAGCTGGGCCCGGGCGGGCGGCTGCCCACCGAGGCCGACCTCGCGCAGCGCCACGGCGTCGCCCGGGCCACCGTCCGCCAGGCGCTGCGCGAACTGCTGCTGGAGGGGCGGCTGCGCCGGCAGGGCCGGGGCACGGTGGTCGCCGGCCCGAAGATCGAGCAGCCGCTGTCCCTGAGCAGCTACACCGAGGGCGTCTCCCGTCAGGGCCTGCGCCCCGGCCGTACCCTGATCGCCCTGGAGGAGCTGCCCGCCGACGCGGCGATGGCCCGCCTGCTGGACGTCCCCGAGGGCGAGCCGCTGTGGCACCTGGAGCGGGTGCTGCGCGCGGACGAGGAGCGCGTCGGGCTGGAGTCCACGTACGTGGCCGTCGCCCGGGTGCCCGCGCTGGCGCGGGAGTTCGACCCCGAGGGCTCCTTCTACGGCTACCTGCGCGAGCACGGGGTGCGCCTGGGCGCGGCGGACGAGCGGATCGAGACGGTGCTGGCCAGCCCGCGCGAGGCGCTGCTGATCGGCACCCCGCCGGCGCTGCCGATGCTGCTGCTGCACCGGCGCAGCCGGGACGCCCGGGGGCGGCCGCTGGAGCAGGTGCGCACCCTGTACCGGGGCGACCGCTTCAGCTTCACCCTCGCCCTCGGCGCCCCCGAGGGCGGCTGACCGGGGGCGGCCGGCCGGGGGCGCGGGGGCTGCCCCGCGGAGGGAATCCGCGGCGGGCGGGGGCGGTTCTCGCCACCGGCGGGCATCGGGGGCGGTCCTCGCCACCGACGGTCAGGAGACGTGGAGGGAGCGGCGATGCGTGCCGTGGTCGTGGAGGAGCCCGGGCCGCCCGGGGCGCTGCGGGTGGCCGAGGTGCCGGAGCCGGCGCCCGGGCCGGGCGAGTTGAGCATCGACGTCGCGTACGCGGGCGTCGGCTTCGTCGACACCCTGTTCCGCTCGGGGGCCTTCGCGCTGCCGACGCCGTTCGTCCCCGGGATCGAGGTCACCGGACACGTGCGCGAGGTGGGCCCCGGGGTGAGCGGGTTCGAGCCCGGCCGGCCGGTGGCCGCCCTGCTCAACGACTTCGGCCGGGGCCCGCGCGCGGGCGGTTACGCCGAGGTCGCCGTCGCCCACGCCACCATGGCCGCCGCGCTGCCCTGGGACGCGGACCTGGCGCGCACGGCCGCCGTCCTGGTCAACGGCGTCACCGCGTGGATCGCCCTGCACGACCTGGCCCGCCTGGGCATCGACGACGACGTGCTCGTCCTGGGCGCCGGCGGCGGCCTGGGCTCCGTCGCCGGGTGCATCGCCGCCGCCCGTCCGGCCCGTTCCGTCACCGGGGTCTTCGGCCGCGTACCGCAGCCGTCGGCCGCCGGCCCGTGGACCCGCGTGGTGAGCGGCGCCGACCTGGAGGGCCTGGCCGCCGGCGGGGTCGACGTCGTCATCGACCCCGTCGGCGGCGAGGCGAGCCGGCGCGCCTGGGAACTGCTGGCGCCCTTCGGCCGGCTGGTCGTGCTGGGCAACGCCAGCGGCCGGGCCCACCCGGTGGACACCGACTCGGCCTGGCACGGCACCCGGCAGCTGCACGGCCTCAGCCTCGGCGGCGTGGCCCACCTGGTGCCCGAACGCGTGGCCACCGCGCTGAGCGCCGTCATCGGCCTCAGCCACCGCGGCGTGCTGCGCGAACCCGCCCCGGCCGTCCTGCCGCTGGAGCGGGCCGCCGACGTCCACCGCGCGCTGGAGCGGCGCGGCGCCCCGGCCAAGACCGTCCTCGCCGTGCGCTGAGGCCCTGCCCGGGGCGGGCGGTTTCCCGGGGCCCGGCGCGCGCCCGGGGGTTGGGGGTCAGGGGGCGCGCTCAGGCCCGGGGCTCAGGCCTCGGGCTCAGGCCTGGGGCCCCGGGCACTGGACTCCGGGCTCTGGGCCGGCAGGTGTTCGGCGGGTGTCAGCAGGTGCCGACGCGGCCGTTGTGCGAGGACCAGACCGGCGTCCAGGGGCTGGTGTTGTCGTGCGGGCGGTAGACGACGATGTTGGCGTCGTTCTGCACCCGCACCCAGTTGGCGCTGGGGTTGCAGCCGAAGGCGGTGTTGGAGGCCCACTTGGGGTTCTTGAAGGTGTCGTAGACGACGAAGTTGCCGTCGTACTGCATGATCGCCTTGCCGGCGCCGCCACCGGTGGTGCCGGTGGCCCACAGCGCGGTGCCGCGGCTGTCGTACTCCACGAGGTTGCCGTCGCTCTGGTAGGTCAGCCGGTAGGCGCCGTTGGCGGAGTAGAGCGAGTCCCCGGGCAGCAGGCAGCTGCCCCAGTCCATGTGGTCCCAGCCGCTCGGGTTGCGCGAACAGTTCCAGTCGTCGGCGGCCGAGGCGCTGGTGGCGGTCGTCAGCCCGGTGAGCGAGGCCAGCGCCAGCGCGGCTCCGGCGAAGGCGAGAGCGCGCTTGGCCCGTCCGGTGTTCCTCATCGTTCCCCTCTCTCCGCCGCGGCACGGCTGCCCGTCGGCCGCGGCACGATCCTCCTGGACGGCGGCGCGTCACCCGGCCGCCGTCGACTGGCGGGAGCAGAACCTCTCCCGTTCATGACAACGGGAGGCGGCCGACGGCCGGTTCACCGGAACGTCCGTGGACGGCCGAATGCCGGGGCCGGACGCGGGAAGACGGCGCCGACCTTGTAGGTTTCGGTGGTCACCGGCCGCGAGGAGACGGTGACGCCGGGTGGGGAGGGAGGCCCGGCCGGTCGGGCGGGGACGGGCTCCGGGAAAGGGAAGGGCGGACAGTGGCCACGAGCACGGAGAGTGTGTTCCGCGGCGAGGGCGTACCCGGCAAGGAACGGTTCGACTGCTGGCGGGAGTTGGTCGGCCGCACCCGCGACAGCGAGGTGACCAGCGCTCACGCCGACGACTTCCGGGCCGAGATGCGGCGCCTGGAACTGGGCCCGGTGACCCTCCTGCGGACCTCCTTCCCGCCCACCCGCTTCCAGCGCACCGCCCGCCGGGTGCGCCGCTCGGACCTGGGGGTGTTCCACCTCACCCTGCTGCTCGACGGCGGCTTCTCCCTGACCCGCGACACCGGGCGCACCGAGACCTTCGGCCGTGGCAACCTCCACATGCTCGACAGCTCGCACCCCTTCGACCTGCGGGCCTTCGCCACCCGCGCCCACTCCCCCGAGGACCTGAGGATCGAGGCCGTCGGCGTCGACTTCCCCACCGCGCTGCTGCCGCTGCCCGCGCACCGGGTGCAGGAGCTGCTGGGCCGCGGCTTCTCCGCGCGGGAGGGCACCTGCGCGCTGCTCTCGGACTTCCTCGTCGGCCTCGACCGGCAGGCCGCCGCCCTGGGCCCTGCCGAGACCCCCCGCCTGGGCGGCGTCGTGGTCGACCTGGTGGCCGCCTGGCTCGCCCGGGAACTGGACGCCGAGGCCGCCGTACCCGACGACACCCGCCAGCGGGCCCTGGTGGAGAACGTCCGGGGCTTCGTCGCGCGCCACCTGCACGACCCCGAACTGAGCCCCGCGGTGATCGCCGCCGCCCACCACATCTCGGTCAGCTACCTGCACCGCCTCTTCGCCCGGCACTCCGGCGGCGAGACCGTCGCCGCCTTCGTGCGCCGGCGCCGGCTGGAGAAGGCCCACCGCGACCTGGCCGACCCCGCGTTGCGCGACCTGCCCGTCCACGCCGTCGCCGCGCGCTGCGGGCTGCCGCGCGCCGCCGAGTTCAGCCGCGCGTTCAAGGGCGCGTACGGGCTCGCGCCCAGCGAGCACCGGCGGCAGGCGCTGACGGGGACCGGATAGCCGGACCGGCGCCGACGGGCGGGCGCGGGCCGGACGGGCGCGGGCCGGGCGGCGGGCGCTTTCCGTATGGGCACCGCGGCCGTACCCGCGCGAAAACGCCGCGCCGTGGACACCTGGCGCGCACGGGCGGGGCGGAAAACCCGGGCCTGTGCACGCGTTGCCAAGAAGTGTCCACTGGGAGCCAACACGGCGGGGCGCCGCGCTGGCATCCTCCAGGGGTGAACACCGCGCGGCGGAACGCCTCGTTCCGCTCACGCGCCGGCGGGGGGGGGGGGGGGGGGGGGGGGGGGGGGGGGGGGGGGGAGGGGGGGGTGGGGGGGGGGGGGGGGGGGGGGGGGGGGGGGGGGGGGGGGGGGGGGGGGTGGGGGGGGTTTTCCCCCCCCCCCCCCCCCCCACCCCCCCCCCCCCCCCCCCCCCCCCCCCCCCCCCCCTCCCCCCCCCCGCCCCCCCCCCCCCCCCCACGGCCGGATCGGTGGTACCCCCGAGCTCACGGTGTCGGGCGCACCGGCGCCGCCCCGTTCGTCTCCTCCCTGGCCCAGGCGCCGGCACCGAGGCGGCCGGTGGTGCCGAGGTCGAGTTCCGGGGTGACCATGACGGGCGCCGCCCCGGGGATGGCGCGCACCCGGACGTAGGGGGCGTTCTGCGAGGTGCCGGCCTCGGCGGTGTTGCGCCACACCAGCACGGAGCGGGCGCCCTCCCCCGGGCGCAGGGCGATCCTCTGCGGCGGGTCGTCGGCCCCGGTGCCGGTGGCGATCTCGGCGCCGCCGCGCAGCACGCGCACCCCCTCCAGGGGCTGGTGGTCGGCGTCGAGCGGCTGGACCTGCGGGTAGCCGTCGAGGGTGACGGTGGCGGTGCCGCAGTTGCGCAGGTGCACCCCGACCGCCCGCAGGCCCATCGCGGCGCTGCCGTCGTCGGCGTACAGCCGCAGGCCCGAGGGCGGGCAGGGGCCTCCGGTGTCGGGGGCCTCGGCGGTGGGCACGGAGCGGACCTTGACGATCTTCGGCTGCGGGCCGCTGCCGGGCCGGTCGGCCGGGGCGGGGCGCAGGTCCAGCCGGCCCTTCTCGGTGGCGCCGGGGGCGAGCGCGGTGACGGTCCGGGACACGTTCTCCAGCCCGCCGCCCACCGCCGCGGGGACGCCGAACACCACGGTGACGTCGTACGGTTCGCCGTTCGGGTTGGTCACCTCGTACGCGGCGCAGGCGGGACCGGCGGCGGTGATCCGCACCCCGCCCTGGGCGAGCGCGGCCGGCGGCGGCGCTCCGGGGGCGGTCGGCGGCGGGGTGCCGCACGGCCCGGGGGTGCCGGACTCCCCCGGGCCGCCGGCGGAGGCCGCCGTCGTCGCGGAGGCGCAGCCCGTGAGCAGCAGGGCGGCGGCGGTCGCGGCCACGGCGTGACGGGCTGTCAGCGGGCGGCGGGGCGGGGAGAGATCGCGCATCGGGTGAGTCGATCACGTGCCGCGCCGGAGGGCTGTGAGCCGCGCCACTTCGTAGGCAACAGGCCTGCCACGGTTCCCGGCGCTGCCCGGGGCCGCCGACCGTCCGTCCCGCGATGGCTCCCGGGCCCCCGTCGGCCACTTTGGCCGGGCACCTACTGGTCGCAGGCCCGATGAACGATCATCATCAGCCACGACAAGCCACCCCGTCACGAAAGAGCACCGAGATGCCCCTGATGTTCGGCAAGCGCCGCCTCACGGCCGGGTTCGTCGCCGCCGCCACGACCGCGGCGGCGCTGGTCGCCGCCGCGCCCGGCGCCCAGGCGGCCGGCAACTGCACCCACTACGGGCAGCCGGGGTACGGGCAGGTGTTCACCGACTACAACTACTCGGGTGACTGCTGGGAGTTCCAGATCGGGACGTGGACGGTCTTCCCCGTCCTGGTCAACCACAAGGTCTCCTCGCTCAGGAGCTGGGCCGCGTACCCCGGACAGGCCGTGCACCTGTCGGGCGACGGCATGACGTTCGACGCGAAGGCGGGCGAGTGGTGGCCGAACCTGCCCGACTGGTTCAACGACCACGCCAACGCGGCCTACTGACCGAGGGCTCAGCGGACGTCGACGGTGAACTGGCGCTCGACCTGGTCCGGCCCTCCGGACCAGTCCCCGCCGAGCTCGTCGCGGTAGGCGACGTGCACGGTGATGGTGGTGCGGCCGGGGTTCTGGGCGCGGAAGGTGAAGTAGTAGCGGCCGCCCGCGCCGACGTTCCCGACCGCGCCGGTGTCGAACACGTCCCCGAAGCGGAAGTTGCGGACGTACTCGTCGCCGGCCGCCCGCACGACGGCCGGGTCGGGGGCGGGGGCGGCCATGCTCCAGACGTCACCTGCCAACCGGTGGGCGGACACCTCGGCGGAGAACAGCCCGCCGGGCCTGACGGTGAGCTGTCCCGAGGTCTGGGTGAACACCGTGCCGTGGTCGAGCTTGCCGGTGGCATCCCGGTGGAGGCTCACCGCGCGCATGGTGACCGGGACGGCCAGCAGCACCGGCGCGCCCACCACCGCCAGCAGGATCAGGCGCCACCTGCGCCTCACGCGCTCGCCTCCCGGTGGGTGACGCGCAGCGCCAGGACGGCGGCGACCGCCTCCAGCCAGCGGGCGGCCAGCGCGGCGTCGTGGATCGGCCCGGTCCCCGCCGTGACGAGCTTGTCCCCCGCGGTCCCCGAGTTTCTCCGGGTGGGCACTGAGCCCCGCCCCCGCACCACCGGTACCCCCAAGTCGTTCGATACGCTCCGTAGCGCGCCGAACAGCATAGCGTCGATCTCACCCTCTCTGACCAGACGATATGCCCGCACAGCAGGGAGGCGCCCGGCGTCGTCGCCCCCGTCGGCCCTGCTCGGGGTGCCGTCGCGGTGACAGGATCGGGAAGCCTGATCCTTTCCCGCGCCGCCCCGGCCCGGGCAGGCCGGACCGGAGGACCCACGACGTGTCGACACCACCCGAGTTCCGCGGCTTCGACCTGGTGCGGCGCGGCTACGACCGCGAACAGGTCGACAACTACCTGGCCGCGCTGTCCCAGGCCGCTCCCCCGCCACCGCAGCCGACGTTCCAGATCCGGTGGCGGGGATACGACCGCGAACAGGTCGACGCCCGCATCGCGGAGCTCCTGCGCCGAAGCCGGTAGCCCCCGGGCGGCGAAATGGGCGCACAGGAAGTCGGACCGGCCGACTTCCTGTGCGGCGCCGGCGCGTGAGCGGTGACGTCGGTGGTCTTGGCCGACATCGCTTTGACCACGGAAGGGCCCCGGCGTCGGGTGCGGCCAGGGTCAGATGGGCAGGTTCCAGCCCGGTCCGTCCTCGGTGCCGAGCCACACGCGCTGTCCGGCCGGCGACACCGTGATCCCGAAGGCGTCCTGGGGCGGTGCGCCGGCCGCCTGCCAGTACTGGAGCGCGTGCTCGACCCGGTCCCACAGGCGCACGGGCCCTCGCTGGGTCACGGTCCACCCGCCGCCGGGGGCTGGTGCCGTCCGGGCCTGCGATCCGGTGGCCGGGTCCCAGAAGATCTGCCGGGCCCCCACACCCATGCGAACGGCCGCGGGCGCGGCGAGTTGGGCCACCCAGCCGCCCGTCCGGTCGTCGAGCACCGCCGGGTCGAGGCGGGTCGGACGCTCCTCGCCGGGCAGCAGGTTCATCACCGGCAGGGGCGGCCGGTCATGGGGGCGGGCGATCATGAAGTCGGCCTGGCCGGTCGGGAACCGGCCGGTGGCCTCGCCGGGGCCGGTCACGTCGAGCAGCGCGAGGGCGTTCGCGTAGCTCCACCCGGAGAGGGTGACCAGGATCCGGCCGCCGGGCCTGACCTGGTGGAGCCACGGCAGCGGGACGTACCGGACCGAGCAGGTGGCGATGAGCCGGTCGTACAGGCCGCCGTCCGGGTCGCCGCGCAGCCCGTCGCCGACGATCAGGCGGGGGGAGAATCCCGCGGCCTTGATCGCCGCCACGGCTGCCGTGCCGAGGGAGGGGTCGTACTCGACGCTGGTGAGGCCGGCGTCCCCGAGACGGTTCGCGCCGAGGGCCGTCGAGTACCCCGTCCCGGTGCCGATCTCCAGCACCCGGTGCCCGGCCTGGCGCCGAGCTGCTGCCACATGCGCAGCACCACGGAGGGGAGGGTGGACGAGGAGGAGGGGATGCCCGTCACGGTCTCCCCCGCCGTGTCCTCGGGGCCGGTGCGGCCGTCGAGTTGGGTGCCCAGCGTCTGGTCGTCGTAGATCCCTTCCAGCCATCCGGGGTCGCCCTCGCGGACGGGCTGGTAGCCGGTCGGGGCGCTGCCGGGGACAGGGGTGAAGTAGGCCGTGGGGAAGAGTTCCCTCGGAACGGCCCTCACGGCGCTCTCCCACGCCCGGTCGGTCAGCGTGCCGTCCTCGGTGAGCCGGTCGGCGAGGGCGGCGCGGAGCTCAGCAGGTGTGCTCATGCGTGGGGGAACCTTTCCGGAGCTGGTCGGCGAGGGCGCGGGCGATGGCATCGGTGGTCTCGGCCGGCTGCCAGGCCCACTGGCCGTTCGGGTTGCATTCGAGGAAGTACCAGGCGCCTGAGGCGGTCACCGCGAAGTCGAACGCGCCGTAGACCAGCCGGAGCCGGTCCAGGTGAGGCGGCGGCCGAGCGCGCGACCGGCTCGGGTGCGTCGATCGGTGTGCACGTCATCCGGTCCTGGCGACGGCGCCAGTCGAGGTCGGGGCTGTCGATCCGGACGCCGAACAGGCGGTCGCCGACGGCCGTCACCCGCACGTCGAACGCCTTCGGCACCTTCGCCTGGAAGAGGTGCGGACAGGCGGACACGGCGTCGGTGATGTCGGCCGGATCGGCCTCGCGCACCCACACGGCGTGGGGCCGCCCGTCGACCGCGTAGGGGGTGTTCCACAGGGGCTTGTACACCGCCCCGCCGGCTTGGGCCGCCGTGAACTCCCGGGCCTCGTCGGCGCTGTTGGTGATCACCGTGTCAGGGACCATGAGGCCGACGTGCCGCGCGGCCGCGAGCTGGGCTGGCTTGTGCTCGGCGGCGCGGTTGGCCCAGGGGTGGTTCACGTAGTGCGCGCCGGGGAGCGAGGCGAGGATGCCGCCCGCACCCCACAGGGTTTGCGAGGCCGCGAACCGGCGCTCCTGGCCGCCCAGTTCGGCCGGTCCTTCGTAGGGCGAAGCCCGGCGCACCCAGACGGACCGGACCGCGCACAGGTCGAGGTCCCGGCTGGCCGTGCGCAGGGTGCCCCGCTGCTCGCCCGTGCGGTACGCGGCGGTCAGCGAGGCACCCGTGTGCAGGTCGGTGCCGGGATCGAGACGGACCACCGGAACCCGGCGCTCGGCGAGCACCCGCAGTACCGCGTCCGCAGTCACGTCGAGGGGATTGGTCAGCACCAGCACCGACCCGCTTCGGCCGTCCATCAGCCGTTGCTCTGGTCCTGGTCGTAGGACTCGGTGCTGTCGGCGTCGGTCGGGCTCTTCGGGTTACCGTCGGGCGTGGTCTGCGTGGGCGTCAAACCGCTGGTGCTGGTGCCGTGGCCGCCCATCTCCACCGTGCGGCCAAACTCGTCCACGAACACGGCGACCTGCGTCTCGGGGGTCGATGAGGGACGTGAACTGCGGGACCGGGACGGCAGCCGAGAACGGCTCCATGCGGGTGGTGCCCCACGGCGCGGTTGTCATCTGTGGTCCTCCTCCAATTCGTACTGGTGGTGAGGGAGTTGCGGCCAGTCCTGATCCAGTCGGGACGGCGGCGGTGATGCATGACAGACCGTAGGGGCCCGGGCACCGCACGCTCGACGAACTTGCGCCTTCTTGCGGGCCATCACTCCAGCGAGTCGATGGCGGCGGTGATCAGAGCCCTGGCCTCCACCCCGTACACGGCCATGCCGGACAGGCCCATGAAGGCCCGCAGGTAGTCCGTGATCTCTCTGGGCTGGAGAACGTTGACCTTCGCCGTCAGGTTCTCCACCGCCACCCGCCGGTCGTCGAAGAGGTAGAAGGCTTCGAGGGGCCAGATCACTCGCGGGCAGCCGAGCGGGATGATGCCGATGGAGACGGCCGGCAGCGACATCAGGATGAGCAGGTGGCGGAGTTGAGCGGCCATGTCCTCCACGCTGCCGATCCTGGTCCGCAGCACCCAGTCCTCGATCAGGACCGCGAACCGGTGCGCTCCCGTGTACATGAGCTGTTTCCGTGCCAGGCGTGCCGGTACGGCCGCCGCGACGTCGTCCGGCGTGCCCTGGAAGTCCGTGATGGAGCGCATGAGCGCCGTCGCGTACTCGGCGGTCTGGAGGAATCCGGGTAGCACGTTCGAGACGTAGATCCGGAAGAGCCCCGTGCGCTCGTAATCGCTGATGACCCGCTCTTGGGCGAGCCGCAGGCCGGAGCTGTTCCGGAGCCGCCACTCCTGGTACATCGATTCGGCGGCGCGGGATGCCGCGATCAGATCGGGAATCCGGTCGACGGCCCCACAGGCGGTGCACCAGGCCCGGATGTCGTCTTCCGACGGAGCGGACTTGCCGGACTGGATACGGGAGGTCTTGGCCGGGTGCCAGCCGCAGAGGGCGGAGAGCTCACCGCCGTTGAGCCCGGCACCCTTCCGGATCTCGACCAGTTGGTCGGCGATGGCCTTCCGCGCTGCGACAGTGCTGGAAGACGGTGACGAAGACATGAGCTGGTTGTCCGGTGCTCGCAGAACTCAGACGGTGAACTTCTCATGCGGAACGCCTGCCGCCCAGACGGCCTCGAACGCGGACGAACAGGGTTTCACTGCGGCCCCCCTCCTTCGTGAAGGCGTGCCCGAGGAACCGTACGGGAATGGATAGCCCTCGCGTCACGTACCTTGCGCATTCTTGCGCTCAACGTTGGCGCGGCCACCAGCATCCAGTGTTCGAGGCCGCTCTGTCAGGCGCTTCGAAGGCTGGAGCAGTGCCGCAACTCCCCGTGCGCGACGGCGAGATCCCGGCGAACGCGCTGGATGCTTGAGGATGCCGGGACGGCCATGAGCGGGAACCGATCAGGTGGGGCGGTACTCCGCGTGTGGCGTCGCCCGCTCCCAGGCGGCCTCGTAGGCCGCCAGGTACCGCTTGGCCAGCTCGGGATCGGTCCGGACCTCCATACCGGCCTCGGCCCACTGCCCGTCCCCGGTGAAGTGATGCAGGATCACCACTTCGTCGTCCATCACCCAGCCGTCCAGGCCGGGCAGGAGCAGGTCACCGGCGCGGGAGCGCGGCAGCCACCTCACGTCCTCTCCCGCCGCGACGTTCGGGAACGTCACGTCGTACTCGTACCGGATGTAGTCGGTCACCGGCTCGGAGACCACACGCAGACGGCGCATGACCACCCCCCGACCGGTCGCCTCGGCCACCACGTCGAGCCACGACCGCCACCACGACTCACGGTCCGTCGGGTCAAGCCGCTTGCCCCGCTGCCAGGCGATGAACTCGGGGTCGTCCAGCATGTAGCCGTCCCGCATCTCCAGATGAACCGCCGAGCGCCGTGCTTTCGCGAGTTGCTCACGAACCGCCGTTGCCATCGTCGTTGACCTCACTGTCCGGCCGGGGGAACCCAGGTGGATTCCACACAGTTTCAGGGCCTTGGCCACCACCGGTGAAGGGGGCGTCGAGGGCGTGGAGGGAGCATCCCGCAGCCCCCGGCACGCGGGGCGGCCGGGGGCCGGGGGGTCAGGGGGACTCGTTGGGCGGTGGGGCCGCTCGGAGGGGGGTGGCGAGGCAGCCCAGGGCCGTCCCGGTCAGGAGTCGCGCGGGAAGTCGCGCTCGGCGTCGAGGAGGAGGACGAGGAGGTTGAGGAGGGTCGAGGCCGGCGCGGCGTCGAAGCGGACCAGGACGCGGCCGTCGATGGTCTCGCCGGTGGTGGCGGAGGGGAAGATCAGGCCGAACTTCCGCCCCCGCTCCTGGACTTCGGCGAGGAGGCTGCGGATGTGGGAGTCGGTGTAGTGCCGGAGCCGGGGGTCGGTCGGCAGCATCAGGGGCCGCCTCACGCGACGGACCCCATCGTGAACCACACGGACTTGCCGCGCTCGTGGGACTCGACGCCCCAGCCGTGGGTGAGGCCGGCGACGAGTTGGAGGCCCCGGCCGGACTCGGCGAGGAGGGACAGGGGTGGCGCGGAGGGCACGACCGGGCTCTCGTCGGTCACGGAGACGCGCAGGGAGTCGTTGACGGAGATGATCTCGACCAGCGGCGCCGGGGTGTCCGCATGGCGCCACGCGTTGACGAGGAGCTCGACCAGGGCCAGCTGCGCGTCGGAGATCAGGGAGGGCGACCAGCCGATGCCCGCCATGGTGCGGTGGAGGCTCTGACGGGCGATGGCGATGGTGGGGGTGTTGATGTGACGCATGGGAGTTCTCCCGAGGCGTGAGAGGGGAGGAACCGGCGGAACACGTGTCGCCGTGAGCCAGGCCGTGGAGAAGGCACGGCTGCTCTGCGGCGCCTGCCGCGACAGGCGTTACTGACGATCCGTCGGATCGATGTGACAGCGACCCTAGCGCAGGGCGGCTCAATTTTGAGCCGGAAGCGGCGAGGTCCCCCGATCGTGGCATCACCGCCCTCCCGACCTGCGGCAGACTGGTCATCATGGCGCTACGACCGAACCCAACCCTTCGCCAGCGGCGGATCGGGACCGAACTGCGGAGGATGCGGGAGCAGGCCGGCCTCGGCGGCAGCGAGTTGGCACGCAAGCTCGGCATCCAGCCCGCCCAGATCACACAGATGGAGAGCGGGAAGGGCGGCATCAGCGCCGAGAGGCTGCGGACCATCGCCGCTGCGTGCATGTGCGGCAACCAGCCCCTGATCGACGCGCTGGCCGAGGTGACCACTGAACGCATGAAGGGATGGTGGGAGGAGTTTCGCGGATCGGTCTCCTCGGACCTGCTTGATCTCGCAGAGTTTGAGCACTCCGCGAAGAGGATCACCGCCTACACGATTACGTTCGTTCCGGGACTGCTGCAAACCGATGCCTACGCCGCCTCAGTCTTTGCCAGGGCAATCCCACCCTTGCCCCGCCATGAATTCGACACCCGGATGAACTTCCGAATGAAACGACAACAAGTCATCCGCCCAGGAGGAGTGCCCTACCGCGCGTTCATCCACGAAGCCGCACTACGGATGCAGTTCAGCGGACCCAAGGTTCTCGCTGACCAACTCGACGCCCTCATCGGGCACTCCGAGACCCCAGAGGTCTCGATCCGCGCCGTACCGTTCGACATCGAGTCCCTGCCCGGCCCGAGCGAGAACCTCAACTACGCGGAAGGCGCTGTACCCGAGCTGGACTCGGCTCAGATCGACACCACTCACAGCAGTCTGATTCTCGACTCTCCTGCATCACTCGCAAGCTATCGCGAGATGCTCGCCCGGATGGCGTCCGTCGCGCTTCCGGAGGAAGAGTCGCGAGAGTTTATCCGGCAGATCAAAAAGGAAATCGAGATCAAGTATGAATAACCCCGCGTGGCAGAAGTCCAGTTACTCCGGTTCCAACAACGCATGCGTGGAGGTCCGCTCGATCAGCGGCACGGTCGAACTCCGCGAGTCGGACGAGGGCCACCTCGTCCTCCGCACCACCCCTACCGCCCTCGCCGACCTCCTCCACGGCATCAAAACCGGCGAATACGACTACCCGCCGAGCCGCTGATACAGCACCTCCCGGGACCTTCGTACCCGGCTCACGAGCCCGGCCCGGTGCAGGATCTGCAAGTGGTACGACACCGTCGCCGGGCTCAAATACAACCTCCTCGCGATCTCCGTCGTGGTACGCGGCTGGCCCAGCTCCGCCAGGAGCTTCAGCCGCGTCGCGCCGATCAGGGAATGCCCCGGCCCCGACCCCGGCGACACGCAGTCCACCTGCGCGGCCGGATAGACGATCAGCGGAATACGCGGCACCGGCGCACCCGGCGGCTCCCCCGCGCAGAACAGCGCCCAGTCGACGAACACGCTCGGCGTCAGGATCACCGCGTCCGCGTCCAGCGTCAGTTGGTGAATGCTCTCCGTACGGAAGTGCACGACCAGCTCCCCGTCCCGCCACTCCAGGTTCGGGGCCAGCCCGTTCAGGGTCTCACCGAGCCCGCACCGCGCGATCTCCGAAGCCCGCGCCGCGACATCCGCCTCCAGCCGGGCCCGGATGGCCGGCCACGACGACTCCAGCGCCGTGTGCCAGAACCGCGCCATCTCGTCCGCCAGACGGCGCGCGAAGTACTCCTCCCCCCGGTCCAGGGCCCGCAGCAGCCGCGTCGGCGCCGGGCGGCCGGAACCGGGATCCCACGCATGGCCGTTGACGGCCCCCTCCAGCTCGTAGCGGACCCGTTCCTGCGGGGTCGTCGCGATCTGGTGCAGCCCCGTGCCGATGTCGGTCAGGAATCCCGGGGGCTCCGGCCGGATGAAGTCCGGCGCGTAGCCGAGCGGCCCGCCCCCGCCGACCACGGCCAGCAGCCCGAGCCGGTGCCGGGCGAGCGCCTCCGCGGCCCTGGCCCGCCACGCCGGGGTCAGGGTGCCCGGGCTGAAACCGGCCAGGCGCAGCAGGTCCTTGGCGGAGCCCACCGGCGAGACCGCGAACCTGACGTTTCCCAGCCCCCGGGCCCCCAGGCGGATCCGGATCACGAACGCTCCTCCCACGCCGCCCCATTCGAAACAGATCGAATCATTCGACCGGTCAACCGACTTGGCGTTTCCTGGATTTCACCGCGCGGAACCGCACGGACCAGCCGTGAGAGGAGTCCAGGACTCGTGATCGTCCACAGGAAGCCGGCCGCAGTCGTGATCGCGGCGGCTACCCTCGTCGTCGGCGCCATGGGCTCGGCAGCCGCCGACTCCTCCGCCGCCCCGGGCACGCGCGCCGTCACGGACCAGAGCAGCATCCCGACCTGGCAGCCGATGGCGCTCCACAACGTCAACAGCGGCCGGTGCCTGTCCGTCGCGGCGGGCAGCACCGCCGGCGCCGCGCCCATCGTCCAGTGGGACTGTTACGGCGGCCCGGAGCAGAGCTGGGAGGCCGTCAACCCGAGGACCGGCTCCGACGGCAACCTCTACTACGAGTTCATGAGCACCCACAACAACGACGGGCAGTGCCTGGCCGTGCCGGCGGGCTCGCGCGCGCTGAACGTCCAGCTGATCCAGTACGGGTGCTACGGCGGGAACGAGCAGTACTGGGCTCCCGTCACCGCGCCCGCCGGGGGCGCCCGGTACCTCAAGAACCTGAACAGCGGCCTGTGCGCGGCCGTCGGGGGCTCCAGCACGACGGCGGGCGCGCCGGTGGTCCAGTGGACCTGCGACAACGGGTACGAGCAGATGTGGGACCCGTACTGGCTCTGACCCCCGTGCCGGACGCACGGCCGACGCCGGGCGGGCCGGCCCGGGCCACGGGGGTGCCCGGGGCGGCAGCCAGGCGGCCGGTGCGGCATCCAGGCGGCCGGGCGCGGCAACGGACGGCCGGGGAGAGGCCGGTGGCCCCGTACCGCCGACGGGCGGTACGGGGCCGAGGGTCCGGCAGGGGGCCGGGGGCGTGGCCGCCGGCCGGGCCCGGCTCTAGACCAGCTTCCAGAGCTGGCCGCCGCCCATGCCCCGGTCGCAGTTCCACGCGCCCAGCGCGGCGCCCTGGGAGTCGGCGGTCAGGCAGCCGCCGTTGGGGTAGCCGTTCTGCATGTTGTAGACGCCGCGGACGCGGTACCAGCCGTTGCCGTACTCCTCGAAGCGCCAGAGCTGGTTGGTGCCGCCGTTGTCCTGCACCAGGTGGGTGTGCCAGTCGTTGGGGATGACGTCCATCAGCATCCTGCCGCGGAAGTCGGTCTCGATCTGCCAGTTGCCGTTGCCCTTGTCCCACAGCACCCACTTCTGGGCCTCGGAGCCGTTCGGCCCGTAGGCCCAGATGGTGTTCCCGGCGCTGGTGTTGCCGTTCGCGAGGTCGACGGCGAGGCCGTTGTCGGAGATCAGCGAGACCACCTTGCCGTGGGCGGGCTTGCCGGCCGATCCGCGGTTGCGGGCGTCGGCGGCGTCGTGCGCGGACTTCTGGAGGGTGGTCGGGAACCAGTAGGTGTACTTGTCGCTGGTGCTGCCCGGCGTGCCCGTGGAGTGGGTGTGCCCGTAGTGCCGCCAGTTCTGGTAGCCGTAGGCGCCGTTGTTGCTCCACACCTGGCCGTCGGAGTCGAAGACGTACACGTCGTACAGGGCCTTCTCCTCGGAGCCCTCGTACTGGACGGTGCCGAAGCAGCTGGACTTCTGGAGGACGTTCTCCGCGAAGCCCTTGCCCGAGCGGACGATGCTGATGTTGTACTCGCCCTTGGTGAGGTACTCCAGCTTCTTCTCCAGGCTCTCGATGAACCCGGCCTGGTTCTCGCGGAGCTGGGCGGCCTTGTTGGCCTCGTCGATGAGCGACTTGATGAACTGGGCGCCCGAGAAGACGCCGCCGAGCAGCGAGCCCGCCTCGGAGCCCCAGCCCCCTTCCGTGCTCCTGGGCGTGATGGTGCCCGCCCGCGCGACGGGCGTGCTGATCCCGCCGACGAACTGGCGGCACTCGACGCCGGTGGTGATGTCGGCGGACGCCGTGGCCGGCGTGACCAGGGTGAGTCCGGCGGCGGCCGTGACGGCGGCGGCCACGGTTCCGAGTACCTTGCGAAGCATCATGGGCGTCTCTCCGGGAGTCGTCTGCCGGGCGCCGTGCGGCCGCCCGTGTCGGGAACGGGCCCGACTCTGGCGGGCGGTGGCAGACGGGAGATGGACGGCGCGGCGGGCGGGTGGGCAGGGCGCCGCAGGGCGGAGGACCGTCCGCGTTGATCGATCGTCTACCACCGGATGCGCGGACGGTGGCCCCGTACCGCGGACGGGCGGTACGGGGCCACGAGGGAGAGCCGACGGTGTACGTCAGCCGCGGGCGGCGGTGTCCAGGGCGCGGGCGTCGGCGGCGATCAGGGCGGCCCGGTCGGCGGGGACGCTGCGGCCGGACTGGTTCTCGGCCCACTGGGCGAGCGGCTGGTACTGGCCCTGGCCGAGCATCACGGTCAGCGTGGCGACGGCGTTGCGGTCGGCGCCGGAGGTGAGCACCAGGGCGGCCAGGCCGGTGGGGGTGGCGGCGAGGGTGAACTCGGCGGTGCTCTCGGCGCGTCCGCCGGGGCCGGTGGCCTCGGCGCGCAGGGTGTGCTTGCCGAGGGCCAGGGCGGTGGTGTCCAGGGCGGTGCCGGGTGCCAGCTCCTTGCCGTCCAGGGTGAGGCGGACGGTGTCGGCGCCGCCGGCCTGGACGGCGGCCACCGGGTGCTGGGCGCGGTCGAGGGTGGCGCCGGCGGCCGGGGAGGTGATCGCGACGGTGGGCGCGGCGGGCTGGACGGGGGCGCCGCCCTGGCTCCAGGCGCTGTTCCAGCCGGCCAGCTCGGCCGGGCGGTTGGTGATGATGCCGTCGACGCCGGCGGCCTCCAGGGCCTTCCAGCGGGTGGCGGAGTCGACCGTCCAGACGTTGACCGCGACGCCGGCCGCGTGCAGGTCCTTGACCACGTTCAGGCGCGCGGAGAGGCCGCCGTCGGAGGGGTTGTAGGCGGACAGGCCGAGTTCCCTGGAGATGGCGACCGGGTCGGCGTCCACGTCACTGCGCAGCAGGCCCAGCGGCAGTTCGGGGGCCAGTTCGCGGGTGTAGCGCAGGGCGTCGACCTCGAAGCTCTGGACGAAGACCCGGCCGGTCATCTGGTGGTCGCGCACCTCCTTGACGATCCGGGCGACCTCGTCGCGGCTGTGCCGGCCCTTGATCTCCAGCAGCAGGTTGCCGCCGCGGGTGCGCAGGTCCTCCAGCTGGGCGGCGAGGGTGGGGACGCGGGTGCCGGCGTAGGTGGGGCCGAACCAGGAGCCGGCGTCCAGGGTGTCGAGCTGGGCAGCGGTCAGGTCGCGGATGCGGCCCTTGCCGTTGGTGGTGCGGTCGACGGTGTCGTCGTGCAGAACGTAGGGGACGCCGTCCTTGCTGGGCTGGACGTCGTTCTCGATCCACTCGGCGCCGGCGCGGCGGGCGACCTCGTCGGAGGCCAGGGTGTTCTCGGGGGCGGCGGAGGAGGCGCCGCGGTGGGCGAAGACGGTCAGCGGGGAGCCGGCCGGGCGCAGCCAGCCGCCGGGGGCGAGGGCGGTGACCTTGAGGTCGGCGAAGGAGACCTTGGCGCCGTTGACCACGAGGGCCTGGCCGCCGTCGGCGGTGCGGGCGACCTGGGTGGTGCGCATGACCTCCTTGCCGTCGAAGATCCAGCGGGCGGTGGTGCCGTGGACCTCGGCGGCGATGCGCACGTCGCGGCCGGTGCCGGCGGCGGTGGGGGCGGCGGCGGTGTTGGTGACGTTCCAGGCGTTGGCGGTGGTGCGCTGGGCGAATTCGAGGCCGTTGGCGGCGGTGGTGCCGGTGCGCATGGTGGCGATGGACCAGGGGGTGGCGCCGTTGGCGGGGACGTCCAGGCCGAGCGCCGTCCAGCGGGCGCTGTCCTGGGCGGTCTCGAAGCGGGCGGTGGCCTCGATGCGGAAGTCGTTCAGGTGGCGGCCGAAGGTGATGCGGCTCTGCTGGCCGGAGTTGGCGGAGGTGCCGACCAGGCGGCCGCCCTCGACCTTCCAGTCGCCTTCGACGGCGGTGAAGCCGGCGGGCAGGGCGGTGCCGGTGAAGTGCTCGTCGACGACGACCTCGCCGGGGGCCGGGGTGGTGGCCGCGGCGGTGGCGGGCGCGGGTTCGGCGGACACGGCGCTGGGGGTGTTCAGGGCGAGGGCGGTGAGGGTGAGCGAGGCGGCGACGGCGGCGGCGAGCAGGCCGGTGCGGCGGCCCGCGCGGGGGCGGTGACTGTGTGTCATGCGCGGCAGGCTAGGGACGGTGGCCGAACCGGACGCCACGAGTCCGGGAACCGTTCGTGACCATTGCGCGTGCGGTGCGCGACGGTGGCGTGTTCCTTGCGCTGGTTGGCCGGTTCGTTTCCGTACGGGTGCGGGTGGCGGGCTCGGCGGGCGGGCTGCGCGGGGTGGGTGGTGCGGCGGGGTGGTCGCCCTGTGCGACGGCGGCGGGGGTGCGTGGGCTGTGTGAGGGGTGGTCAGTAGCGCAGGGCGGCGGCGATGCGGCCGGTGTCGGCGAGGGTGTCGTCGGGGACGAAGAGGACCTGGCCGCCGGTGTCCAGGGTGTGTTCGATCACCTCGTCGACGATGTCCTCGCGGGCGCCGTCCTGGCCGGCTTCGGCGGGTACGAGGTGGCCGCCGTCGTCGCGGACGGTGGCGCGGTAGTTCTCCTCGACCACCAGGCGGTCGATGCGGCCCTCGGCGACGGTCTGCCAGACCTCGTCCAGGCCGGCGGCGAACTGCTGGGCGCCGCGGGCCTTGTCGAGCCGTTCCAGGCCCTCGGCGACCTCGCGTTCGGCGCGGGCGCGCACGGCGGGTTCGACCACCTTGCGGACGGTCTCCGCGTCGGCCTGGGCCAGGCCGCCGTGGGGCAGCTGGGCGGCGGCCTCCTTGGCGATCGTGCCGACGGCGTCCAGCAGGGCGAGGGCGGCGGCCTCGCCGACCACGTACAGCGGGCGGGGGGCGGCGGCCAGCAGCTTGCCGACCTCGGTGTCGGCCTGGCGCAGGAAGGTCTTGGTGCCCTCGTCGCGGAAGGTGCTGGGCGTGTCGCCGATCTGCTCCTGGCGTTCGGGGTCGGGGTTGTCGAAGACGCGCACCAGCGGGAAGCCGTGGCCCTTGTGCTCGGTGACCCGTTCCTGGGTGCCGCCCCACAGCACGACCCTGTCGGCGGCGACGGCGAGGACCCAGTGCGGGCGCTCGGCGGCGCGGGCGGCGACGAGGTTGCGGGTCAGGAAGGTGTCGGAGAGGACCACCCGGGCGGGGGCGGTGCGCCCGAGTGACCAGACCTGGTGCTCGCCGGGCGCGGCGAAGAGGGCCAGGCCGTCCTCGGCGTGGACGAGGTCGACCTCCGCCAGGGCCCGGTCGAGTTGCTCCAGGACGTCGATGCGGTCGGCGCGGGAGACCTTCGGGTCGGCCTGGAGCCGTTCCTTCGCCTCGGACAGCAGGTTGCGCAGCCGGACCGGGTCCTGGGCGTTGTCCGGTTCCCTGCGGTGGGTCGGCATCAGGATCGACACCGCCGGATAGGGCCGCGGGCGGCGCAGCTCGGCGAGGACGGCGGGGCTGAGGTCGGGGCGCATGGAGACCCTTTCCGAAGGCGGTCGGCCTTCTTTCGTGGACGCGCGGGAGCCTGGCGACTGCTGCCGAATGTCGTCAATGTACCTATTCGTGGCTTCGGCGGCGCGCGCGAGTACGAGGGGGCGGGTCAGGCGCGGGGGCTGCGGGAGGGGCGGCCCCGCCCCGGGGAGGGGGCGGGGCCGTCGCGGGGGCCGGGGCCGTCAGAACTGCACGTCGGTGCAGGAGTAGAAGGCGTTGGCGGTGTCGGCGACGTCCCAGACGGCGACGACCACCTGGTGGCCGGTGCGGCCGGTGGGCAGCGTGGCGGTGTGGACGGTGGTGGCGGCGGGCTGGCGGCCGTTGTAGGGGACGGTCAGGAACGGGTTCAGGTCCAGGGAGGCGCGGGTGATCGGCTGACTGGCGTCGTAGCCGGGCTTGGTCAGGTAGTACTTGAAGTAGCTGGTGGCGTGCCGGGCCTCGATGTTCCAGGTGAAGTTGAGCTGCTGGCCCGCCGTCACCTTGGTGGTCGGCCAGGCGCCGCCCCGGGGGTTGTCGAGCGGGGCCCAGCGGGCGTCGCCGCCGGCGCAGATGGTGCCGTCGGCCGGGCCGCGGGTCGGGAAGCCCTTGGGGCCTTCGACGCTCTGCGGCTCCCACTGGATGTCGCCGCAGTCCCACGGGACGGCGTTGGCGCCGCAGAGGGCGGAGCGGCTGGGCGGCAGGTTGATGAAGCCGTGCGACTGGGCGGGCAGGGCCGCCGCGATCGGCAGGGCGATCGCGGCCATGGCGGTGGCGATCAGGTGGCGCTTGCGCATGGTGCTCCTCCGTGGGGGTGGATGGAGTGTGCGCCCGGCGCGGGCGTGCGCGTGCGCGTGGGGGTGCGCACGGCGGTCTGCCCGAGACATGGCATGCCCGCGCCAGACCGGTTGCCCGACACCGTAGGATCTGCTTTCCCCCTACGTCAATGGTCTGAACCATTTGCGCCAAACCCGTGCGGATACTGGGCACCGTCCGGCATTTCCGTCCGCCGGCGCCACCCCCGGGCCACCTCCAAGATTGCTTGCACAAGCGGCATACAAGCTCTAGCCGATATTTCAGTTCATGGCTTATCCTGGACACCAGCCACATCCGGAAGGAGGCCGGGCCCCCATGACCGCCACGGACCCCGCGCTCACCGCCCTCGCCAACGGCTGGGGTGCCCTGTCCCTCCTGCACGGCAGGATCGAGTCGCACATCGAACGCGCCCTGCAGGCCAAGCACGACCTGAGCGTGCGCGAGTACTCGCTGCTCGACGTGCTCAGCCGCCAGCACGACGGGGTGGGCGGCCACCTCCAGATGAAGCAGGTCGCCGACGCCGTCGTGCTCAGCCAGAGCGCCACCACCCGCCTGGTCACCCGATTGGAGGACCGCGGGCTGCTGTCGCGCTACCTGTGCCCGACCGACCGCCGCGGCATCTACACCAACGTGAGCGAGGAGGGCCTGAAGCTCCTGGAGGAGGCCCGGCCGACCAACGACGCCGCGCTGCGCGAGGCGCTCGACGAGGCCGCCCGCAACCCCGAGCTGGCCTCGCTGGTGCGCGCGGTCGAGGCGGTGGACGCACTCTCGCCCGCCCGCTGACCCCCGGCCGGCGCCCGCGCCGTCCACTCCCCCGGGCCCGGCCCGTCCGAACCGCCACGCGCGGCCGGACGGGCCGGGCCCGGTCGCGTTCCACGGCCCCGTGAACCCGTGAACCCGGCGGACCCCCGAACCCACGGACCCGCCCGCGACGCCCCGCCCGGACCCCGTCCGGACGCCGCAGAACACCTTCGCCCGCCCCCTGTAGGCGCGTGCACCATGTCCGCGCTTGCACTTATAGCGCGTCTGCAACTATTGTTTAAGCACGCAAGGCGCTAGCTCAAGCAATCACAGAAGGGTTCGGGCCCATGCCTCTCGCTCTCATCGCCCTGGCCATCGGCGCATTCGGGATCGGGACCACCGAGTTCGTGATCATGGGTCTGCTGCCCCAGATCGCCGGCGACTACGGCGTCTCCATCCCCAACGCGGGCCTGCTGGTCACCGGCTACGCCCTCGGTGTGGTCATCGGCGCCCCGCTGATGACCGCCCTCGGCACCAGGATCAGCCGCAAGACCATGCTCATGCTGCTGATGGGCCTGTTCGTCGCCGGGAACCTGCTCTCCGCGTTCGCCCCGTCCTTCCCCGTGATGCTGGCCGGGCGCATCGTGACCTCACTGGCCCACGGCGCCTTCTTCGGCATCGGCTCCGTCGTCGCCGCCGACCTCGTCGCCCCGCAGAAGAAGGCCGGCGCCATCGCCACCATGTTCACCGGGCTGACCATCGCCAACATCGTCGGCGTCCCGCTGGGCACCTTCATCGGCCAGGCCGTCGGCTGGCGCACCACCTTCGCCGGCGTCGCCGCGCTCGGCGTGATCGGCCTGCTCGGCATCGCCAAGCTCGTGCCCACCATGCCCCGCCCCGAGGGCGCCCACCTGCGCCGGGAGCTGACCGCCTTCCGCAACCCCCAGGTGCTGCTCGCGATGGCGATGACCGTCCTCGGCTTCGGCGGGGTGTTCGCCGCGATCACCTACATCGCCCCGATGATGACCAACGTCGCCGGCTACGCCGAGGGCTCCGTCACCTGGCTGCTGGTCCTGTTCGGCGTCGGCATGTTCCTCGGCAACCTGCTGGGCGGGCGCTACGCCGACCGCAAGCTGATGCCGATGCTCTACACCACCCTCGGCGGCCTCGCCGTAGTGCTGGCGCTGTTCACCTTCACCGCCCACGACAAGGTCCTCGCCGCCGTCTCCGTCCTGCTGGTCGGAGCCCTCGGCTTCGCCACCGTCCCCCCGCTCCAGAAGCGGGTCCTGGACCAGGCCCACGGCGCCCCCACCCTGGCCTCCGCCGTCAACATCGGCGCCTTCAACCTCGGCAACGCGCTGGCCGCCTGGCTCGGTGGCATGGTGATCTCGGCCGGTCTCGGCTACACCGCCCCGAACTGGGTCGGCGCCGTCCTCGCCGCGGCCGCCCTGCTGCTGGCCTTCTGGTCCGCCGCCCTGGAGCGCCGCGACCGCACCCGTGAGGCCGTCACCACCAGCGCGGCTCCCCGCCACGCCGCCCTGCGCCACTGACCATCGATCCGACCGGAACCCACCCACTCCCGGGAGAAGCACCACCATGAGCCCCACCACCGCCGTCGCCCCGCTCACCATCACCGACGCCGAGCGCCTGGTCGACGCCGCCCGCACCGCCGCCGAGACGGCCGGCGTGAGCGTCAGCGTCACCGTCCTGGACGCGGGCGGCCACCTGCTCGCTTTCCGCCGCGACGACCGCGCCGTGCTGATCTCCGGCGAGACCAGCACCCGCAAGGCCTACACCGCCCTCCAGCTGAACGCCCCGACCGCCGACCTGGTCGACCTGGTCAAGCCCGACGGCCCGTTCCACTCCCTGCCCACCGCGCTGGACCGCCCGCTGCTGTTCATCGCCGGCGGCATCCCGGTCCACCGCGACGGCCGCCTCATCGGCGCCATCGGCGTCGGCGGCGGCGCCCCCGAGCAGGACCACGCCTTCGCCACCGCCGCGCTGACGGAACTCGCCCGGTGACCCGCACCCCCCAGGAGGTCTTCGCCGACCACGGCCGGCGCCTGGGCACCGGGGACCTCGACCACATCGCCGGGAACTACACCGAGGACACCGTCCTCATCACCCCCGAGGGCGCCTTCCGCGGCCACGACGGGGTCCGGCGGGTCATAGGCCGCCTCCTGGCCGACCTCCCGGACGCCGACTGGCAGCTCACCCCCAGCTTCGCCGGGAACGTGCTGTTCCTTCGCTGGAACGCCGCCACCGACGACCACGAGGTCGCCGACGGAGTCGACACCTTCGTCTTCCGCGACGGCCTCATCAGCGCCCAGACCGTCCACTACACCCTCACCCACCGCACCGCCTGAAGGAGCACGACCATGAGCACCCCCCGCGTTCCCACCGTGAAGCTGAACAACGGCGTCGAGATCCCCCAGCTCGGCTTCGGCGTCTTCCAGGTCCCCGACGACCAGACCACCGCCGCCGTCTCCTCCGCCCTGGAGGCCGGCTACCGCAGCATCGACACCGCCGCCATCTACGGCAACGAGACCGGCGTCGGCCGCGCCCTGGCCGCCTCCGACGTGGCCCGCGAGGACCTGTTCATCACCACCAAGCTGTGGAACTCCGACCAGGGCTACGACGCCACCCTGCGCGCCTTCGACGACAGCCTCGCCAAGCTCGGCCTGGACTACGTCGACCTGTACCTCATCCACTGGCCCACCCCGGCCCGCGACCTCTACCTGGACACCTGGCGCGCCCTGGAGCGCCTCGTCCAGGACAAGCGCATCCGCGCCGCCGGCGTCTCCAACTTCCAGCCCGCCCACCTCCAGCGCCTGCTGGACAACAGCTCGCTGGTGCCCGCCGTCAACCAGGTCGAGCTGCACCCCGGCCTCCAGCAGGCCGAGCTGCGCGCCTTCCACGCCGAGCACGGCATCGCCACCGAGGCCTGGAGCCCGCTCGCCCAGGGCGCCGTCCTGAAGGACCCGGCGATCACCGCCATCGCCGAGCGCACCGGCAAGTCCCCCGCCCAGGTCGTGCTGCGCTGGCACCTCCAGCTCGGCAACATCGTCATCCCCAAGTCGGTCACCCCGGCCCGCATCCGCCAGAATCTCGACGTCTTCGGCTTCGAGCTGACCGAGCAGGACATGGCCGCGATCGCCGCCGGCGACCGCGACCTGCGCACCGGCCCGAACCCGGACGAGTTCAACGCGAGCTGACCCGCCCCACCACTCCCGTCCCGGGCGGTCCGCACCGCCGCCCGGGACGGGCTTTTTCACAAGGACCCCCGCCATGGCACTGCCCCACCCCGCCCTCACCCGACTGGCCCCCGCCGACGGCCGGCTGACCATCGGCCTGGAACTGCCCCTGGACAACGACTGGGGCCAGGACCGAGGCCGGGCCGACCGCGCGGCCGGCCGCCCCTTCGGCGTCCCCGACCTCGCCGAGCACGCCCGCCTCGCCACGCTCGCCGACCGCCTCGGCTTCGCCGCCCTGTGGGTGCGCGACGTCCCGCTCTACGACCCCCTCCAGTTCGGCGACGCCGGCAGCGTCTTCGAGACCTTCACCCACCTGGGCCACCTCGCCGCCCTCACCGAGGACGCCGTCCTCGCCACCGGCGCGATCGTGCTGCCGCTGCGCGAGCCCCTGCTCGTCGCCAAGGCCGCCGCCACCGTCGACGCCCTCTCCGGCGGGCGCCTGCTGCTCGGCCTGGCCAGCGGCGACCGCCCCGTGGAGTACCCGCTGTTCGACCGCGACTTCCAGAACCGCGGCCAGGCCTTCCGCACCGGTGTGGAGACCCTGCGCGCCGCCTGGCGCCCCGGCCCGCTGGAACTGCCCGCCGCCGGCCTCGGCTCCGACCGGCAGCTGGAGGTCCTGCCCAAGCCCGTCCACCCCGCGGGCATCCCGATCGCCGTCGCCGGCGGCGCCCAGCAGAGCCCCGAGTGGATCGCCGAGCACGCCGACGCCTCCCTGAACTACCCGCGCGACCTCGGCGCGCTGCGGATGCGGATGCGCCAGTGGCGCGACCTCGCCGGGGACAAGCCGTACCTGACCCCGATGGTGCTCACCCTCGACGAGGACCCGGGCGCCGCGCCGCACCCCATCCGGCTCGGCCTGCACACCGGGCGCACCGCGCTGATCGAGCACCTGGAGCTGATGAACGACCTCGGTGTCGCCCACGTCTCCTTCAACCTGCGGCCCAACGACCGGCCGGTCGAGGAACTGCTCCAGGAGCTCGCCGAGGAGGTCCTGCCGCACTTCGCCGCCCCCGCCGGCGCCGTCGTCGGGCGGCAGCGGGGCTGAGCCGGGCCGGGGGCGGGGCGCCGCGGGCGGGGCGGCCTACAGCGGGGCGGCGAGCCAGGAGGTCAGGGCCTGCTCGGTGCGCTGGAGCTGTTCGCGGCGCTCGCGGATCTCGGTGAGCCGCCGGGTCAGGCGGGCCCGGGTGACGTCGCAGCACCTGCGGTCGTCGTCCGGGTCGGGCTCGATGCAGGGGAGCATCAGGGCGACGTCGCTCGCGGTGAGGCCGGAGTCCAGGAGCGCCCTGATCCGGCGGGCCCGCTCCACGTCCTCGGCGCTGTAGTCGCGGTACCCGGACGGGCCGCGCTCGGGGACGAGCAGGCCCGTCGCCTCGTAGTGGCGCAGCCGGTGGGCGGGCACGCCGATCCGGGCGGCGGCGTCGGCGATCCGCATGCGCGCTCCTCCTGCGGGACTCGGACTTGACCTTCAGATCAGTGTGAAGGTTGATGCTGCACGCATGCAACGTTCGTCTTCGAAACTTTTCGTTCCGGTGCTGGCCTGTGCCCTGTTCGTGGTCACGACCAGCGAGTTCCAGGTCTCCGCGATGCTGAGCGCGATGTCCCGCGACCTCGGTGTCCCCGTGGCGGGTCTCGGTCTGCTGGTGACGGCCTACTCGCTGGGGATGGGGTTCGGCGGGCCGCTCGTGGCGTGGTGCCTGCGCGGGTGGGGTCCGCGGGCCGGCCTGGTGCTGGTGCTGGGCTGCTACGCGGTGGCCGAGGCGGCGGCCGGGACGGCGGGGCGGCTGGACGTCCTGGTGGCGCTGCGGGTGGCCACCGGGGCGCTCTCGGGCGCGACGTTCGGGATGGCGCTGTCCGCCGCCATGGAGCTGACCGCGGGCAGCGAGCGGGCGCGGGCCTCCTCGCTCGTGCTGGCCGGGCTGATGGGCGGGACGCTGCTCGGGCTGCCGCTGAGTCACCTGCTCGCCTCCTCCCTCGGCTGGCGGGCCTCGTTCCTGCTGCTCGCCGGGTGCGCGGCGGTGATGGCGGCGGCGGTGCTCGGCTGTCTGCCGCGGGCCGGGGCGCGGGGCGGGCGGGCGCCCGCGCGGGGCGTGCTGCGCGGCGGCGCGCTGTGGCTGCGCTACCTGGGCAGCTTCCTGACGATCGGCGGGGCGTTCGCGGCGTTCGCGTTCATCGACCCGGTGCTGGGGCGGGCGGGTCTGAGCACCGGGCAGAGCACCCTGGCGATGCTCGGCTTCGGCGGGGCGGCCTTCCTCGTGAACCGGGTGGCCGGGCGGGTGCGGGCCGGGGCCGCGCGGCCGTGGCTGGTGCTGGGGCTGGCGGTGCAGCTCGCGGCGCTGCTGGTGCTGCTGCTGGTGCCCGCGTCGCCGCTGCCGGTCGTGGTGGCGGCGGTGCTGCTCGGGGGCACCGGGATCGCGCTGAACCCGCTGCTGGTCGACCGGGTGGTGTCGGTGGCCGAGCCCGACGTGCTGGTGAACACCGTGCACACGTCGGCGATCACCCTGGGGGTGGCGGCCGCGACGGCCCTGGGCAGCCGGGCGGTCGGCGCGCGGGGCGGTGACCTGGGCGGGACCCTGCTGGTCGGGGCCGCGTTCACCGTCGCCGCGCTCGTGGCGGCGGTGGCCGTACGGGATCCGGGGCCGGCCGGGGTCCAGAGCCGGGGTCCAGAGCCGGGACCGGGGCCCGCCCGGGCGCGGGGCTCGGGCGGGCCCCGGTCGGGGCGGGGCGGGGTCAGTCGGTAACGGGGCGGGTGTCGAGGCGGATGTGGTCCAGGGCCCAGAACCAGTTGTTGCCGGCGTCGTACATGCGGAACTTGAGGGTCACGGTGCGGGCGCCGGCCGGGACCGGGACGGCGCGGGTGATCCGGGCGTTCTGGGCGTCCTTGCCGGCGTTGTCGTTGCCGGTGGCGTCGGGGCCGTAGGTGAGCAGGCGGGTCTCGGTGCCGTTGTCGAAGACGGCGGTGACGGTGGCCTTCTGCGGGGCCTCCTGGCGGTAGTGGGAGTCGAAGGCCAGGTGGAGGGTGCCGGTGCCGGCCGGGATGGTGACGGCGGGTGAGACGAGGGTGGAGTCGAAGACGCCCTTGCGGGAGGGGGAGCCGGTGTCGTCCCAGTCGTCGGGGTCGGCGACGGCGACGACGCCGAGGGCGCGGGTGAAGTTGCCGCGGTCCTGGGCGCCGAGGGTGGCCCACTCGCGCTTGGTGTGGAAGGTCCAGCCCTGGAGGCGCGTGGTGCCCTGGGGCATGCCGGGGGCGTTGACGACCGTCCAGCCCTCGGGGGCCTGGGCCGTCCAGCCGAGCAGGCCGGACTCCGGCTTGAGGGCGCCGGCCAGGGACTCGAAGTCCTGGTCGAGGAGGTGGCCGGTCATCACCGGGGCGGTGCGGGCGGCGAGTTCGCCGTCGGCGAGGGCCTGGCGGCCGTCGGCCTGGGCGCGGGCGGTGACCAGCAGGCGGTGGGTGGGGACGGCGGGCAGCCGGGCGGGCGGGGTGACCTGCCAGACGGCGGTGGCGCGGGCGCCGGCGGCGAGCTTGTCGGGCGCGGGGGTGAGGGCGGTGGCGCTCCAGCCGGGCGGCAGCAGCGGCTGGGCCTCCAGGCGGGTGAGGGCGGTGATGGCGGTCAGGGTGGCAGTGATCGTGGCAGGACGCCCGGGCAGCAGGATCGCCTCGTCGATGGTGGTGGAGGCCGCGCCGAGGGAGAGCTCGACGGTCAGCGGGTCGGCCAGGCCGAGGGCCGGGTCGGTGACGGTGCGCTCGTCCCAGGGGAAGCGCCCGGCGATGCGGCGGCGGAAGCCGAGGTCGCCCTGGACGGTGACGGCGACGTCGTACCAGCCCTCGGGGCCGACCTTGAGGTTGACGGTGCGGTCGTCGCCGGCGCCGACGCGCACCTCGCGCAGGCCGTCGCCGTAGGCGAGGTCGCCGACCAGGAAGGTCTGGGCGCTGCGGGTGCGGTTGATGACGTCGACCTCCAGCACCTTGCCGTTTCCCTCCTCGGAGAGGGAGACCTCGTAGCCGGCGGCGGTGTCGCCGCGCAGGTGCCACAGGGCGCCGTCGGGGCCGTGGACGCGCAGGTCGTAGCCGGCCGGGCCGACCTTCCAGACGTCGGACAGGCGGCTCCTGGCGGCGACGGTGTAGTGCCTGGGGGCCTCGCCGGGGGCGGGGTAGACGGCGAAGACGGCGCCCTGGCGGCCCTGGTTGACGAAGTCGAGGGTCAGTTCGTCGCCCTTGAGGCGGGGCTTGACGAGCAGGTTGTAGGGGGCGGGGCGGGCGGTGCGGGTGCCGCGCTGCTGCCGGGGGAAGATCTGCGGGCTGGGCACGGTGGGGGCGGGGAGCTTGCCGGTGTCGGTGACCTTCTGGCGGTTGCCGCTGGTGTCGGGCAGCTGGGGCCAGGCGGGGTTGCGGCCGGAGAAGTCGAAGACGTTGGTGAGGTCGCCGCACACCGCGCGCCGCCAGGGGCTGATGTTGGGCTCCTGGACGCCGAAGCGCTGTTCCAGGAAGCGCAGGACGGAGGTGTGGTCGTAGACGGTGGAGTCGACGACGCCGCCGCGCGTCCACGGGGAGACGACGACCATCGGCACCCGCACGCCCAGGCCCATCGGGTAGGGGCCGGAGACGAGGGTCTCGCCGGCGGGCAGGGTGTCGGACCAGGCGAGGGTGCCGTCGGCGGCCTTGACCCGGTACCTGCCGTCCTGGCCGACCACCCGGTAGTAGGCGGAGGAGCCCTTGGAGACGCGGACGACGACCTCGCCGTCGACCGGGACGTTGGACTTGCCGCGGCCGTCGGCCAGCGGCGGGACGGGCGGCAGCTGGTGGTCGAAGAAGCCGCCGTGCTCGTCGTAGTTGAGGATGAAGACGGTCTTCTGGAACACCTCGGGCTTGGCGGCGAGCGCGGACAGCAGCCGGGAGGTGAGGTGCTCGCCGTTCGGCGGCGCGTAGTTGGCGTGCTCGGACAGGGCCGCGGGGGCGACGATCCAGGAGACCTGCGGGAGGCGGTCGGCCTGGACGTCGGCGGCGAAGGCCTCGACGAGGGCGTCGCCCATGGCGAAGGGGTCGTTCTTCTTGGCCGGGTCACCGACGGCGCGCATGCCGCGCTCGTACAACGGCTCACCGGGCTTGGCCTTGACGAAGGGGGCGAACCAGGCGAGGGCGTTGTCGTCGAAGTTGTCCAGGGCCTGGTAGGTCTTCCAGCTGACGCCCGCCTTCTCCAGGCGCTCGGCGTAGGTGGTCCACTCGTAGCCGCCGGGGATCTCGGTGTTGTCGGTCACCGGGACGTCCCGGACGGTGCCGCCGCTGGTGCCGGTCATCAGGTGGTCGCGGTTGGTGTTGGTGTTGCACTGCACGGAGGCGTAGTAGGCGTCGCAGACCGTGAACACCGAGGCGAGGGCGTGGTAGAAGGGCATGTCGGCGGACTCGTAGTAGCCCTGGCCGAGCCAGCCGGAGGAGCGGCGGGTCACGGAGCCGTCGGCGCGGCCCTCGTTCCAGGCGCTCATCGAGTCGCCGTAGCCGAAGGAGGGCGCGCCCTGCTGGTAGGCGCTGGTGTGGGCGGCGTTCATCGCGAAGGGCAGCAGGTAGCCCTCCCTGCGGCCCGGGTCGGGCTGGTGGAACACCGAGCGGCCGTCGACGCCGCGCACGGCGGCGCGGTCGCCGAAGCCGCGCACGCCCGCCAGGGTGCCGAAGTAGTGGTCGAACGCGCGGTTCTCCTGCATCAGGACCACGACGTGCTGGATGTCCGCCAGCCGTCCGGGCCGGGCCGGGGCGGCGAGTGCCTGCCGGACGCTGATCGGGAGGGCGGACAGCACCGCGGCCGCCGCCGCGCCGCCGAGGACGCTGCGGCGCGACAGTTCGGGCTTCGGACTCATGGGGGTGGGGCTCCTTGTGGACGGACCGCGGTCTTTCGGTTCGGGGCCGGGCCGCGCGGTTCGGACCGGACCCGTTATGTGTACGAGACCGAGATGGACGCAGCCGTGGTGTCCGATGACGGGCCGATGACCGGCAAGAAGAGCCGAGCTGTACAGACAACTTGACGGTATTTGATCCAGGGAACCGGGCCCGGTGACCCCGTCCGCGGCCGGCGCCGGCCGCGCCCGCGCGCCCCGATCCGCCCACCCGCCCCACCCGCCCCGCCCGGCGGCCGCGTACGAACGGCGCTTCGGGGTAGCGGAGCGGACATGCTGACACTCGGAGTCGAGGAAGAGTACCTACTGGTCGACCCCCGCGACGGCACCCCGCTGCCCCGCGCCGCGGAGGTCCTGGCCACCGCCTCGCTGGCACCGGCGCTGCGCCCACCGGAGGCCCAGCACGAGCTGCTCCAGGTCCAGGTGGAGAGCGCCACCCCGGTCTGCGAGGACCTCGCCGAGGTGGGCCGCCACCTCGCCCGGGTGCGGTCCGGGCTGAACGCCGCCGCCGCGCAGCACGGCTGCCGCGTCGTCCCGGTCGGCTCGGCCCCGTTCGGCCCGGACGACGCGGCCGGCCGGGTGCCGGTCACCGACGACGCGCGCTACCGGCGGGCCCGGCACCAGGCGCCCGCGCTGGTCGACGACCTGATGCTCAACGGCATGCACGTCCACGTCGGCGTGCCGGACGAGGAGGAGCGCCTGGGCGCCCTGGTGCGGCTGCGGCCCTGGCTGCCCGTGCTGATCGCGCTGAGCGCCAACTCGCCCTACTGGCGCGGCGAGGACACCCGCTTCGCCAGCTGGCGCACCGTCCACTTCGACCAATGGGCCGTCAGCGGCCCGCCCCCCGCCTTCCGCGACGCCGCCGACCACCGGCGGCGGGTGGCCGCGCTGCTCGCCGCCGGGGCCGTCGCCGACGAGGGGCAGCTGTACTGGCACGCCCGGCTGTCCGGGCGCTACCCGACGGTGGAGGTGCGGGCGATGGACGTCCAGCTGACGGTCGCCGACGCCGAGCTGTTCGCCGGACTGGTCCGGGGCCTGGTCGCCGCCGCCGTCCTCGCGGAGCGGGACGGCCGCCCACGCCCGCAGACCCCCGACGAACTGCTGCGCGCCGCCACCTGGCACGCCGCCCGCACCGGGACCGGCGGCCGGCTGGTCTCCCCCACCGACGGCACCGCCCGCCCGGCCGCAGCCGTGGTCGAGGAACTGCGCGCCTTCGCCGCCCCCGGCCTGGAGGCGAGCGGCGACGCCGAACGGGTGGCCGGGCTGTGGCGGGGCTTCGAACGCCGGGGCAGCGGCGCCGAACGCCAGCGCCGCTGGTACCGCGAAGGGGGCCGCGAAGGCCTGGCCGGGCAGCTGGTGGGCTCCACCGTCACCCGTACGCCCTGACCCCGGCGGGGGGGGGGGGGGGGGGGGGGGGGGGGGGGGGGGGGGGGGGGGGGGGGGGGGGGGGGGGGGGGGGGGGGGGGGGGGGGGGGGGGGGGGGG
>NZ_JBVITE010000069.1:0-45344 GCF_055575155.1 Kitasatospora sp. NPDC034533
CGACCACCGCCCTGCGGCCGCCTCGGCGCCGCCGGCACCACCAACTGGAACAGCTCCCACAGCTCGTCCGGCACCAAGCGCTCCACGATCGTCACCCGAGCAGCCTACAAGCCCAAATGAGATGACTTCTAAGAACCAGGCCGGGCCCGGCGCGCCGCGCGGACTCCGCCGGCCGCCGGTCCTGCCCTCGGTGGGACCGCGCGGGGACGCCCCCGTTCCGAGGAGCCCCCGTTCTGAGGTGACCCCTCGGAACGGGGGCTCCTCGGTGCGCTCACCCACCTCGCGCCCGCACTGCTCCTGCGCCTCCCACTCCCGCTCCCGCCGCTCGGCGGCCGCGCGGGCCCCGGCGTGGACACCCGCGCCCATCTGCCGGCGGCAGAACACCAGCCGGACCGGGCTCGACGATCACTACAGTCCGTCTCATGACGACGATGACGACCCGCACGGTCGAGTACCGGGCCGACGGTTTGACGATGATCGGGCACCTCGCGCTCCCGGCCGGTGCCGGCCGCCGGCCCGCGGTGCTGGTCGGTCCGGAGGGCACGGGGCTCAGCGACGTCGAGCGCCGCCGGGCCGATGCTCTCGCCGAGCTCGGATACGTCGCGCTGGCCTTCGACCTCCACGGCGGGCGCTACTTCAGCGACCCCGGGGAGATGCTGGCCCGTTGCCTGCCGCTCCTCGCCGATCCCGACCGGATGCGGGGCATCGGCCACGCGGCGCTCGACGTGCTGCGCGCCGAACCGCGGACCGACCCCGACCGGATCGCCGCCATCGGCTACGGCACCGGGGGCGCCATCGGGCTGGAACTCGGACGCGACGGCGTCGGCCTGCGCGCGATCGGGACGGTCAACGCGGTGACCACGGGCCGGCCGGGCGAGGCGGCGCACATCCGCTGCCCGGTGTGGGCCGGGGTCGGGTCGGAAGACCCGATCATGGCGCCCGCACAACGGGAGGCGTTCGCCGCCGAGATGCAGGCCGCGGGCATCGACTGGCGCCTCACGGTCTACGGCGGCGCCCTGCACGCCTTCCACCACCCGCCGGTCGACCACCCCACAGTCCCCGGCGTCGGCTACCACGCACGGCACGCGCGGCGGGCCTGGCGTGATGTCGTCGACCTGCTCACCGAGTGCCTGCCCGTGACGGAGGATCCGGGGGAATGACCCGGGTGAGCGTGCCCGCCCCGGGCCCGGTCGGCGCCGGGCACCGACAGTGGCCTCCCCTCAAATCCCCAGGCCGGAACGGCATTCGGGCGGATTCCCGATCGCGCGGACGTGTTCGCGACTGCCTCGGTCGTCTGCCCTGCCTCGGCGCTACCCGATCAGGGCCTCGGTGATCTGACGGGTGGTCTGCGCGGCGACCCGGGCGTCGACGGCGGCGTAGGAGGTGTAGGCGTTCAGGCCGGTGGCCAGGGCCCAGCCCCGGCCCCGTGCCCAGGTGGCGTCGTCGACGCCGAGGGCGTCGCGGAAGGCCGCCCGGACGCCGGCGGACATCAGGGTGAAGGCGATGGTGAGGTCGCAGGCCGGGTCGCCGGTGCCGAGCCCGCCGAAGTCGATGACCGCGCTGAGGCGGCCGTCGGTGGTCAGCAGGTTGCCCGTGTGGAAGTCGCCGTGGAACCAGACCGGCGGGCGGTCCCACGCGGGGGCGCCCAGCGCTGCGTCCCACAGCCGCGTCATCGCCGTGGCGTCGAAGACGCCCGCGACCTCGGCGATGGCGGCCCGCGTCCCACCGTCCCGGTCCGCCAGCGCCTCACCGACGAGTTCGTCGCCGGCGTCCTCGACCGCGACGCCCTGGAGCGCGGTGAGGAACCGTGCCAGGCCGACGGCGGCCTCGGGCGAGTCGGCCAGGGCCTCGGCCGTCGCCACCTCGCCGTCCAGCCAGCGGGACACCGCCCACGGCCAGGGATAGCCGAAGCCCGGCTCGCCCACCGCCACCGGCACCGGGACGGCCAGCGGCAGGTGCGGGGCGAGCCTGGGGAGCCACGCGTACTCCTTGGCGGCCTGGCCGATGGCGTCCTGGTGGCGGGGCAGCCGGACGGACAGTTCCCCGCCCAGCCGGTGGATCACGTGGTCCGAGCCGGGCTGGTCGATCGGCCGGAGCGGCAGCCCGGCCCACTGCGGGAACTGCGCGTCGACCAGGCGCCTGACCAGTGCGGCGTCGATCGCGGGTCGGTGCTCCACGGCTCTCCCGGTCGCCACGGTCAACTCCTGGGACGGGCCCGCTCCTTACGGCGGGCGGCCGGACCATCACAGCGGCTCGGGCACCCGCCTGTCGACGGGTTTTCCCGACCGGCCGGACGCCGCCGCCCGCCCTCCCCACGCTGAGCGCTTCGCCCGCTGAGCCCTCCACGCGCTGAGGGCGCCGGGTGCGGCGGCGGGTCTCGAAGAGCGGCGCCGTCAGTGCGCACCCGTGAGGTGGGCGAAGAGGACCACGTTGTCGGAGTACTCGTGGCGGGCGCGGTCGTAGGTGCCGCCGCAGGTGACGATGCGCAACTCCGCGGCGGCGGTGGGGGCGTAGACGAGACCGGCCGGGAAGCTGCTGCGCGGGAAGGCCTTGACCCGGTCCACCGTGAAGGTCGCGGTGGAACCGTCGACGCGGGTGATGTCGACGGTCGAGCCGGCGGGGACGGCGGACAGCTTCCAGAACACCGCCGGTCCGGTCGGGGTGTCGACGTGGCCGGCCAGCACGGCCGCCCCGACGGCGCCCGGTGTCGGGGTGTCGCGCAGCCAGGCCGCCGTCTCCGGCATGGTGTAGGGCGGCAGTTCGGGGCTGCCCTTGGGATCGGTGCCCAGCGCCAGCAGGGCGGCGTCGAGCTTGATGGAGGCGATGCCCACGCGCAACGGCGTGGAGGGCGGCAGCGGGGCGTGGGCATCGGCGGGACGTCCCCCGGCGGTGGCGGTGGCGGTGCCGGTGGGGGTGGGCGCGGGGGTGGCGACGTCGGAGGACGGTGCGCGGGGGGCGGGCCGCGCCGGGGCCGACGGGCCTGGCCCGGGAACGAGGAAGGCGTTCCGGGCGGCTCCGGCCAGGGCGACGAACAGCAGCGCGCCTGACAGGGCTTCGCAGACCCGTCGGACCCGGCGCGGCCGGCGATCAGGCACTGGCCGTACTCCGGCCGATCCGGCGACGGACCCGTCGCAGTGCGGCGAGGGTGACGACGCCGCCGGTCAGCGCGAGCGCGCCGTAGGCGGCCACGGCCACGGCGGAGCCGGTGCCGCCGTGGTCCGCGCCCCAACCGCCGCCCGCGGGCAGGGCGGTCGGGCGCGCGACGGTGATGGTGCCGACGGCGACGGTGACGCCGCCGCAGGTGGCGGTGATGGGGTAGCTCCCCGGAGCCACGGTCGGCAGGATGACGGCCTCGCCGCCGGGGCTGGAGGGCGCCAGCAGGACCGCCGCCGCGAACGCGGGTGAGACGGCGGTCTCCGGCCCGCTCGCGCAGGGCGCCGCGGTGCGCACCCGCAGGGCGCTTCCCGGACGGGCGGTCGTCGGGTCCGTCGTGAGCGCGGCCAGCGGATCCCCGAACGCCAGGGGGTCGTCGGGCTTGGGCGTCGCCGAGGTGGAGGGCTGGAGGACCGCCGGGTCGACCGGCCGGGGAGCCGCCGAGGCGGAGGGCTGGAGGACCCCGGGGTCGGCGGGCCGGGGCACCGCCGTGGCCGATGGTCCGGCACTCGGTGCGACGGAGGGCTCCTTGCCGCAGTGGGTCGGGTGCTTGGCACACGCGGGGCCCATTCCGTCGGCGGGCACCGCCAGGGCCGGACTGCCGATACCCAGGAGGGTGACGGCGGTCGTAGCACCGGCCAGCCCCATACCAAGCTTGGCGATCACGTGGGTTCCTTTCGTAGGGAGGCCGGGAACGCCCGACAGGGCGTCACGACGCGCTCCCGGCCACCAGGTCAGGTGATGGTTATGAAAACCATCTCCGTTCCAAACCGGGCGTGTCCGCCGGGCGACTGATCACCGCACCCGCCTGGCGGGGCCACTCAACCCGAGCGGCCCTACGAATCGAACGCGCGGCCAACGGCCCGGATCGCCGGGAAGGTCACCGCGTGGCGGGGAGCAGGGGCCCGATCGGCCACCGCGGGCCGGTGTCCGGGTCGCCCTGCCACGCCCACTGGGCGTCGGGGGTGACGGTGACGCCGTAGTCGTGCAGGTCCGGGCGTCCGAGCTCCTCCCACCGGCACCAGGCGGCCAGCACCTCGTCGCCGATGCGGCGCGGGCCGCCCTGCCACAGCATCGGACGGCCGCCCGTGTCCGGGCGGATCTCGGCCCACGAGCCGTCCCCGTCGTGGACCAGGACGACCGGCGCGCCCTCGCCCTGCCCGGTGACCACCACGGCGTCCGGCACGGCGACGCGCAGCGCGAACCGCAGGTGCCAGTCCCTCTCCAGGGCGGCCGGGTCCCGGTCCAGGGCCCGGCGGGCCTCGGGCTCCGCGTCGCCGCGCACCGCGGCGTGGGCGGCGGGCCCGCTGCTCGCCTGTGCCCGGCCGGTACGGTCGCCCATGAACTGCGCCAAGCCGTGAACCCAGCCGTGCGCGGCGGCCCCGTCGTCGGCGACGGTGAGGGCCACGTACCCCAGTCGTCCCCAGGGGTAGACGATCCGCCCGCCCGGCCGTACCGCCGCCACCCAGGACCAGGGCACGACCTCGACGGCGTAGGTGGCGTGGATCCGGTCGACCCGGCCGCCGCCGGGCGGGCCGGTGGCCGTGCCGTCGGCCACGGTGACCTCGACCTCCAGGCCGGCCGCCGCGAGCCGGCCGCGGGCGAATCCGGCCAGTCGCCCGTCGATCTCGGTGGAGACCACCCGGCCGGGCCCGGCCCGCCAGGCGCTCAGCGCCGCCGTCCAGCCCTGGCCGGTGCCGATGTCCCACACCCGGTGGCCGGGTTCGAGCCGGAGGCTGTCCAGCATGTCCGCGACCACGGAGGGCGCGGACAGCGATGAGGAGGGCCGGCCGTCGGTCAGCTGGGTCACGGCCGGCGCGTCGGCATCGCAGTACAGCTCGCCGAACCACCCGTCCGGATCGTCCGCGAGTTCCACCGGCACATAGGCCTGGCCGTCCCACCGCCACAGCCGGCCCGGCGCGAACCGCTCACGCGGCAAGGCGGCGAAGGCCTCACGCAGCCACGGCGAGTCGGCCGGCCACGCCCCGCGCTGCTCCAACTGCCTCTCCATACGCTCCCGGTACCGGCCGCCCAGGCCGCCGCTCGCCGTCACTTCTTGTGCTTGCCGTTGCCCGGCGGCGGCGTGGTGACCTTGCTGTCGGCGTTGTTCGGCGGCGGCGTCCCCTGGCTCGGGTCCTGCGGCGGCTTCGAGTGCTCTCCCATGCTGCCCTCCTGCATCGGCGGATACGACCGCGCACATCCTGACGCGGCATCACTCCGGGCGGTACGGCGCGCGGGGGCAGCCGGGGGCGCGCGCCGGAGCCGGTGCCGCCGGCTCCCGGCGGCCCGTCGCGCACGCTCGGGGGCGCCCGTGGTGCGCGGCGCCGGCGGGTGTAGTGTCATGCCGGCCGATCAGTAAGTCTTAAAAAGGAACTCACTATGTCGCAGCAGACCTGGACGGCGGTCGACGCCTACTTCGAGGGCCATCTGGTCGAGGAGGACGACGCGCTGCTCGCGGCCCGCCGGGACGCCGCCGCGGCCGGACTGCCCGCGCACGAGGTCGCGCCCAACCAGGGCAAGCTGCTGCACCTGCTGGCCCGCCTCGGCGGCGCGCGCCGGGTGCTGGAGATCGGCACCCTCGGCGGCTACAGCACCATCTGGCTGGCCCGCGCCCTGCCCGAGGGCGGGCGCCTGGTCACCCTGGAGGCCGACCCGGTGTGCGCGGCGACCGCCGCCGCGAGCATCGCCCGCGCCGGGCTCGGCGGGGTCGTCGAGCTGCGCGAGGGCCTGGCGGCGCGCACTCTGCCGCTGCTGGCCAAGGAGGTGGAGGCGGGCCGCGCCGAGCCGTTCGACCTGGTCTTCATCGACGCCGACAAGCCGTCCAACCCGGAGTACCTGGAGTGGGCGCTGCGGCTCACCCGCCCCGGCAGCCTGATCGTCGGGGACAACGTGGTCCGCGACGGCGCGGTGGCCGACCCGGACAGCGACGACCCGCGGGTCCGGGGCGTGCGGCGCTTCGCCGAGATGATCGGCGAACACCCCCGCCTGGAGGCCACCGCGCTCCAGACCGTCGGTTCCAAGGGGTACGACGGGTTCCTGGTCGCCCTGGTCACCTCCTGACGCTCTCGCGCGGGAGGGGGCGCCGCCCCCCGTACGGGCCGCAGCGGGTCGTGGGACGCGGAGCAGCACCCGGCCGGTCCGGCGCCGCCTCCGCGCGGAGCCTGCGGCCGGGGCGACACGGCGGCTGGCGGCGGGGCGCCGGTCACGCGAGCATCGGTGCCATGACGCGACCCGAGCCCGCACCGGCGAGCCGTGACGCCCCCCACCTGGAGGCGACCGCCCGCCGCTACGGCTGGCGGGTCGTGCGCGACCAGGACGGGGCGATGCGGTTCTCACTGCTCGACTGGACACTGCGGGTGGAGTTCTCCCCGGACGGCCGGTTCTCGTCCGCCCGGGCGAAGGGCCCCGGCAGCGTGGACGCCCCGCTGGACCTGCCGACCGTGATCGACGCGCTCGAAGAGTACGGCAGCCCCGCGCTCCCCGAGGAGTCATGACGCGCGCGGCCGTTCCCTGACGTGCGGCCCCGGCCGGTGCGCTGCCGGTCCGGCCGGGCCCGCCGGGTCTGCCGGTCCCGGCCGGGTGTTCACGGCGGATCTGCGCGATCCTGGACTGGAGCAGCCCATGCCGCCGAGACACGCCCAGGTGCCCCTGTCGCGGCGGGTGATCGGGGCGGAGGTCGGACGGCTGATGAGCGACATCGAGCACGAGTCGGCAGAAGCGCGGGACACGACGGAGGGCCGGGTCTTCACCGTCACCGGCGGCGACTGGGGCGAGGTGGCCGAGGCGGTCGGCCGGGCCGACGACGAACGCGTCATCGTCAACATGGGCCCCCAGCACCCCTCCACCCACGGCGTGCTGCGCCTGGTGCTGGAGATCGACGGCGAGACGGTGAAGGAGGCCCGCTGCGGCATCGGCTACCTCCACACCGGCATCGAGAAGAACATGGAGTTCCGCAACTGGGTCCAGGGCACCACCTTCGTGACCCGCATGGACTACCTGATGCCGCTGTTCAACGAGACGGCCTACTGCCTGGCGGTGGAGAAGCTGCTCGGGATCACCGAGCAGGTCCCGGAGCGGGCGAGCGTCATCCGGGTGCTGATGATGGAGCTCAACCGGATCTCCTCGCACCTGGTGGCGCTGGCCGCCGGCGGGATGGAGATCGGCTCCACCACGCTGATGGTCTACGGCTTCCGGGACCGCGAGGTCGTCCTCGACATCCTCGAACTGGTGACGGGCCTGCGCATGAACCACGGCTACGTCCGGCCGGGCGGCCTCGCCCAGGACCTGCCCCCGGGCGCGCCGGACCAGATCCGCCAGGGCGTGGAACTGCTGCGCTCGCGGATCCCGGAGTACGACAAGCTGGCGACCCACAACCCGGCCTTCCGGGCCCGGCTGGTCGGCGTCGGCTTCCTGGACCTGCCCGGCTGCCTGGCCCTCGGTGCCACCGGCCCGATCCTGCGGGCCACCGGCCTGCCGCACGACCTGCGCAGGAGCGAGCCCTACTGCGGATACCAGGACTACGAGTTCGAGGTCGCGACCGCCGACAGCGCGGACGCCTACGGCCGGTTCCTGATCCGGCTGGAGGAGATGCGCCAGTCACTGCGGATCGTCGAGCAGTGCCTGGACCGGCTGGCCCCCGGCCCGGTCATGGTGGCCGACAGGAAGATCGCCTGGCCCGCCCAACTGGCCGTCGGGCCGGACGGGTTGGGCAACTCCCTCGACCACGTCCGCAAGATCATGGGCGAGTCCATGGAGGCGCTGATCCACCACTTCAAGCTGGTGACGGAGGGCTTCCGGGTCCCGGCGGGGCAGGCCTACACGGCGGTCGAGTCCGCCAGGGGCGAGCTGGGCGCGCACGTGGTCTCCGACGGCGGCACGCGGCCGTACCGGGTGCACTTCCGCGATCCGTCGTTCACCAACCTGGAGACGATGGCCGCGATGTGCGAGGGGGGCCAGGTGGCCGACGTCGTCGTCTCGGTGGCGAGCATCGACCCGGTGATGGGAGGCGTGGACCGGTGAGGGCCCGCGCAACCCCGGACCCGCGAGACGCGGACCCGCGCGGCGCCCGCACCGGGCCCGGGCGGGTGCGGCGACGGCGGCCCGGGGCCGGCGCCGGTCGTCAGCGTCTCCCCTGGGCCAGCCACTCGGCGAGGACGGCGGCCTGGCTGTGGTCCGCGTCCTTGGTGGCGGTCAGCAGCGTGAGCCCGTCGTGGGCGGCGAGCTCACGCAGGTGCCCGGCCGCCTCGCGGTGTCGCGCGTCCCGCAGCTCGGCCCGGTAACGGCGGCGGAACTCGGCGAAGCGCTCCGGGTCGTGGCCGTACCAGCGGCGCAGTTCGGTCGATGGGGCGACGTCGCGCAGCCACTCGTCCAGCCCGGCGTCCTCCTTCGTCATCCCGCGCGGCCAGACCCGGTCGACTAGCACCCTCCGCCCGTCCTGGGGCGAGGCTTCCTCGTAGATCCGCCGGTAGGCGATCCGTGGGCTCATGGCGGCTTCCTTCCAGCGTCCGGGGCAGTGCGGGTCGGGCAGGGCGCGAGCCGAGCAGGCCGGTCCGGTGAGCGGCCGGTCCGGCCCGCGCGGGCAGCGCAGCCGCCGCCACACCCAGGCGTCTGCCCCGGATCAGCAGGATCCTCACCCCGGCGGATCGGCAGGCGACGCCCGGCCTCCACGCCGACCGTCACCGTCGGCACCGACCGCCGGAGCCGTCAGCGGACCTTCTGCGCGACGCCGCTCTCCGCCGCGCGTTCGACGGCCGCGAGCACCCGGTGATGGGCCGCGGCGGCGTGGAAGTCCGGGTGGGCGCCGCGCCCCTCCGTGATCGCCCGGGCGATCTCCTGGTAGACGGCCGCGACGTTGGCGACCGGTCCGGCGGCGGGGTCGAAGGGGACGGTCCGGTAGTCGCCGGGCACCGCCACCCGCTCGCCACCGACCCGGATGTCCCAGTCGGTCCAGTGCAGGTAGCGGCCCGGCCGGGCGGCGGTGGCCGTCAGGACGCCCTCGGAGCCGACGAGCTTGACGAGGAACCCCTCCGGGCTCCCGCTGCCGCCGTGCACGGCGACGGACGCGGTGGCGCCGCTCTCCAGGACGCCGTGGAGCAGCACCTGGGCGGGCACGCCGTTGGGCACCGTCCGTCCGGTGCCCGTGACCTCGACCTGGTCGTACGGGCGGGGCAGCCGCGCGGACACCTCGGCCAGCCGGCCCGCCATCCGGTCCAGGGTGGCCAGGAAGTGGCCGGCCATGACGGTCAGGAGTGAGGTGCCCGCGGCCGGGTTGGTGGACCAGGCCAGCTCCGGCGCGATCCGGGGGCCGCCCAGCGGGTCGCCGGCGGCGACCAGGACGGCCGATTCGAGCCGGCCGATCGCACCGGCGGCGACCAGGTCGGCGACGTACCGGGCGTCCGGGGAGTGGTGCCCCTGGAGGTTCACCGCGTGGACGACACCGGCCGCGCCGGCCGCCCGGGCGAGGTCCTCCGCCTCCGTGACGTCCACGCCCAGCGGCCATTCGGAGAACACGTGTTTGCCCGCCGCCAGCGCGGCCCTGATCACCGGAGCGTGCCCGGGCGTCTTGACCGACACCACGACCAGGTCCACGTCCGGATGGGCGGCGAGGACCCCGGCGTCGGCGAAGGCGAGCGGTACGCCGTGGGCGGCCGCCGCGGCGTCGGCGCTGGCCTGTCTGGTCGTCGCGACGGCGGTCACCCGGAACCCGGCCAGTGCGGCGAGTGCGGGCAGATGCGACTCCTCGGCCCAGCCACCGGCTCCGACGACCCCGACCCTGATCATGTGCCCTCCCCAGTTTTGTACCGACCGATCCGAAACTAGGCCGAACGGAGCCGGAGTTCAAGGGGTAACGTACCGACGGGTAAGAAACTCGGGAGGTACGGAATGCCAGGCGGTCGCCCACGCGCCTTCGACCCGGACACCGCGCTCGACCGGGCGCTGGAGGTCTTCTGGCGCCAGGGGTACGAGGGGACGTCCCTGTCGGACCTGACCGCGGCGATGGGCATCAACCGGACCAGCCTCTACGCGACCTTCGGCAACAAGGAACAGCTGTTCCGCCAGACCCTCGACCGCTACTTCACCAGCCCCGGAGCCTTCGCCGCCGAAGCCCTGGAGGCACCCACCGCGCGGGCCGTCGTCGAACGGCTGCTCCTCGGGGCCGTCGAGCTGACCACCGGGTCGCACACGCCCCACGGCTGCCTGAGCGTCAACAGCGTCCACGCCTGCGCCCCGGACTCCGAACCGGTCCGCCAGGAGGTGATCGCCCGGCGGATGGCCGGCGAGGCCGCGCTGCGCCGTCGCTTCGAGCAGGCCGACGACCTGCCGGCGGACTGCGATCCGCAGGCCCTGGCCCGGCTGGTCCACACCGTCACCGACGGCATCGCCGTGCAGGCGGCGAGCGGCCGCACCCGCGAACAGCTGCACCAGGTGGCCGACCTGGCGCTGCGGACGCTGTTCCGACCGCCGGGCTCGTGACCTGGCAGTATGCCCCCCATGGACGCAGCAGACCTTGACCGAATCGTCGTGCGCCGCGCCCTGGAGTCGGAGGCGGACGCGCTGATCGCCATCGATTCGGTCGCGGCCGGAGGCGACGAGGAACGAGCGGCCGGCATCCGGCGGTGGTGCGGCCAGGGCCTGGTGGTCGTGGCGGACGGGCCGTCCGGCCCGCTCGGCTACTGCGTGACCGAGTACACGTTCTTCGAGAACGGCTTCGTCACGATGCTGATGGTCTCACCGGCCGCCCGCGGCAGGGGAGTCGGCCGTCGGCTGCTGGACGCCGCGGCGGCCTCGTGCGGGACCCCGAAGCTGTTCACCTCGACCAACGTCTCCAACCTGCCGATGCAGCGGCTGCTGCAACGGGCCGGGTGGAAGCCGGTCGGGCTCCTCCACGGCCTTGACGAGGGCGACCCGGAACTGTTCTTCCTCTGCCCCGCACGGACCGGGACGACGCGGGCGTGACCCGGGGCGCCGCCCGGCGTCCACGGCCGCCCCGTACCGCTCAGCCGAAGCGGACCGAGCGGTACGGGGCCTGGCCGAACTCGATCGCGGACCTCCCGTCCAGGGCCGCGTCGGCCACCCCGGTGCAGGCGCCGTCGGTGAACAGGTACGCGCTCCGGCCCGTGCCGTTCCACCACCGCGTCCACCGCGAGCTGATCGTCGCGGGGGCGGGCGGGACGGGGTGGCAGCCGGCCGGGTCGTCCAGGACGAGGTAGGGCGGCGCGTACTCGCAGCCCCAGGACCCGCACTCCTGGGCGCTGACCGTGAACGAGCCGACGGCCCCGGCCGGCGCGGCCGGGGCCGTTTCGGCGGGTGCGGGGGACGCGACCCGGGCGGCCGGGGCGGGCGGCGCGCCGCCCAGGAGGGACAGGGCCAGCGCCGTCGAGGCGGCGGAGACCAGGAGGAGGGCGCTCGTGCGCACGGGGACCTTCCTTTCGTCCGGCAGGACGGGCACGGCCGGTGACGGGCGCTCGGCACGATCGAGGACCACAGCGTGTCCCGGCCGGCCGGGGCAGTCGACGACACTGCTCCGAACGCGGCATGTCGCACCGCACTCCCCCACGGGGGCCGCCGCGCCGCGATGCGCGGGCCCGGGGACCGCGACCGGACGTCCAGGCCGGGGCGCGGCGGCCGAGCGGTAGGGTCGCCCGGTGACCAGCGAAGCCCTGCGGCGGCTCAACGGCCGTGAGCACACCGACATCTGGGACCGCTTCCACACCGGGTTCGGCTTCCGGCCCAGCGTCCACGTGTTCCCCGGCATCACGGAGCCCTCGCCGTCGGTCACCTGGAGCCTCGGCGCGCTGGACGACGACCCCGGCGACCGGAAGCTCGACCGCCTGGCCGACGCGGTGCAGGACGGGCTGACAGAGCGCTGCCGGCCCGGGGAGTCGCTCTGGATCCTGGACTGGCAGCACACCTGCTACCGGCTCCGCCCCGACCTCCCGGCCACCGACGTGTTCCTCCCCCGGGCCCTCGAAGGGCGGGCACGGGAGGGCTGGCCGCTCAGCCCCGTCCCGGACGGCGACTACTCCGTCCTCCTCGCCGAGGACCTGCGCTTCGGCACCTTCGGACACCCCCGGGAGAACTCCCTCCGCGTCTTCGGCGCCGACCTGGTGGCGACGGTCTCCGAGGACGTCCACCGGGTGCTCGGGCGGGTGCTCCGCCGCGACGGCCTGCCGGTGTGAGCACGCGGGCCCGACGGCCCGCCGAGGCTCCGGTGGAACGGACGGGCACTCCGGGCCGCGACGCTCACTCGGAGCGGATGGCCGGCCCCTCCCGGACGGCGAGGTCGGGGGCGAGTGACCGCTTGCCCGACACGGCGGCGGCGCGCCGGCACAGGTCGACGAGGGAGCCGAGGTACTGGGCGCCGTACGTCCGGGCGGTGGCGCACAGCTGCGCCGCGTCGGCGCCCTGGTCGCCGGACGGGGCGCCGGGGTCGGGGGCGGGCTTCGGCCGGGGGTGGGCGGCCGGGGCGTCGTGCCGCCGCCCGGCCCGGGGGCCCTGTCCGCCGCCCGCGTCGGCGGCCGGTGCCTCCGGTTCGTCGGCGGAAACGGCGTCCGGCTCGGCGGCGGGCTCCTCCGCCGCCGGCTCCGCCGGGTCCGCCGCGGAGCCCGGGTCGGGCGCGGCCGGCGGCGCGACCGGCGGCGCGGAGAACTCCAGTGCGGCCACCAGGGCGGGCACCATCGGCTGCTCGTCGGCCGCCGTCCGGGGGCCCACCGTGAGGTTGGCCAGCGGGCCGACCTCCGTCGCTCCCGTGACCAGGGCCGTCGCCAGGACGACCGCGACGACGGTTCCGCGCCCGAAGGCGCGGGCCAGCGACGGCGGGAAGGACGGAAGGAGGGACGGCGAGAGGGGCAGGCGCCGGGCGGCGGGGAACTCCGCGGACTCGGCCGCCGCCACCGCCTCCGCCCGGCGCCGGCAGACCTCCGCGTTGCGCGAGGCCGCCCACTGCTCCGACGCGCCCAGCCCGGCCCACGCGGCGGCGGCCCCGGCGAACAGGTCGGCCGCCCGCCGGGGGTCGCCGCCGACGGCCGCGACGTACGCCTGCACCTCCTGCGCGCGCAGCGCCTCCGGGTGCCGGGCACCGCGCTCCAGGGCGACACGGCGGTGCAGTTCCTCGGCCAGGTGGGTCGCGAGATCCGAGTTCCCGGCCTCCATGGACTCCCGGATCAGGGACACCAGCGGGGCGTAGGCGCTCGGCAGCGTCTCGGCGGTGTTCGCCCTCCCGGCGGAACCAGCGGGCCCGACGGCGGTCGCGGGCCCGGCTGAACTCGGAGTCCCCGCAGTGCTCGTGGCCTCGGTGGAACTCGCGGCCCCGGCGGTGCCCACGGCCTCGGCGGTGCTCGCCGCCCCCGTGGTGCCCACGGCCTCGGCTCTTCTCGGAATCCCGGCGGAACCGGCGGTCCCGGCCGAACCCGGAATCCCGGCGGAACTCGTACGGCGCCCGACCCCCAGGAAGAGGCGGGCGGGCGGCACGCGATCAGCGGCCGTCCTCGTCGAGGTGTCGGTCGTATCGGTCATGAGGCCCCTCGCTGGTGATCTCCGAACGATGGCAGCACCTCGCGGCCGTCGGCCAGTGCCACCCGGCGGCCGGATCCGCAATCAGCCCATCGAGTGACTCTGCTCTCCGGTCGATCCGGCGCTTTGTGCGGTCGCCCGAGCAGGCTGCCTGCCCGCTCGGGCGGTGGGGGGTGGACCACAGGGCGGACGGCTACAGGATCGCGATGGTGAAGCCGGAGCGCGTGGGCTGGCCGTCCTTGAGGGTGACCACGGTGACGGCGTCCCGCCGGTTGCCGCACGACGTGGTGGGCTTGCCGAGCGTCGAGACGCTGGTGGTCCCCGGTCCGCCGTTGGCCAGGATCAGGGCGGTGGACAGGTTGATCCCGGCCGCCGGGTCGACGATGACGCAGTAGACGCCCGGGCCGTACGCGAAGCTGTCGACCACGTTCTTCTGCCGTTCCAGCCCGCCGTTGGCGTCCACCTCGGCGGCGGCCCTGGCGTTGGGGGCGACGATCTCGGCGGGCGCCGCGACGGCCTGGGCGGTGAAGGAGGCCGACAGGACGACGGCTCCGGCGGCGGCTCTGACGGCGGCTCCGGCGGTGGTACGGCGCATGGTGGTCGCTCCAGGGATCGGCTCACGGCACGGACGCGCGCCGCGAGGCGGTGGGAATGCGCGCGACGCTAGCCAGCCGGAGCCCGCGCGGCGCGCCGCCCTCGCCCGGGTGTCATCTGATCAGGTGCCCGCGGCGGGCGCCTTCCGGCGCATTCGGAATCTCGTATGCGAACCACGGCGCCCCGTGGCGGAACCGGGCGGGCGGGTGACCGGCGGTGCGCGGTTCAGCCGGTGTGCTTGGTGCCGAAGTCGGCGATGGTCAGTTCCAGTACTCCTCCCCGGGCGCGGTGGCGTCGGTCAGGCGCAGCCGCTCGGGCAGGAACTGCTGGAGGTCGCGCCAGGCCTGCTGGTCGCGGTACTGGGTCGGGGTGGCGCCGGTCACGGTGGTGCCTCTCGCAGGTGGCCTGCGGGGGTCAGGCCGGGGTGGTGGAGGCGGGGCGGGCGAGTGCCCCGCGGGTGCTCATCCGGACGCCGGCGCGCAGTTCGCGGCGGACGGTGTCGGGGTCGCGCAGGTCCTCCTCCAGGCCGCGGGTGAAGGTGAGCAGGACGGCTGCGGCCTGCCGGGCGGTGTCGGTGCCGAGGGCGGCCTGGGCGAGCGCCGACATCAGGAGGGCGGCCAGGCCGTCGGTGTAGTCGGTGACCAGGCCGGGGGCCTGCTCCGTGGCGGCGGAGAGCAGTTCCGCCGCGTGGGCGGGGCTGTCGTGCCAGAGCCGGATGGCGACCTCCAGCTTCGCCGTGAGCACGGCGAGGACCTGGCCCTCGGGCGCGTCCTCGGCTCCGGCGGCCTCGCGGGCCGCCTCGGCGGCCCGCTCCAGCCGGGAGCGGACGACCGTGACGATCGCCTCCTCCTTGCTCCCGACGTACTTGCTCCCGACGTACTTGTAGACGGTCGGGCACGACAGCCGGGCGCCGGCGGTGAACACGGTCGTGGAGCCCTGGACGAATGATCCGTCCAGGGCTCCACGACGTATTCTCGGCCGGTTTCCGTCCGAACCGTTGACGGTCGGCGGCGTCCGGCGCTTGGCTCTTCCCCGGGCCCGCCGACGGGGAGCACAGGCGGGCCGGACCGACCATCCGGGGAGGACGCAGCACCATGGAACCGAAGAACCGAACGACCCGCGGCCGCCGACTGGCGCGTGCCGCCGCCCTGTTCGCGGTGGCCGCCGCCGTCACCGTCACCGCCGCACCGGCCCAGGCCGCTCCGGTGTGGGGCCCCGTCGCCCAGGTCGACCTCGGCGTGGACGGCGCCCGGGCGGACCAGCAGTCGACGAGCCTGGGCATCAGCGGCAACGGCCACTTCGCGCTGTTCAGCTCGTCCGCGACGAACCTGGTGGCCGACGCGAACCCCGGCTTCGGCCTGTACGTCCGCGACCTGCGGACCGGCCGCACCGAGCTGGTCAGCCGCGCCGACGACGGCACCGCGCTGACCTCGCTCGCCGAGGAGGCGGGCATCAGCGGCGACGGCCGCTACGTCGTGTTCTCCGCCGAGGCGAACGGGGTGTTCAACGTCTACGTCCGCGACCGGGTGAAGGGCCGCACCAGCGCCGTCACCAACGGCACCGCGTCCGACGCGGAAGACCGTAGCTCCTACCAGCCGGCCATCAGCGCCGACGGCCGGCGCATCGCCTTCGTGTCGACCCGCACCGACCTCGTGGCGGGGGCGCCCGTCGCGCCGAACACGCGGAACGTCTACGTCACCGACCGCGTCACCGGCGCCACCCGCCTGGTCAGCGCCGGAATCGACGGGCAGGCCGCCAACGGCGACTCGGAGCACCCGACGATCAGCCGCGACGGCCGGACGGTCGGCTACACCTCCAAGGCCAGGAACCTCCTGCCGGCGACGGACGGCGGCACCCCCGACCTGGCCCGGCTGCGCTTCACCACCCTCTACGCCACCGACCTCGACAGCGGCACCACCGTCGTCGCGGGCCTCGACCCCGACGGGACGCCCGGCGCGGCGGCCCCGACCCTGCGCCTCAGCCCCGACGGCCGCTACGCCGCCTACGCCCTCAGCGCGACCCCGCTGCCGGGCGGCAAGGCCCGTACCGAACTCTTCGTCACCGACCTGAGGACGAAGCGGGTCCAGGCCGTCAGGACCTCCGCCAACCCGGACGCGATCTGCTGGGCGGACCCGTCCGCGGCCATCACCGCCGACGACCGGTGGATCTACTTCTCCGGCGGCTGCTCCGACACGATCATCCGGGCCGGCCAGGCACGCTACGACCTGTACCGGCAGGACCTGCGGACCGGGCGCACCGAGCTGCTCACCACGGCCGCCGACGGCACGCCCAAGGACGGCGCCGCGGGCGATCCCTTCGTGACCGACAACGGCAGGACGGTGCTGTTCGGCGACAACAGCTCCGACCTGATCCCGGGCGGCACGGGCTCCGACTGGCACGTCTACGTCCGCTCGCTGAAGAACGGCTGACGGCCCGGCGGCCGGCGGACCCACCCGGCCTGACGGTCCCCTTGCGACGGGGGCTGCCCGGGCACGTTCCGGGCAGCCCCCGGGCGCCGGCTTCACGAAAGCCCCACAGACTCTCCGGTTCTCGTGCAGACTGGCCTCATTGGCGGGTCCACGCCAATCATCGACCGGGGTCGTCGACGGACCGGACCCGGCGGCGGCCGGCTCTTCCGAGCCGGGACGCGGGGGCCGAGGGGTGCCGTCCGGCCTCGTCACAGGGGAGGACAGACCATCGTGAAACAGCCGAACAGCAAGGCCGGCCGCCTGATACGCGCCGGCTGCGCCCTCGCCGCCGCGCTCCTGGCCGGGACGGCGGCGGTGCCCGCGCAGGCCGCCCCCGGGTGGGGCGGCGCCGAGTTGGTGAGCATGGGCCTCGACGGGGCGCGGTCCAACGGCTGGTCGAAGACGCTCGGCCTGAGCGGGGACGGCCGGTACGCACTCTTCATGTCCGAGGCCGACAACCTGGTACCCGGCGACACCAACGGCCGACGCGACCTCTTCGTACGGGACTTGTGGACCCGGCACACCGAGCGCGTCAACCTCGCCGACGACGGCTCCCAGCTGGCCGGGTACACCAGCGGCGGGGCGATCAGCGGCGACGGCCGGTACGTCGCGTTCAGCACCGAGGCGAGCGGCGTCGCCCCCGGGGAGCACCCCGCCCGGATCGCCAACGTCTACGTCCGGGACCTGCGCACCGGCCGCACCGAGCTGATCACCACCGGCGACCCGGCCTCCGACCAGAGCGGCCGCAACTCCTTCGACCCCGTCCTCAGCTGGGACGGCCGGTACGTGGCCTTCAACTCCACCCGCACCGACCTGGTGCCCGGCGCCGCCTACCGGCCGTGGAGCTGGAACGACTTCGTCACCGACCGCCGGACCGGCACCACCACCCTGATCACCGTCGGCGCGGACGGCTCCCCGGCCAACGCGAGCTCCGGCTCGGTGGCGATCAGCGCGGACGGCGCCACCATCGGCTTCAGCTCGGCGGCCACCAACCTCCTCGCCCCGGACGGGCCCGCCTCCCCGCCGCCGTCGCCCGCCGGCACCCCGCCGGGGCTCGCCGCGCCCCACTACGACCCGTACTACGTCTACGACGCCCACACCGGCCGCATCCGCGGCGCCAGCGTCGACGCCGACGGCGCGCTGCGCCGCCTGGGCGACTTCGGCGGGACGCTCAGCGCCGACGGGCGCCACGCCGTCTTCACCCTCGACGAGCCCGGCGGCCCGCCGGGCGGCCGCGACTCCCACCTGGAGCTGTACGTCCGGGACCTGCGCCGGGGCACCGTGACGAAGGTCAGCACCCCGCTGCCCGGCACCACGACCACGCGCTCCTCGCGCAACGGCGCCATGGGCCTCGACGGCCGGTGGGTCGTCTTCGCCTCCGACGCCGAGAACCTGGTGCCCGGGGACACCAACGGCGTCGCCGACATCTTCCGCCACGACCTGTGGACCGGCCGCACGGAACGGGTGAGCGTGGCCCCGGACGGCTCGCAGACCCCCGGCGCCTCCTCCGCCCCCGCCGTGGACGCCACCGGCGGCACGGTCCTGTTCGTCTCCAAGGACGGCACGCTCGTCCCCGGGGACACCAACGACAACCAGGACGTGTTCGTCCGCCGCCTGCCGCCGTTCTGAGGCGCCTGCCGCAGAGTCGAGCCCGCCTACGTCCGTGCGGTGCCGACCGTCCGACCGCGGCGAGGGGTACCGTGCGGCGCCATGGCGTGGCTTCCGGACGGCGCCGGGTGGTGAGGCCGGGCAGCAGGCAGGCGGGCCGGCGGGGCCGTGACTCGGGGCCGCGTTCGGCGGGGCGCTGTCGAGCAGCAGGTGGAAACCGTCGATGGTGACGTCCAGGTGGACGTCACCATCGGCCTGTCCGACCCGGAGGAGGGCGTTCTGCGCGGCGGTCACACGCCGGAGGGGTCGGCGAGGCCGGCAGTATCGGCTAGAAGACCCACTGCCCCGAAGCGTTGTTGTTCTTCATGGTCGGGTTCAGGTCGGGGAAGGTCCCCCTGGGAATCGTCTGGCAGGCGTAGCTGCAGTCCCAGCCGCTGTTGTAATACACCACGTAGGCGTGGGCGCTGAAGTTCTTCACCGAAGCCGCCTTGTTGTAGGCGGTCTGCCCCGCACCGTTGCAGTTCCCGGTCAGGCTGTCACAGGCGAAGGTGTACGGCTGGTAGGACCAGTCATTGATCTCGACCTCCACCGAGGCTCCGTGGCCGTTCGCCGCGGAGTTGTAGTACAGGCAGATCCCGCCCGGCGCATTGGGGCAAGAGGCAGCCGTCGCAGGTGCGGCGGTGGCCAGCCCACCGGCCAGGACGCCGCCCGCCATGGCAACTGCGGCTATGGCCTTCTTGAAACGCATCGAAAATCCTTCCCTGATATGACGCTAAAGACAATAAGTGTGGCGTTCATCTGATTGATCATCATATTGCTCATCCTGCCATCAGGCCAGCCGCTGACCTGCGGGGACGGGGGCGCACGACGATCCGGTCACGGTGCCATCGCGACGACGGCCGGGCCGGTGCCCGTCAGTCGGCCAGCGCCTTCGTCGCCGCCGCGAGCTGGGCCTCGATGCTCTTCCTGGCTTCCGCCATGGCAGCGGCATTGTCCTTAATCGCCTGCTCCTCGTAGCCGAAGTCCACCGTGTACCAGACGCCCACCACATTGGCCTGGCTCCGGCAGGCCGAATCCGCGGTGGCCACCTGCAGTTCCGGCTGCGTCGGCATGGGGGTCCTGGACCATTCCGGATCGCCCGACGCCGCCAGCGGATCGGGATAGTCGTAGCCGTCGGCCTTCATGCAGGACGACCACTTGGCGAAGGTCGCACGGGTGCGTGCATCGTCCCGGGAATTCTTCAGCGTCTCGAACTTCAGGTCCTGGGCGACCTTGGCATCGCCCAGCTGGCCATCGACGGCCCCCGTGAGCTGCTGAGCCACCTCACCGAAGCAGCCGTGATCGGGCACCGTCTGGCCGCCGATCGACTGACCGCCCCGTCCGTACATCTGACCGGCATCCGATGATCCCGTCAGCACGATCCGCTGCTCCGCGGACGGCGCCTGCGTCCGCTCAGTCGGGGCGACCGGGCTGGGGCGGGCCCCGCCTTCGGGGTGGTAGCCCCACTTCGCCATCAACTCCGCGCTCTGACGCCCGTAGTGGCCGTCGACGCGGGTCTTCGGGGCGTCGCTGTCTCGCCGCATGGGAACGGGTGTGTGGTTGTCACTGAAACCGAAGCGCGCCAGGCAGCGTGACAGCAGCCTGTCCTGCGCGCTGCTGAGCGTCGCCAGTTGATCCGCGTTCAGGAGATAGGGGTCGAGCGGCAGTGGCTTGTCGTTGGCCGACTGGAGCACCGGTACGCCGGAGGGAGCTGCGGACGCGGATTCGAACGGTGTACTTGCCGACGGCGTGCCGGCCGATCCGGCCGGCACGCCGTCCCCGGCCCTCGGCGCCGCGCTGGAGCATCCGGCGAGGAGCAGCGGCAGTGCGGCCAGCACGATGGCGGTGGGGCGGCTGCGACGGGGCACTGGAATCTCTTTCACAACTGGCGGATGCGACGACGAGGAAAAGCGGATGAGGCGGCCACGTGCGGGCGAGCAGCAGCGTCAGGTTCGATGCGGCCCCCCGGCCCCGGCCCCGCCATCAAACGGGGCCGCGGCGACAACCCGCTATGTTCGCAGGCCCGTTGGTGTGCGGTCTGCTCCTTCACCGGCCTCGCCGCCGCGCCAATGGTCGAATTTCGTCTTTCCGTGGATCGCTTGGCATGATGTGGCCGGCCATCGGGAATCGAGATCAGCGCGTCGCCACTTAACGGGCATACAATAACGCAAGCTCCTGACGCCGTGCCAGGCGGTCTGGGGCGGTCACGGCCGGCGTATTCACGAAGCACGGCTGATGAGCCCGCATTCTCGGTGGGATATCGGAAGAATACCGGCACGGCTCCCGCGATCGAACCTTCGATCTCCTCGATCTCCGTTCTACGTCACCGCCTTGTGGCCGCTGTCCGAATAGCCAGCGCCGATGCCGGGCGCACCGGCCGACACGACACCAGCGTCTTCTGTTCGGCGGCCTGACCGGCACCGAAGTCGCTGTCCCAGCGGCGTGGTTGGAGGGTCCGTACCGATGCCGAGCGGGCCGGGCCCCGGCGTCGACGACGGGTCCCCGCCCCGGCCGATCCGGGCCGCCGGGAGTCCGTGCAAGGTCATTGCTGGTCGGCGAGACGGCGGGTTAGCTTCACTCCTGCACCACCCGTCCCGTACCAGCCCGGCCGGCACTCCGTTCCCGGCCGGGTCCCGCACCCGGATGATGTGGAGAGCACATGGCTCGAATAGGTTCCTTACTCCGGCTCGGCCTGGCCGCACCGATCGTGCTGTCGCTGACCGCCTCGCTCGGAGCCCTGCCCGCGCCGGCCTCGGCGGCGCCCCGGGCGCGGTCCGCCGCGCAGGCCGAGGGCGCGAACTCCCTGGCGTACGTCGTCAACACCAGGACCGACCGTCACACGATCGCAGCGGTGCAACGGGCCGTCGCCGCGGCCGGCGGCACCATCGTCGTCACCTACGACGGGATCGGCGTCATCGTCGCCCACTCGGCGACCCCCGACTTCGCCGAGCGCATGCGCGCGGTGCCCGGGGTGCAGTCGGCGGGTGCCACCCGGACCGCGCCGCTGAGCCCGGCGGGGGCGGTCGACGCGGGCTCGGTGCGGCGCCTCTCCGAGGCCGAGGCCGCGAGCATCGCGAAGGCGTCCGGCGGCGGCGCCGAGCCCCTCGAAGCCGAGCAGTGGGCCCTGCGGGCGATCGGCGCGGACCAGGCCGCGAGGATCAACCCGGGCAGCGCGGACGTCACGGTCGCCGTGATCGACACAGGCGTCGACGACACCCACCCGGACCTCGCCCCGAACTTCTCCCCCTCGCAGTCCGCGAGCTGCGCCAGCGGCAAGGCCGACACCACGTACGGCGCCTGGCGGCCGGTGGACCCGGACTACTTCCACGGCACCCACGTGGCGGGCACGATAGCCGCGGCCCGCAACGGCATCGGCGTCGCGGGCGTGGCGCCCGGGGTGAAGGTCTCCGGCATCACGGTCTCCCAGCCCACCCCGCGCCAGCTGATCTACGCCGAGAGCGTCGTCTGCGCCTTCGTGTTCGCCGCCGACCACGGCGTGCAGATCACCAACAACAGCTACTACGTGGACCCGTGGCAGTACAACTGCCTGGACGACCCCGACCAGAAGGCCATCATCGACGCGGTCGACCGCGCCCAGCTCTACGCCCGGCGCAAGGGCACCCTCAACGTCGCCGGGGCCGGCAACGCCAACCACGACCTGGCCTCCGACGGCTTCACCGACGGCGGCAGCCCCAACGACTCCACCCCGGCGAGCCGCACGGTCGACCCGCACAAGTGCTGGGACCTGCCCGCGCAGCTGCCGGGCGTCGTCACGGTCGGCGCGACCGGCGCCAAGGGCACGAAGGCGTACTACTCCAACTACGGCCTCGGCGTGATCGACGTCGCCGCGCCGGGCGGGGACCAGTACCAGGCCTCGGACACCCCGTCCGGCTCGGGCGGCGTCCTGTCGACGCTGCCGAACAACCGGTACGGCTACGAGCAGGGCACCTCCATGGCCACTCCCCACGTCTCGGGCGTGGCCGCGCTGCTGAAGTCCGCCCATCCGAACGCGACGCCGGAGCAGTTGCAGGCCATGCTCAAGGCCCAGGCGGACAACCCGGGATGCCCGACCGCCCCGGCCGCAGGGAACGGCGGGACCGCCGGGACCGACGGGACCGGCGCCGGCACCGCGGACGCCATCTGCGCGGGCGGCAAGCGCGTCAACGGCTTCTACGGCCACGGCGTCGTCAACGCGCTGCGCGCCGTCAAGTAGCCGGTACCGCCCGATCGGAGGCGGTGCTGCCAACGCGGGCCGGGGTGAGGACCCCGGCCCGCGCTACGGCCGCCAGCGGCCGCCGGCGAGCTCGGCCAGCGCCTGCGCGAGGTCCGGCGGCAGTGCCCGGCCGATGCCCATGGACTGCACCAGGTACCACCCGTCCGTCCCCCGGTAGCGCTCCGGGGGAACGGGCGCGCCCGGCCGCAGCCGGACGTGGAGACCGTGGGTGCGGACGTCACGGCCGCGGACGTACACCCGGCGGACGGCCACCTCGTCCACGTCGCGCCACTCGTAGCGGCACCGGTGCCTGCCCCGCCGGGCGGCGATGAACGTGTCGGTGACGTGCAGTTCGATCCGCCGCCGGGGCAGGAGGCTGATCAGCATCACCAGCACGCCGAGGGCGGGCAGCGCGGCTATCGGGCTCCAGGACACCAACCGGTCCCAGGTGCCGGTCACCGTGGTCCGCACCAGGTGGAGGCCCAGCAGGGCACCGATCGGGCCCCAGTGCGCGAGCATGACCGTGCGGATCCGGCCGCTGAGCAGGTACGATCCCGGCTCGCGCCGCACGGTGACGCCCCGCCAGGTCGAGGCCGGCGGCAGGGACGTCAGGCCGAGCGGGTCGGTCGCGGCCATCGTCGCCCCGCCCGACGCCATCCCGCCCGACGCCATCCCGCCCGGCGGCACCTCGCCCGACGCCGCCCCGTCCGGCGTCGCCCCGCCAGGCGCCACCCGGGGAGCGGGGATCCCCGGGCCCCCGGGACCGGTGTGGCCTCCCGGCCCGGGCCTGGCGGCCAGGTGCTGCTGGAGCCGCAGGTTGCGGAAGCGGTACGTCCCGGCGGTCCGCTGGAGCAGGCCGGCCCGGTGGGCGTCCCGCAGGAAGGTCATCAGCGGCCAGGGCAGCCGGCCCGCCAGTGCCAGCGAGCACCGCGCCAGCAGCCACCGGCTCCACGGGCTGAGCAGCAGGAACGTCGCGCCGGCCCCGCACCAGGTCGCCAGCGCGTAGGTCCAGTCCACCTGGGCGTACTGGTAGGTCCGGGCCCGCGACCAGTCCATCAGTCCGACCCCGAGGGCGAGCAGCGGCGCGAGGACGGCCGTCGTCACCAGGACCGAGGTCCGCTCCGAGCGCAGCAGCGCGTCGGGGGTCGCCGCGTCCACGGTGTCCGAGGGGGCCGCCAGCACGATCATCAGGTAGGCGGCCAGCAGCACGGCCCCCACCAGCGCGATTCCCCCCGTCGCCGGTGCCAGGAGCTGGCACAGGCCCAGGGCGAGGATCACCGGCGGCCCGCCGATCACCACCGTGAGCCGCCAGGCCCGGCCCAGTCTCCCGTTGCGGCCGGCCGAGCGGAGGGCCCTGGCGAAGCGCAGCGGATCGGCCCGCCGCCGGGGCGTCGAGGCCTCGTCCCCGAACCACGCCTGCCCGGCCGTCCGGACCGCCCCCGCGAGGGCCACGCCGAGGCCGACGCCGACGCCGAGGCCGACGGGGTGGCGGGGGCCCACGGACCGCAGCAGCAGGTCGAACACCACCGACAGGGCGATCCCCACCGCGATCAGCGCGGGCGCCGCCAGCACCCGCGGCAGCGGTGCGCCGAACAGCCGCCACCAGGCCAGTTCGGCGGTCTGCTGGCGGTTCATCAGCCGGGCGAGGAAGGAGAGCCAGGCCCGCGCCCGGTCCGGTTCCCACCGCCGGGGCGGATGCAGCCGGTCGGGCGCCGGCGGCAGCGGCGGGAAGGACGCGGGCACGATCCGGTCGAGCAGGTGCTGTTCCACCTGCCAGGCCGTCGCGAAGCGCCCGCGATCCACCAGCTCGCCCGGGTCCGCCGGCGCCCACTCGTAGCCGCGCCGCAGCAGCCACACCATCAGCGGCGTCGACAGCGCCCGGCTCACCGGGCCGTCGGGCGCCGAGCGTAGTTCGTGGAGCAGCGGCGCCCACTGCGCGGCGCGCGAGGGCTGCCGGGCGCGGTGCAGGTAGGACGCGACGTCGGCCGGGTCGAGCGGCAGTGCCTCGATCGCCGAGTCCACCCGCAGCACGTCCCGCTGGGTCGCCACCAGCTCGCGGTAGGGCTCGGTCCGGCAGATCAGCACCACCCCGCCCTCCTGGCCCAGCTGGCGCCCGAGGGCGCCGAGCACGGCGATCCGCCGGTGTTCGGGCAGCTCGTCGAGGCTGTCCAGGACGGGCAGCAGTCGGCGTTCGCTCACCAGCCGGCGGGCGGGGTGGAGCCCGTCCACCCGGGGCAGACCGGGGTGGTCCTCGGTGATCCGGCCGATCAGCCAGTCGTGGAAGTTGACCCGCTCGGCGTCCCAGGACTCCAGCGAGAGCATGACGGGCACCGGGACGTCCTCGCCGCGGGTGAGCCGGCGGGCGAGCAGTTCCAGGGTGAGCAGCACGGCGAGGGTCGTCTTGCCCGCGCCGGCCCCGCCGAGGATCAGCAGGCGGCGGCGGTCGAGTCCGAGCAGGGCCCCCGCCATCGTGCCGACCCGGTCACCGCGCCCGCCGAGCTCCGTCCCCGGCCCGAGCGCGGTACGGCTGTGCACCCAGCGGACGGCCAGCGGTTCGGGGTCGGCCATGTCCCAGGCGTCGGCCTCGGCCCGCCACTGGTACAGCAGGCTGCGGGCGAGCCGCTCCTCGGCGAGGCCGAGCGGTGTCGGCGGCGGCTCGGCGCGGGGCGGCACGGTGAGGTGCAGCTCGCCGTTGAGCACGCCAACCTGCACCAGGTAGTGGACCGTGCTGTCGGTGACGACGTTGCGGATGCCGGTGGGCCCGTGGCCGGGTTCTGATGCCGTCACTCCCCGGCTCCACCCCCTGTGTCGACCCTGCCGGCGACTTCCTTTCTACCAGCGGCGCCGCGATTTGTTCGACGGTCCGTCAGTTCCGGCCGGGGTCGAGGAGGGCGACCGGGACGGACGGCGCGGCCCGGGGTCCGAATACCTTTCGCCATCAAGTTTTCATCAGCGAAACCGTTGTCCTGTCATGTTTTCGCGCTTATGGTGAGGCCCGGCCCGTCACCCCCGGAACCGCCCCGCACGACCCGCACGACCCGCATGACCCACATGACCCGCACGACCGCGCAAGGAGAAACCGTGCCCTCCGCCCACCGCACCACCCTGCCCGAGGACTTCCTCTGGGGAGCCTCCACCGCCGCCCACCAGACCGAGGGCGGGAACACCAACAGCGACTGGTGGCTGATGGAGCAGAGCACCTCCGGTGGCCTCCGCGGCCTCATCAAGGAGCCCAGCGGTGACGCCTGCGACAGCTACCACCGCTGGCGCGAGGACATGGACCTGCTCGCCGGACTCGGCTTCACCGACTACCGGTTCAGCATCGAGTGGGCCCGGATCGAGCCCGCCCCCGGGCAGTTCTCCCAGGCGGCCATCGCCCACTACCGCCGCATGGTGGAGGGCGCCCACGAGCGAGGCCTGCGGCCGATGGTGACCCTGCACCACTTCACCTCGCCCCGCTGGTTCGCCGGGCGCGGCGGCTGGCTCGCCGCCGACTCCGGCGAACTCTTCGCCCGCTACGCCGAGGCCGCGGCGCCGGTCTACGCCGAGGGCGTCGACCACGTCTGCACCGTCAACGAGCCCAACATGGTCGCCCTCAAGGTCCCGCTGTTCGACCTGATGCTCGGCAAGGCCGACGCGGCCGGGCTCTCCCTCCCGACCGCCGGCCTCCCGGCGCCGGACGAACGGGCCACCGAGGCCCTGATCCGGGCCCACCGGCTGGCCGTCGAGGCGGTCAAGTCCCGGGCCCCGCACGTGCGGACCGGCTGGTCGGTGGCCAGCCAGGTGAGCCACGCGCTGCCCGGCGGCGAGGCCGCCCGCGAGGCCTACCTCCGTCCGCTGGAGGACGTCTTCCTGGAGGCCGCCCGCAGCGACGACTGGCTCGGCGTGCAGGCCTACACCCGTACCCTGATCGGCCCCGACGGACCGCTTCCGGTGCCCACGGACGCCGAACGCACCCTCATGGGCTGGGAGTTCTACCCCGGCGCGCTCGGCGACGCGCTGCGGCACACCGCCGCCACCGCGCCCGGCGTGCCGCTGATCGTCACCGAGAACGGCATCGCCACCGCCGACGACACCCGCCGCGTCGCCTACACGGCGGGCGCGCTGGAGGGCATGGCCGCCGCGATGGCCGACGGCGTCGACGTGCGCGGCTACTTCCACTGGAGCGCCCTGGACAACTACGAGTGGGGCAGCTTCGCCCCCACCTTCGGCCTGATCGCCGTCGACCGGGAGACCTTCGTCCGCACCCCCAAGCCCTCCGCGATCTGGCTCGGCGCGGCCGGCCGCAGCCGTTTCCTGCCCGTCGCCATGCCCTGAGACCCCTGCCCACCGTTCCACCCGAGCCACCGCACCGGGCCTCCCCGTCCGCCCCGCAGCCGCAGCGGCAGCCGCAGCCGCAGCCGCCGACGCGCCGGTCGGGCGGGCGAGCAGCTGATGCCCTCGCCGCGCCCACCGGGCGTTAGCATCCACACAGCCGCGGCCTGACGGCCCGGACCACATGGAACGGAAGGCGGAGACTGCCATGGGAGTCGAGATCCAGGTCGAGCCCTTGGGCGACCACGAACACCTGGTCCGGGTCCGCGAGGGGGCCGCCGAGGCCGAGACCAGGATCAGGGTCACCGACGGCATCCTTGGCCTGCCGCAGATCGCCGACGCCCACGTCGACGACACCAGGATCATCCACGAGACGGTGGCCTTCCTCGTCGAGCGCCAGCCCGTCATCGACATCCCGCCGATGATCGACCTCGACGACCTCGCGGACGCCTACGGCTCCCCCTACCTGGACTTCCTCAGCCACCGCCTCACCGCTCGGTAGCCCCCCGGCGGACGGCCGACCGGCGGGGGCCTCGGGCAGGGGACGGCGAGGCAGGCGGGGCGAGGTTGACGGCCGCGCCCAGGAGGTAGGCGGTACCCCAGGACCGCCGTACGCCCCTGGGAGGCCACCGTGTTCACCGACGCTTCGACCACCGCGGGCAAGGCCGTCCTCGACGGCCGCTACCCAGGCCTGGACGAACTCGCCGACAGCGCACACCACTTGGCCGCCCGGCACCCGGACCGCTGCTCCGTGCGCACGCTCGGCACCTCCCGCGCCGGGCGCCCCCTGCCGCTGCTGACCGTGGGCCGCGGCGACGACCACGTGCTGGTCGTCGCCGGCGCCCACGCCGACGAGTTCTCCGCCCGCGCGAGCATCGTCGAACTGGCCCACCGCGTCCTGGCCCGGCCGGCCACCCGCTCCGCCGTCACCTGGAACTTCCTGCTCTGCCTCGACCCCGACGGCGCGCACCTCGCCGAGGACAGCCGGCACGCCCGCACCCTGCCCGAGTACTTCGCGACGTTCTTCCGCCCCGCCGCCGAGGAGCAGCCCGAATGGGCCCCGGCGGTCGGCGTCGACCTGCCCGAGAGCCGCGCCGTCCTCGACCTGATCGACGAACTCCGGCCCCGCCTCCAGTTCTCCCTCCACTCCACCGACGTCGGCGGCACCTTCGTCCAGACCACCCGCGACCTGCCCGGCCTCGCCGCGCCCTTCGCCGAGTCCGCCGCCGCCCTCGGCATCCCCGTCGACTCCGGTTCCTTCGACACGTTCCGGCTGCGCGAGCCCGGACCCGGCGTGTTCGTCATGGACCCCGACGACATCGACCGCCAGGAGAGCACCACCGGCATGCTCACCGCCCCCGGCGGCCCGGCGGCCGGCGAGCGGGGCTCCACCGCGACGGATTCCACCGCGCCCGGCTCCACCGCGCCCGACTCCACCGGCCCGGGCGTCCTGGCCACCCCCTGGTTCGCCCCCCGGCGCCACGGCGGCGACACCCTCATCGTCGAAGTCCCCCTCTGGGCCGCCCACCCCGACCCGGCCCGCCCGGCCCCCGACGCCCGCGCCCACCTGAGCGCCTGCGCCGACCGGCTGCGCCACCACGGCCACCTGATCACCGAACTCCTCGACGCCGCCGGCCCCCACCTCCCCGACTCGCCCCTGCTGCGCGCCGCCCGCACCCCGCTGACCGCCCTACGCGAACTCTCCGACCAGTGGGACCCGAGCGCCGGCGGAGAACGCCTCCTGCGGCCCGGCCTTCTGACACAGGCCCGCCTCGACGGCATCGACCTGTGGTCCCACCGCCTACCGGTGCGCACCGCCGCCCTGCTGCGCCGCGCCCTCGGCCCGGCCGACGGGCGCACCGCGCCGGCGGCCGGGCGACTCGACGCCCTGCTGAGGGAGTGGACGGACGCGTACGAGCGGCGCTTCCGCCCCACCTGGATCCCGGTGGCACACCAGGCGGCCCATCAGGCGAACACCGTCCTCGCGGCGGTGGAACTCGGCCTGCACGCGGCATGACCAGGCCCGCGAGACCCGGGGCCGCCCCCGGACCGAACCGGCGGGCTGTCAGTGACCACCGCTATGTTCCTCACCAGAAGCGCCGCCGAGCGGCGTTCATCCCCAATCCTGAGGAGACGGTGTGCTTTCGCCTGCCTGGGAGCATTCGAGTACGGCCCGGGTGGTCCCGCCCGCGCGCCCCCGCAAGCTCGCCAAGGTCCCGTTCGTGGAGCTGGCCGACGGACGCCTTCAGGGCGTGGTGTCCAGCGGTTCGGACATCAGCCGGGTCTACGTGTCCGCCATCGCCGCCGGCAGCCACGAGTTCTCGTGCAGCACCAACAACAACCGGCCCTGCGGCGGCCTGCGCGGCGGCTTCTGCAAGCACCTGGTCACCCTGGTGGACGACGCGGTGCTCCAGTTCGGCGGCGAGCGCGTCGCCCGCTACCTGCGGATCGACGCCGGCACCGAGGAGGCCGCCGAGGCCCCCGGCGCCGCGGACCTCACCCGCGCCATGGCCGCCGCCCACCCGGTCAAGGCCGAGACCTCCCCGGCCCCGGCGGTGTTCGCCCGCTTCCTGAACCACCTCCGGTACCTGGAGTTCGAACCGGTCACCACGCCCGTCCCGGAGCTGCACTGGTTCCCGACGACGCGGGCGGTGGCGTGATGCGCGTCGACCTCCTCTCCTCCCCGATCGGCGGCCTCGACGAGGCCCTCGCCGTCGTCGACGCCTTCGACCGGGTGCTGACGGACGGCCTGCTGCGCCCCCAGCCCGCCCAGGCGGAGGCGCTCGGCGACCTCGCGGCGGCCCTCGCGGCCTCCCCGCTGTCCGCCCTCGTCACCGAGGCCGTGGACAAGGCCCGCGCCGGCACCGCGGACGAGGACCACCTGCTCGCCCTGGCCGCTGCCCGCACCGCGCTGCTCGGGGCGGCCCACGACGCGCTGCGCGGCGCCGTCGACGAGGCCACCGGCCGGAGCACCGCCCCGTCGCCGGCCACCGCGCCGGGCGAGCGGTGCGCACCGAACCTGCTCGCCGCGGCCCGCTCCTGGCTGGCCGACCTGGCCCGCGCCGGCTGGCACGGCCTCGACCACGACCTCGTGTCCGCCTCCGCCCCGATCGTCTCCGCGATGCTCCCGGACCCCGCGCTGCGCCGGCTCGCCCTGCTCCTCGACGGGTTCGCCGGCGAGCTGGCGGCCTCCTGCCCGGGGGCGAACCTGGAGCGCGTCCCCGCCCGGCGCTGGGCGGACCTGTGGTCACGGGCCGTGCTGCTGACGGCGCCCGGCGCCGTCGGCGCGCCCGCCGTGGAGCACGTCACCGGCCGGCTGCTGCCGCTCGGCGTCGACCTGCACGAACACGCCACCGCCGCGCAGGCGCAGGTCCACGCCGTCCTGGAGCCGTCCGACGGATCGGCGCCGCGCCTGGTCCGGGCGTCGGTGTCGGCCACCAAGCCGGACAGCGTCCTCGGCGCCGGGATCTGGCAGCTGCTGCGCCCGTGCCTGTCCCTGCTCGCCGCGCTCGGCGACGGCCTCGCGATGGAGGTGACGGACATGCCGCTCACCGCCGAGGGCGACCTGCTGTGGCGCGACGACCTCGCCCGGCCGGGCGTCAGCGCCGACCCGTTCGCGACCGCCCGCGTCGTCCTGCCCACCGCCGTGGCGGCGCCGCCCGCACCGCTGGAGCGCCACCCGGTACGGCTCGCCGAGCCCGTCTTCCTGGAGGGCTACACCGCCCGGGAGGCCGACGGCGCACCCGTCTTCGCCCTGGCCGGGCACGAGGTCGCCGTCGACACCGGCCGCCTCCCGGAGGCCGGGCCGCTCACGCCGAAGGCCGTCGCCGCCTCCACCGCGTGCATCGGCCTGCTCCGGTGGGACGCCGGGGCCTTCGTGCTCCAGCCCCTCGCCGTGGAGACCACCGTCAAGCGCCAGACCGTCGCCGTGCACGCCGGAGCGTGGGCCGGCGGCACCACCGACAAGGCGGGCGCCAAGGCGGAGAGCGCCGCCGCCACCACCGTGGCCGTGCTGAGCGAGCGCGCCGGAAAGCTGCTGCGCAAGTGAACGACCCGATACCCGCGACCCCCGGCGGCCCCGAGACCGCGAACGCCTCCCGCGACGAGAACCGCCGCCAACTCCTGTACTGGCGGCTGCTGGCCCGCCTCTTCGACCCCGCCGAGCAGCCCGCCCTGGAGTCGGCCGCCCTGGCCGTCACCGAGGACATCGGCCTGCCCGCGACCCTGCTGGACCCCCGCGTCTCCCTCGACTCCGTCGTCCAGCGCCACCCCGCGCTGGCCGCCGAGTTCGACGGCCTGATGGTCCCGCACCCCGACGCCACCGGCCGCGACCGCGCGGCCGAGGTGCGCCGCGCCGCGCTGGTCTCCAAGGTCCTCCTCAACACCTTCGCCACCGGCTCCGGCACGGTGACGGCCGGACAGCTCGCCGCCTGGCAGTCCGACGCCTCCTGGCTGGAGCGCGCCCTGGGCTGCAAGCCGGGCGGGCTGCGCACCGGAGGAGGAGGCGCCGGCACCGCTGCCGGGACCGGCACCGGCGGAGGCACCGGGAGCCCGGACCTCTCCACGCTCATCCCGCAGATCGGCCCCGAACTCGCCGGGCTCGAAGCGGACCTGGTCAAGCGCATGCACCTGCGCGAGGTCCTCGCCGACAACGCGCTCGCCTCCCGGCTTACCCCGAGCATGTCGCTGATCGAGCAGCTGCTGCGCGACAAGGACAACCTCGACGGCACCGCGCTCGCCAACGCCAAGGCGCTGATCCGGCGCTACGTCGACGAGGTCGCCGAGGTGCTGCGCACCGAGGTGGAGAAGGCGAGCGTCGGAGAGCTGGACCGCTCGGTGCCGCCCAAGCGCGTGTTCCGCAACCTCGACCTCAAGCGCACGATCGAGAAGAACCTCGTCAACTGGAGCCCGGAGGACGAGCGCCTCTACGTCGACCGCCTCTACTACCGGCAGACCGCCCGCAAGACCACGCCGCAACGGCTGATCGTCGTCGTGGACCAGTCCGGATCGATGGTCGACTCAATGGTCAACTGCACCATCCTCGCCTCGATCTTCGCCGGACTGCCCAAGGTCGACGTCCACCTGATCGCCTACGACACCCGCGCCGTCGACCTCACCCCGTGGGCGCACGACCCGTTCGAGGCGCTGCTGCGCACCGACCTCGGCGGCGGCACCGACGGCACCGTCGCCATGGCCCTCGCCCAGCCCAGGATCGCCGAACCGCGCAACACCGTCGTGGTGTGGATCTCCGACTTCTACGAGTGGCGCGGCGAGGAGCTGTTCGCCCAGATGGCCGCCGTGCACCGCTCCGGGGCGAAGTTCATCCCGGTCGGGTCGGTGACCAGCTCGGGCCGCGGCAGCGTGAACCCGTGGTTCCGCGAGCGCTTCAAGGACCAGGGCACCCCGGTGATCTCCGGCCACATCCGCAAGCTCGTCCACGAGCTGAAGACCTTCCTCACCTGACGGCGGGCGCCCGGCGTCCCGCACCCCGTATCCGAACCCGCCTGCACCCACGCAGGCCCGCCCGCACGCACGCCCAGAAAGGCGACCACATGTCCGACCTGCTCCGCGCCCCCGCCGAGATCAAGTACGCCGACGAGCTCGACTACCTCGAATCCGTCGACACCGGCCCCAAGCCGTCCACCTGGCGGCTGTCCCCCAAGATGATCCGCACGTTCGTCCTCGGCTCCGAGCGCTCCGACGGCCTGGACCGCGACATCGAGCAGAAGTGGTTCGGCGAACGCGGCATCGTCGAGCGCGCCGTCGTCACCCTGGCCTCCGACCGCGGCCTGCTGCTGATCGGCGACCCCGGCACCGGCAAGAGCTGGCTGGCCGAGCTGCTGGCCGCCGCCGTGTGCCGCAACTCCACCCAGGTCGTGCAGGGCACCGCCGGCACCACCGAGGACCACATCAAGTACTCCTGGAACGTCGCCCAGGTGATCGCCAAGGGCCAGTCCCGGGAGTCGCTGATCCCCTCCCCGATCATGACCGCGATGGAGACCGGCACCATCGGCCGGTTCGAGGAGCTCACCCGCTCCACCAGCGACGTCCAGGACGCGCTGATCTCCATCCTGTCCGAGAAGTACGTGTCGGTGCCCGAGCTCAAGGGCCCCGAGGGCACCGTGTTCGCCAAGCCTGGCTTCGCGGTCATCGCCACCGCCAACAGCCGCGACCGCGGCGTCAACGACCTGTCCTCCGCGCTCCAGCGGCGCTTCAACTTCGTGCGCATCCCCGTGGTGACCAACAAGGCCAGCGAGGCGGAGATCGTCCGCTTCCGCACCGCGGAACTGCTGCGCCGCCACCAGCTCGACCTGGACGTGCCGCCCACCCTGCTGGACGTGCTGCTGCGCAGCTTCGGCGACCTGCGCGACGCCGCCCAGCAGGCCGCCGGCGAGGACGAGAAGCTGGGGTCCGCGCTGTCCACCGCCGAGCAGATCGGCGTGCTGGAGGACGCCGTCCTGCACAGCGACTTCTTCGGCGAGCGGACGCTGACCGCCCGCTCCCTCGGCTCCTCACTGGTCGGTTCGCTCGCCCGCCGCGCCCCCGAGGACTCCGCCATCCTCACCAAGTACTTCACCGGCGTCGTCGGCCCGCGCGGCCAGCAGGAGGGCGGCGAGTGGCCGGAGTTCCACCAGGCAGGCCTCAACGCCCTCAAGGCGCTCGCGTGAACGACGTGACCACCCCGGTGCCCGCCGAGCAGGGGACCTTCGACGCGCTGCGCGCCCAGCTCCACGACGCGGCGGCCGCGTTCGCCGACGGACCCGGCGCGCTGGACGGCATCCTCCACGGCCTCGTCGACGACGTCGACCGCGCGCTGCGCGAACCGCTGGAGATCTTCCCGGTCTGCCACCACTCCCCCGCCTCCGCCACCGCCATGGCCCGCCGGCTGCGCGCCAAGCAGCCGAAGACGGTGTTCCTGGAGCTCTGCGAGGACCTGGCCCCGCTGCTCACCGAACTGCGCAACTGCCGGCTGCCGGTCGCCGTCCAGGCGTTCGCCACCCGCATCGACGGCTTCCCCGCCGACTGGGCGCCGCTGTCCGTCGTCGCGCCGATCACCGAGGCCTCCGCCGAGTACCAGGCCATCGCGTACGCGCTGGAGACCCCGGGCGTCGAACTGGTCCTCGTCGACCGCTCCTGCGACCACGTCTTCCAGTGGCAGCCCCGCGCGGAGGCCGCGCCGGGTGACGCCCCCGCCGAGCCGGACGCGACCCCGGCCGAGCCGGAGGCCGCGCTGCACGGCGACGCGGTCGGCGTCGAACTCGGCGACCTGCGGCCCCGGTTCGCCGAACTGGAGCGGCACCTGCTGCGCCACGGCAAGGTGCGGCACTGGTCGGAGTGGTGGCACCAGTACGTCGAGCTGCCGCTCGGCGACGCCGACCACGCCACCTACCGGCAGGTCATGTTCCTGATCGGCAGCCTCTTCCGCCGCCTGGCACCCGGTGACGCCGACCGGGTCCGCATCGACGAGGACCGCGAGCGGTACATGTGGACCCGCATCCGCGAGCACCTGGCCGCCACCGGCGCCGACCCGGCCGACAGCGTCTACGTCTGCGGGGCCTTCCACGCCGCCAGCCGCGTCGAGGAGTTCGGCGTCCACGGCTCCTCCGGCTCCTTCACCATCCCGGCGCGCACGGCCACCGAGTGGCAGTACGGCCTGATCCCCTCCAGCCACGCGGCGATCGAGGCCCAGTTCGGCCTGGAGGGCGGCTCGGTGTCCATCGCCGCCACCCAGTGGGAGAAGAACCTCAAGCGCACCCGTGTGCAGCCCTACCGGCTCAAGGGCCAGGCCGGCGGCAAGGCCGGCCGGGCGCGGAAGGCCGCGGCCCCCGCCCCGGCGACGGAAGCGGACGCCGCCGACATGCTGTCCGGGTTCCTGCGGCGCCCGCCCGTCCTGGACCGCCTCGACCAGGAGGAACTGCTCGGCTGGTCCGTCGAGATCGTGCGCGCCGCCCGCCGCAACGGCTACCTCGCCTCCACCGCCGACGCCATCGCCGTGTACGAGACGTCCATCCTGCTCGCCGGGATGCGCGACCGGGCCAAGCCCACCCCGTACGACTTCCTGGACGCGGCCGTCACCTGCATCGAGAAGGACCGCGTCCCCGGCCGGCGCGACGTGCGCCGCCTCGTCGAGATCATGATGGGCGGCGACCGGATCGGCCGGGTCGGCTACGAGTCCCTCCCCCCGCTCGCCCGCGACGTGCACGACCGCCTCGCCCCGCTCGGCCTCGACCTCCAGGCCCGGGGCGTCAAGCGGGCCCTGCTGGACATCAGGGCGGACCCGCGGCTGTCGGCCTGCTCGGACGTGCTGTGGATGCTGCGCCACCTGCTCCCGCACGGCGCCGCCCGCCCGATCATGGGCGAGCGCAAGCTCGGCGAGCAGCCCGTGCAGGAGTCCTGGGACCTCGCCCTCGGCACCCACCAGCGGGCCCTGATCGAACTCGGCTACGAGGGCGTCAGCCTGGAGCAGGTCCTCGAACAGCGGCTGCGCCGCGAGGCCAACGCCGCCGACGCGACCACCGCCGTGGTCCTGCGGACCGTCGAGGACGCCACGCTGCTGCTCGGCAGCCGCCGCCTCGCCGACGAACTCGGCACCCGGGCCCTGGAGGTGCTGTCCGGCGAGCGCAGCGTCGACGGCGCCCCCGAGGTGCTGCGGCGGGCGCGCAAGCTGCTGGCGTACTACCGCACCAACGAGCCGGAACTGCCGGAGTGGATCGAACGGTTCGCCAAGACCGGGTACGCGCACTACTGCACCCTGCTGCCGACGGCGTTCACCGAGGAGACGGCCACGGTGCGCCAGGTCGCGGCGACGCTCGGGTTCCTGTTCGGCATGGAGGGCCTGGCCCTGTCCCTGGGCGGCGACCGCACCCAGCTCGAACTCGCCGTCGCCCAGTCCCACCCGGAGGAACCCGCCAAGGCCGCCCTGCTGTGGGGCGCCCAGGTGCACCTCGGCCGGCTCTCCCGGCAGGAACTGCGCGAGCGCTGCGACGCGCTGCTCGGCAACCCGCTGATGCTGCCCGCCTACCCGCGCTACCTCAGCGGACTGCTGCACGCCCTGGAGCCGGTCCCGGGCCTGGTCGACATCGTCGTGGAGGCCGTCTCCAACGCCTTCGCCCGCCTGCCCGACCCCGTCCTGCTGCCGTGGCTGCCCACCCTGATCGCCACGCTGCGCACCAGCGGGACGGAGCTGGCGCCGCTGCTGACCCGCGAGGCCGGCCGGATCTTCCCCGGCCGCCTGGCCGACCTGGACACCTGGGTCCCGCCCTGGCACGCGCCGGCGCCCGCCCCCGCGCCCGCCCGGGCCGAGGCCGCCGCCGGACGGGGAGCCGACCTGCTTCTGGCCCACCGGGAGACGGCCGACGCGCTCGCGGCCCTGCTGGGCTGCGAGGGCTCCTGGGCGGCGCCGGAGGAGCCGCGGGGCGTCGCGCTGCTCGGCCGGCACCCGGAGACGGCCGCCGCCCTGGCGGCCCTGCTCGGCGCGGCGTGAACAGCGGCCGGAGCCACCCCTGTCCGGTGGCTCCGGCCGCGCCGCTCGGTCGGGCCCGGCGACGGCCGGTCAGCCGGCGTGGATCCGCGGGCTTCGCGCGTCACGGCAGCGGTGGCGTTGCCGGTGATCCGGTCCCGTGCGACGCCGGGGCGCGCTCGCCGGGAGCGCCCCGACGCGCCGCGCGGCTCGACGCCGCGCGACTCGACGCCGTCGACGGAAAGCGCTGCCGGCCGAGGTGCGCGTGGACCGCGGCTCAGCCGGGGGGCCAACCCAGGACGTAGCAGCGCAGGTCGATGTCCTCGGGCAGGGCGGGCGCGCGGCCGGGAAGGGCGACGGCGCCGACCGCGACGATGAACGTCCGGGTCACGGCGTCGCTGCCCTTCTTGGTCCGGGGGGCCTGGAAGAGCAGGTAGCGGGCCAGGAGGTAGTCCCCGGTGGTGAGTCCGGGGCCGGCCAGGAGGTCGAGGGCGGCGCGGTGCAGGGCGGCGCCGTCCCGGGGGGTGGGGGTGGCGGTGTACAGGGGGCTGCCGACGCGTTCGAGCCGGGAGGTGTCCACGCCCCGGGCCGCGTAGCGCGCGACGAGTTCGGCGTCGATGCGGCGGGCGGCCTCGCCCCGCAGCAGGCGGTTGCCGGCGATCCGCCGCCCGTCCGGCAGGAGCACCCGGTTCTGGAGGACGTCGCCCCGGACCCCCTCCGTGGCGAAACGCCGCTCGGCCAGGCGGCCGTAGCGCAGCATGGCCTCCCAGGCCGGGGTCGCCAGGCCCGCGGTGTAGGTGCGCGTGGCCTCGTCCCACCGGGCGCCCTCGCGCAGGCGGCCGACGTCGCCGAGGCGGTCGTAGTTGGTGTCGCCCTCCCGGATCGGGGTGCGGAAGCGTTCCGGGTCGAAGGGGAAGCCGTTGGGGGGAGGCGGGCCCATCGCGACGGCGAGACGGTAGCGCCAGTCGATCAGGTGGGCGTGGACGGTGGCCAGCGCGGCCACCCGGGCCGGCCCGTCCGAGGCGGCGTGCCACATCCGGGCCAGCATGCCGGCCGCTTCGGTGGCGGCCTCGGCCTGTTCGCCGGCGAAGGCACGGGCCTTGACCTGCCGGGCGGGGTCGGCGAAGCGCAGGGCGAGCGGGCTGGTGGGGAAGTCACCAGGGGTGATCCGCGCAACGGGCATGGGCCTCATCTCCTGGACGCTCGGCTTGCCACCGGGAAGACCCCAACCCCGGCCCGGTGGCGGCCGGTTCATCGTGCCATCCGCGCCCGGCTTCCACGAGTGGGCACCGCCGCAGGGGGCCGGGCCGGGCAGGCCGACCGGCACCGGTGGCCCAGGAGTACGGTCCTGGCCGGGGGCGGCTCCCGGAGCCCGCTCCCGGGCGCGGTCTCGTCCCGGGTGCGGACGAACTCCCCCGCCCGCGAATGGTCCTCTTGATCGAGGCCGCCGAACCACCGGCGCCAATCATCGGAGGGGTCCTCTCGTGTACGAGCACGCAATGCACAGCCGCTTCCCGCTCTCCCGCCGGGGCAGCCGACACCGGGTGGTGGCGGTCGTGACCGCCGTGGCCGCCGGGGTCATGACGGCCGGGGCGCTGGCACCGACCGCGGCGTTCGCGGGCGGCAGGCCGGACGGCGTCCAGTCGAGCCTGAACGCGCTGGTCAAGGACGACGGCCTGCCCGCCGCGCTCGCCTCCGTCAAGGGCCGCGACGGCCGCACCCGCACCTACACCGCCGGAGTCGGCGACCTCGCCACCGGAGCCAAGGTCCCCGTCGACGGCCAGATCCGCGCCGGCAGCAACACCAAGCCCTTCACCGCCGTCGTCGTCCTCCAGCTCGTCGCCGAGGGAAAGGTGGGCCTGGACTCCCCCGTCGACACCTACCTCCCCGGCCTGCTGCGCGGCGACGGCATCGACGGACGCCAGATCACCGTCCGTCAGCTGCTCCAGCACACCAGCGGTCTGCCCGACTACGTGGACAAGGGCTCGATCCTCACCGACCCGACGCGGTACTACGAACCGCGTGAACTCCTCGACGCGGCCCTCGCCCAGAAGGCCCACTTCGCCCCGGGCGCACGCTGGGAGTACAGCAACACCAACTACCTGATGGCGGGCCTGATCATCCAGAAGGTCACCGGGCGGCCGCTCGGCGAGGAGATCACCAAGCGCGTCATCGACCGCGTCGGCCTGCGCCACACCTCCTTCCCCACGCCGGGGGACATGAGCATCCACGAGGCACACCCCAAGGGCTACAACCGGGACGCCGACGGCTCGCTCCGCGACTACACCGAACTGGACCCGTCCTGGGGCTGGGCGGCGGGCGCCGCCGTCTCCACCACCGGCGACCTCAACCGCTTCTACGCGGCGCTGCTCGGCGGTCGCCTCCTCCCGGCGGCCCAGCTCGACCAGATGCGCACCACCGTCCCCGCCGACGAGGTCGCTCCGGGTTTCCGCTACGGGCTGGGCCTGGCGGCCCGGCCGCTGTCGTGCGGCGGCCTGTACTGGGGCCACGGCGGGACGATTCCGGGCTACTACACCGCCGGGGGCGCCACCGATGACGGCCGCGTCGCCAGCATCGCGGTGACCGTGATCCCGGGTGACGCGGCCGAGCAGCACGTGGCGGCGGCGGTGGACTCCGCCCTGTGCCGCTGACCCTCCCCAGTCGGGCCTGAGCGTCCGCACCAATACGACCGGCGGGTTCTGCGCGCACCCGCGCGCGGAACCCGCGCATCCCACCGATTGCCCACTCCGGCAGAGGAGTTCCTCCATGAACGGTTCCTCCATGAACGGTTCCTCCATGAACGAGCACGTACAGCACCACCGGACCCACCGACGTGGCCCCGGCCGGCGCGGGTTGGCGGCGGCCGTGGCCTGCCTGGCCGCCGGGGTCGTGGCGGCCACGGCCCTGGCACCGACCGCGGCGTTCGCGGGCGGCAGGCCGGACGGCGTCCAGTCGAGCCTGAACGCGCTGGTCAAGGACGACGGCCTGCCCGCCGCGCTCGCCTCCGTCAAGGGCCGCGACGGCCGCACCCGCACCTACACCGCCGGAGTCGGCGACCTCGCCACCGGAGCCAAGGTCCCCGTCGACGGCCAGATCCGCGCCGGCAGCAACACCAAGCCCTTCACCGCCGTCGTCGTCCTCCAGCTCGTCGCCGAGGGAAAGGTGGGCCTGGACTCCCCCGTCGACACCTACCTCCCCGGCCTGCTGCGCGGCGACGGCATCGACGGACGCCAGATCACCGTCCGTCAGCTGCTCCAGCACACCAGCGGCCTGCCCGAGTACATGGAGACCCCCGCGCTCCCGGACTTCACCACGATCCAGTACCGCTACTTCGAGCCCCGCGACCTCCTCGACGCGGCCCTCGCCCAGAAGGCCCGCTTCCCCGCGGGTACCAGCTGGGAGTACAGCAACACCAACTACGTCGTCGCCGGACTCCTCATCCAGAAGGTCACCGGACGGCCCGTCGGCGAGGAGATCACCAAGCGCGTCATCGACCGCATCGGCCTGCGCCACACCTACTTCCCCACACCCGGGGACACCACCCTCCACGAGGCCCACCCCCACGGCTACTACCGCGGCTCGCCGGACACGCCTCCGATCGACTACACCGAGATGGACTCCTCGGCGGCGTGGGCGGCAGGGGCGATCGTCTCCACCAACACCGACCTCAACGCGTTCTTCACCGCGCTCCTCGGCGGCCGGCTCCTGCCCCCGGCGCAGCTCGCCCAGATGCGCACCACCGTCCCCGCCGAGCTCCTGGGCCCGGGCGTCCGCTACGGGCTGGGCCTGCAGAGCAAGCCGCTCTCCTGCGGCGGCCTCCTCTGGGGCCACGGCGGGACCACCGCGGGCTACCGCTCCCGCGACGGGGTCACCGACGACGGTCGCGCCGCCGCCATCACGGTCACGGCCATCCCGGACGAGGCCGGCGTGAAGCACATGGCGGACGCGCTGGACGCGGCCCTCTGCCGCTGACGCGCGCCGCGCACCGGTCCCGGGGCGGTCCGGCCGGCCACGACGGCGGCAGCCCCACGGGCCCCGGCAGTCACGGAACACCACGACTCCGTGACCGCCGGGGCCCGCCTTGCTGCGCTTCAGCCCGCCTGGTTCGTGCGCCGGGCCTCCACCAGGCCCGACTCGTAAGCCGCGATCACCGCCTGGGCACGGTCGCGGACACTCAGCTTGGCGAAGACGCTGGTGATGTAGTTCTTGACCGTGGAGACGCTGATGCCCATCGCCGACGCGATCTCGGCGTTGTCGAGGCCGGTGGCCAGCAGCTGCCACACCTCGACCTCACGCGGCGTCAGTTCCCCCAGGTCGGAGACCGGTAGCGGCGACGGCGACCGCGGCAGGCGGGGCGTGGTGACGTACGTGGAGATCAACCGGGTGAGCAGGCGCGGCGCCACCGCCGCCTCCCCGGTGTGCACGGTGCGCACGGCCGCCGAGAGCTCCTCCGGGGAGACGTCCTTGGGCAGGAACCCGGAGGCGCCGGCGCGCAGGGCGGCCACCACGTACTCGTCCATGTCGAAGGTGCTCAGCGCCAGGACCCGGCACCCGGGCAGCTCCCGCGCGATCCGCTCGGTCGCCTGGACCCCGTCGAGGACCGGCATCCGGATGTCCATCACCACGACGTGCGGCCGGTGCCGGTGCGCGAGCTCGACCGCCCGCTGCCCGTCGTCCGCCTCGGCCACCACCTCGAACGCCGGGTCCGGTGCCAGGATCAGGGCCAGGCCCCGCCGCACCAGCGGCTGGTCGTCCGCGATCAGCACCCTGATCCGCTCCTCGGTCCCCGTCATCCGAGCCGTTCCTCTCCGTCGGCCGGCGCCACCGGCAGGCTGGCCACCACCCGGAAGCCACCACCGTCGACGCCGCCGGCCACCAAGCTGCCGCCCTGCAGCGCGACCCGTTCGCGCATGCCGATCAGACCGTACCCGGTGCGTCCCGCCCTCGGTCCGGCCGCACCGCCCGCCCCCGTCAGCGCTCCCACCACGGTGTCGGCCGGCGCGGCGGTGCCGTTGTCGGACACCTCGACCGTGACCCGGTCCGGGTGGTACGCCAGCTGGACCCGCGCCCGGGCCCGGCCGGCGTGCTTGCGGGTGTTGGTGAGGGACTCCTGGACGATCCGGAACACCGCCAGGCTGGTGCTCGGCGGCAACGGGCGCTCCTGCCCCAGGACGGCGAACTCCGTGGGCAGACCGGCCCTGCGGGACTCCTCGACGAGCCCTCCGAGGTGCCCGACACCGGGCTGCGGCGCGGACGGCGCCCCGTCCGCCTCGTCCGGCGCGTCGCCGGCCCGGAGCACGTCCAGCAGTTGGCGCATCTCGCGCAGCGCCGTCCGCCCGGAGCGCTCCAGCGTGACCAGGGCCTCGCGCACCACCTCGGTGTCACCCCCGAGGTTCGCTCTGGCACCGCCGGCCATCAGCTGCATGGTGGTGATGTGATGGGCCACGATGTCGTGCAACTCCCGTGCGATGCGGCGCCGTTCCTGTGCCACCGCGCGGTCGGCCAGCAGACCGCGCCTGACCTCCATCTCGTGCTGCCAGCGCTTCAGCACCTCGGCCGCGACGACGACCAGCGCCGCCGCGAGCAGGTTGACCGCCACGTCCCCCGCCGGAGGGGGCAGCGGATGCCCCTGGCCCAGCAGTGGCACCCCGGCTGCCAGCAGGGCGGCCGGCGCCGCCACCGCGATGCCGCGGGAGCGGGCCACGGCGAACAGCGCGACGCACAGCGTGCAGTTGAAGTGCTGCGGCACCGGCCCGCTCAGGTTCAGCGCCAGGCCGAGGACCAGCACACCCGCCAGTGACGCCAGTGGGTAGCGGCGCCTGGTCAGCAGCGGCATGGCCGCCAGCACGAGCAGGACCAGCGCGGTCAGGGAGACCGGCCGGCTTCCGTCCGGACCGCCGATCGTGTAGCCGAGGAGGTCCAGGACGGCCGCCCCGACGGCCAACAGCGCGTCACTGGCCGTCCAGGGCAGGCCGTCGGCGCTCGGCGACGGCGGCAGGGGCCGGTGGTGCGTCGACATGCTGGTGCTGGTCCTCTCCGTGGCCGGTCGACGCCGGCCTTCGCCGGTTCACCGCGACCGTCATCCGTCATCTGTCATCTGTCATCACGTGCCACGGTGTGGGCCGTGGGCCGTGGGCCGTTCCCGCAACGGCCCGCGGTCCCCGGGGGGACGGCGTCCGCGGCCCATTCTCGCAACGGCTCCCGGCCCCGGGCAGGCACCCGGGACCGATCCCCGACCAGGCCCCTGGTCCTGGTCGGGGCCGTCGACCGGGCCCGGGTCCTGACGGTGTTCTCCTCCCCCGCTCGGACGAGAACGCCCGGTGCGCCGTGATGCGCTGGAGACGTGCCGGAACCCCCCGGCCACAGCACCACAGCCGGAGGACATCGTGATCCGCGCCCTGACCGGATTCTCCACCAGGAATCCGTGGAAGGTGATCGCCGTATGGTCGGTCCTGGGAGTACTCCTGACCGTCCTGAGCCAGACCCTGATCTACCGGGTGACCCAGACCCAGACGGCCGACTTCCTGCCGAAGAGCTACGACTCGGCCGCCGCCGCGAGGATCGCCCACGACCGCTTCGGGACGAAGCCCGACGCCAACCCGGTGACCGTCCTGGTCGCGCGGACCGACGGCCGGCCGCTAACCCCCGCGGACCGGGAGCAGATCGACGCCGGGGCGAATCGCCTGAGCCGCCTCAAGGTCACCATGCCCAAGCCCGAGGACGCGGCGCCCTTCCAGCGGGACTACTCGCAGATCCCCCAGGTCGGCCCGGCCATGGCGGCACCTGACGGAACCTTCGAGCTGCTCACCGCCAACCTGACCGGAAACCCCGCCGACCCGGGCCTGGAAAGCACCTTCCGGGCGTTCCGGGACAGCGCCCGGGCGGAGTTCGCCGCCCAGGGCCTGCGAACCGGCTTCACCGGCCCGCTCGCGGACCAGGTCGACTCCGCCGACGACGGGAAGACCCTCGCGACCATCGCCTCCACCGGCTCCGTCGCCCTGATCGTGCTGCTCCACGTCCTCGTGTTCCGCAGCGTCCTGGCCGCCCTGCTGCCGCTGATCGCGGTGGCCCTCGTCAGCGGCGTGGCCGGCGGCGCGGTCGTGGGCACCGCGCTGCTCACCGGCATCAAGCTCGACCCCTCCGTACCGAGCCTCATCGGCGTGGTGCTCCTGGGCATCGGCATCGACTACTTCCTGTTCCTGATGTTCCGCTTCCGCGAGCAGCTTCGGGCCCGACCCGACCGCCACCACCGCTCCGCCGCCGCCGAGGTCGGTCAGAAGGTCGGCACCGCGGTCACCTCGGCCGCGCTGACCATCGTCGCCGCCTTCGCCACCCTCGGGGTCGCGAGCTTCGGCCAGTTCCGGGTGCTCGGCCCGGCCGTCGCGGTCTCGGTCCTGGTCATGCTGCTGGCCAGTCTCACCCTGATGCCCGCCGTGCTCGCGGCCTGCGGACGCAAGCTCTTCTGGCCCTCTCGCGCCCTCAAGTCCGAACCCCGTGACGGCACCGCGGCCCGGTTCGCCGGCCTGGTGGCCCGCCGGCCGCTGACCGTGGTCCTCGCCTCGCTCGCCCTCCTGGGCGCCCTGGCCGGAGGGCTGGCCGGGATCAGGATGGACTACGGCCTGGGCGGCGGCCCGCGCACCGCGTCCCGGACCACCGCCCTCGAAATCTCCCGCGCCCTGCCCGCCGGCGTGGCGGACCCGACCAGCGTCTACGTCGAGACCAAGAACGCCGGCCCCCTCTCCCCCGGCGCGCTGGACGGCCTGGCCCAGCGCCTCACCCGGGTCTCCGGCGTCGGCCAGGTGGCCGAGCCGGTCCTGAGCGAGAGCCGGCAGGCCGCGCGGATCGACCTGGTCCTCACCGAGGACCCGCAGTCCCAGCGGGCCCGCGACCTGGTCTCCGGCCCGATCCGCGCGGCCGTCGCCCAGAGCACGCCCGCCGACCTGACCGCACACGTCGGCGGCACCCCGGCCGTCTTCGCCGACGTCTCCACGGCGGTCGGCCGCGACCTCAGGCTGGTCTTCCCCGTCGCGGCGGCACTGATCGGGGTGATCCTCCTCCTGCTGTTGCGCAGCCTGCTCGCACCGGTGGTCCTGATGCTCTCCGTCGGCCTCGGCTTCGCTGCCACCCTCGGCGCGGCCGCCCTGCTGTTCCAGCACGCGATGGGCAAGCCGGGCGTCGACTTCACGCTGCCCCTCGTCCTGTTCCTGTTCGTGGTCGCGCTCGGCACCGACTACAACATCCTGATCAGCGACCGGATCCGGGAGGAGATGGACCACCCCGGGCCGCCCCGGGCAGCGGTCGCGCGCGCCCTGCGGCACACCGCCCCGGCCATCGCGACGGCGGGCCTCGTCCTGGCCGGCTCCTTCGCGAGCCTCGCGGTGACCCCGCAACCCTCCACCCAGCAGATCGGCTTCGCCACCGCGCTCGGCATCCTGCTCTCCGCGTTCCTGCTGTCCATCGTGCTGGTGCCCGCCCTGGCCACGCTCCTCGGCCGCGGCCTGTGGTGGCCCCTGCGCCCCGGACGCCCCACCGGCCGGCCGGCCACCCGCCACCGGTCGGACGCCTCGCGGTCGCCGCAGTCGCAGCCCTGGTCCCCGTGGCCCGCGCCGCCGCACCAGGACGCCCACGACGCCCACCCCCGGCCGTACGCGCCGCAGGAGGACCAGGGCACCGACCTCTCCCGGGCCCGGCGGAGCCACCACTCCTAGGCTGGCGCGCTGCGGCCTTCGTCGGCGGGATCCCGGGCGCGGCGAACCCGCCTCTGCTGCGCCTGGGCCTGCCGATGACCCGGCGTGCGATCGACGCCTTCCGGGCCGCCACCGCACCGGCCTGCCTCCTGCGCGTTCCCGCCCTCGCCGCGTGCCTCGCGCAGGAGGACCGCGGGGGGGGGGGGGGGGGGGGGGGGGGGGGAGGTGGAGGGGGGGGGGGGGGGGGGGGAGAGAGAGGGGGGGAGACCCTGGCCTTTTCTGGGGGGGGTGCGCGG
>NZ_JBVITE010000070.1:0-43838 GCF_055575155.1 Kitasatospora sp. NPDC034533
CTCCCTCAAGCCCGAAAGATCATCGCGTCCAACGGCCACGGTCCTCGCAACTCCCACAGATCGCGGGTGTTGCGAGGACCGTTAGAACCCAAGCCGGGGGATGGGGGCCTTCGGCGAGGGTCAGACGGTGGCGGTCTCGGGGGTCCGCAGGGCCGGGGTGTCGGCGGCGACCTCCTCGACCGCGCGGGTGCGCAGGGCGAGGGGGACGCGAAGCGCGGCGATCCAGGTGAGGGCGGCGAGCAGCATGTGCAGGCCGACCATCAGCTCGGGGGCGTCCGTGAAGTACTGGATGAAGCCGAGCACGCCCTGGAGCAGTAGCACCGCGAGCAGTTCCTTGGCGCGGGCCCTGGCGGGCTGCGGGGCCTTGACGGCGGCGAAGACGAAGATCACCGCGATCACAGGGCAAACCGAAACAAAGGCAAAGTCGGCGGGGAACGGCCCCGCTTTTTCGTAGTCGGTCGGGGGGGGCGGGATACTCTTTTTTTCTTGGGGGGTCCTGGGGGGGGGGCCCCCCCCCCCCCCCCACCAGGGTGCCGGCCGCGACCAGCAGGCCGATCACGGTGACCAGCACGTAGGAGAGCTGGTGGATCGGGCGGGCCACCGACAGCACGGCCGGGCCGTCGCCCTCCTTGGACCGCTCCCACATCAGCAGCGCGACCCAGACCAGGGCCATCGCGGCGATCATGTGCAGCGCCACGGTGTACGGGTTGAGGCCGGTCAGCACGGTGATGCCGCCGAGCACGGCGTTGCTCATCACCAGCCAGAACTGCGCCCAGCCGAGCTTGGTCATGCTGTGCCGCCACGGCCGGTGGCACCGGGCGGCCAGGATCGCCCAGCCGACGGCGGCGCTCAGCACGTAGGTGAGCATCCGGTTGGTGAACTCGACGACGCCGTGGAAGCCCATCTCGGCGGTGGGCGTCAGGCTCTCGTCGGTGCAGCGGGGCCAGGTCGTACAGCCGAGGCCGGAGGCGGTGAGGCGGACGGCGCCGCCGGTGACGACGATCACCACGCTCATCACCAGCGCGGCGAACGCGGCGCGCCGGACCATCGCGGCCGAGGGCTGCCAGCGCTCGGCGAGCAGGGAGAAGGGATTAGGCACGGGGTCAATCGTAGGCGGCCTTACAGGCGATCTTGGGGCGGGGCGCGGTCAGCGCGGCGGGAGGTCTTTAGTCGATGATCGACGACACGCGGGGGACCGACACGCGGACGAAGCGGGACAGTTCGGTCAAGATCTGCATTGGTCTTGACCATTCACCCGTTTGGCGGAAAGAGTGCGGCTTGGTCCATACCACCTTCGGGCCCCTCCCACACTTCCCGCACACACGCGGAGATTCTGTTCATGCGCATTCACGTTTCCGCCGCCGCGCTCGCCGTCGGCGGCTCGCTCGCACTGGCCGGCCTGATCGCCCCCGCCGCCCATGCCGCCGATCCCGGCCAGGAGTGCCGCAGCCTCGGCATCGCCAACCTCTACGGAGAGTTCATCGAGGGCGACGACACTCACACCCCCGACGCCGAGGGCGCGGTCGCGGTCGGCGGCAACGCCGACTTCACCGGCGGCTTCTCGGTCGGCCAGGAGCTGACCCAGGCCCAGGTCGACGCGCTGCCCGGCAAGAACGCCCTGGTCGTGGCCGGCAAGATCACCGGCCACAACACCCAGGTGATGAAGGGCAACGGCGTCTACGGCTCGAAGGCCGACGGCGCGGTGATCCAGGCCCACCAGGGCACCATCGCCCAGGGCCCGTCGCCGATCGACTTCAAGGCCGAGTTCGCCAAGCTGCGCGCCACCTCCACCGCGCTGGCCGCCGTGCCGCAGAGCGCCGGCGCCAGCGTCGAGCTCAAGGGCACCGAGCTCTCGCTCACCGGCATCGACGCCAAGTACAACAGCTTCACCATCGACGCGGCGAAGCTCCAGAGCGCCAAGGACGTCTTCATCAGGGTTCCGCTCGGCTCGGTGACGGTCGTCAACGTGACCGGAGCCTCGTACGACATGGCGGCGGCCGGGACCACCGGCTTCCACCTGTGGGACGAGGGCAAGAAGTCCTTCCTCCTGGACGACAAGCTGCAGAGCGGTTCGGGCGGTGCGGTCCGCTCCAAGCTGCTGTGGAACTTCCCGACCGCCACCAAGGTGGTCAAGAACAGCGCGGCCGCCTGGGCCGGTTCGGTGCTCGCGCCGAACGCCGCCTTCGACCTCGGCAGCGCCGGCCCGGTCAACGGCTCGGTGATCGCCGCCTCGCTGACGGGCAAGGGCGGCGCGGAGACGCACCACTACCCGTTCACCGGCTGCCTGCCGACCACCGGCCCGACGCCGACCAGCCCGGCGACGGTGCCGCCGACCGGGCCGAGCGGTTCGCCGTCGGCCACGCCGAGCGGGCCGACCGCTCCGAGCGGCTCGGCGAGCCCCTCGGGCAGCCCGTCCGCCCCGACGAGCGGTGCGCCCAGCCCGAGCGGCTCGGCCAGCCCGTCGGCCGGTGCGACGGGCGCTCCGACGGCCTCCGCCAGCCCGTCGGCCCAGCCCGACGGGGGCGGCAACCTGGCGCACACCGGTTCCGGTCCGGTGCTGCCGCTGGCGATCGGCGGCGCGGTCGTGATCGCGGCCGGCGGTGCGATCGTGGTGGCCGCCCGGCGCAAGGCGGCCAAGAAGGCCTGAACCGGCCGGGTCGATCGACGTGAGTTCGTCGACTGACTGAAACGGCGCCCTCGGTGACTGAAGTCGATCACCGGGGGCGCCGTTCTGTCTTGAAAGTGACCGAGTTCATTGAGCTTTGCCGAATCCGCGTTCTGCGAGGTGGCGGCTGTGATGGGCTGGTCATGCACATCGGAAGACGGACGGACAGTCGAAATCCGGTCGTACGGCGGGGTGTGGCGGGGTGCGGGAGTGCCGGTAGAGTCCCCCGGACAGTCGTAGCGGGCCACCGCGAACCACTCAACACGCCTGCTGCACAAGACCGTTCGGAGGGGAACAAGGTAATGGTGCGACAGCAGCGGCACTTCGCGATCGGCGCTACGGCACTCGCCGGAACGGCTGCGGCCGGTTTTCTACTGCCCCTGGCGCTGGCGACCAACGCCTCGGCGCACGTGCCGACTTGGTCGGTGACCTGCGACAAGGTCGTGGTCGATCTGACCAAGTACAGCCCCAAGGCCGACGTGAAGAACACCGTCAGCCTGACCATCGACGGCGAGAAGGTCCTGGACACCACGACCTTTCCCGCGGAGTACCACAACACCTTCCGGGTGAAGGATCACGACGCCCCGATCAAGGCGACCCTGGTGGTTTCCACCACGGAGAACCCGAACGAGAAGGGGTGGAACATCAACGAGACCAAGACCATCGAGCCGTGCCACACGCCGACTCCCACCCCGACGCCGACTCCGACTCCCACGCCCACGCCCACGCCGACGCCGACCCCCACCCCGACGCCGACTCCCACGCCGACGCCCACCCCCACTCCCACTCCCACGCCGACTCCCACCCCGACCCCGTCGGGCACCCCCGCTCCGAGCAGGACGCCCGTCCCGGCGCCCAGCCCCAGCGCTCCGGCGCTCGCCCAGACCGGTAGCAGCGACGCGACCCCGATGATCGCGGCGGCCGGCGGCGGCGTGCTGCTGGTCGGCGGCGCGCTCGTCCTGCTCGCCCGCAAGCGCCGTGGCGGCAGCGAGAGCTGACGCACCGTGAGGTGTCAGCGCGACGCCCGCCGGGCCTCAAGTGGCCGGGGGGCGTCGCGTGTTGTCGTGCGGGGCTGCCCAGTGCGGGGCCACTCCCAACGCGGGACTACTCCCAGCGGAAGAACCGGGCCGCGGCGGCCAGGCCGAGCACCGACCAGCCGGCCAGGATGCCGAGGTCCGCCCAGGGCACCCCGGCGCCGGCCTGGAGCACCGACCGCAGGCCGTCCGAGAGCGCCGAGATCGGCAGCAGCTCCAGCACCGACCGTACGGCCGAGGGAAACTTGCTCAGCGGCACGATCACCCCGCCGGCGAGCAGCAGCAGGATGAACACCAGGTTGGCGCCGGCCAGGGTGGCCTCGGCCTTCAGGGTGCCGGCCATCAGCAGGCCGAGCCCGGAGAAGGCGGCGGTGCCGAGGACCAGCAGCGCGGCGACGGTCAGCGGGCTGCCCTGCGGGGACCAGCCGAGGGCCAGCGCGATCACCGACAGCAGCGCGACCTGGAGCGCCTCCGTCACCAGGACGCAGCCGGTCTTGGCGGTCAGCAGCGCCCAGCGCGGCAGCGGGCTGGCGCCGAGCCGCTTCAGCACGCCGTAGCGGCGCTCGAAGCCGGTGGCGATGGCCTGGCCGGTGAAGGCGGTGGACATCACGGCCAGCGCGAGCAGGCCGGGGGCCAGGAAGTCGACCCGCTTGCCCGGGCCCTCGACCGCGACGATGTCCACGGCGGAGAACAGCACCAGCAGCACGGTCGGGATGACCACGGTGAGCAGCAGCTGCTCACCGTTGCGCAGCAGCATCCGGGTCTCGAACGCGGTCTGGGCGAGCAGCATCCGGCCGACCGGCGCGGCCCCGGGCCTGGGGGAGTAGTCCGTAGTGCTCACGAGCGCAGCTCCCGTCCGGTCAGGTCGAGGAAGACGTCCTCCAGGCTGCGGCGCTGGACGGACAGCCGTTCGGGCAGGATCCCGGAGGCCGCGCACCAGCCGGTGACGGTGGCCACCAGCCGGGGGTCGACAGGCGCCTCGACGCGGTAGCTGCCGGGGGCGGTCTCGGCGGCGGTGGCGCCCTCGGGCAGCTCCTTGAGCAGCGGGCCGAGGTCGAGGCCGGGCGGGCCGTCGAAGCGCAGCGCGCTCTCGGCGCCGTCGCGGCAGAGCTCCTCGGTGGTGCCGTGGGCGATCACCTTTCCCCGGTCGACGATGGCGACCCGGTCGGCGAGCTGCTCCGCCTCGTCCATGTGGTGGGTGGTGACGACCACCGTGACGCCGTCCCGGCGGAGGTCGCGCACCAGCTCCCAGGTGGCCCGGCGGGCCTGCGGGTCGAGGCCCGCGGTGGGCTCGTCCAGGAAGACCAGCTCGGGGCGGCCGACCACGGCCATCGCCAGGGCGAGCCGCTGCTGCTGGCCGCCGGACAGCCGCCGGTAGGCGGTGCGGCCGCAGGAGCCGAGGCCGAGGCGCTCGACCAGGGCGTCCACGTCCAGCGGGTGGGCGTGCAGCTTGGCGGTGTGCCGCAGCATCTCGACGGCGCGCGCGCCCGCGTACACGCCGCCGGACTGCAACATCACGCCGATCCGGGGCCGCAGTGCGGCGCTCTGGGCGACCGGATCGAGGCCGAGGACGCGGACGGTGCCGGCGTCGGGGCGGCGGTAGCCCTCGCAGGTCTCGATGGTGGTGGTCTTGCCGGCGCCGTTGGGGCCGAGTACGGCGGTGATCGCGCCCGCCGGGATGGTGAGGTCGAGGCCGTCCACGGCCGACTTGTCGCCGTAGCGTTTGACCAGCCCGGCGATCTGGACCGCGGGTTCGGAGTGCATACCGGCGAGTGTAAGAGTGTCCGACGCGTCGGCCGGACGGCGGCTCGGTGATCGTTTTCCGCGGGCCGCCGCCCAGGCCAGGTAAGGCTTGCCTGCGTGACAGATGACACCGGTGAGGCCTGGATCACGGCTTGTCCCGGCGGAAGGAATTACGCAACACTGGTGTTGTGAAAAACATGCGCGAGCACGCCCAGCAGCAGGAGGCCGAGTCGGCCTCCTCCTGTGACGTGCCCGTGACGGCGGCCGAGGTGCTGCTGGAGGGCCACCGGGCCACCCGGGACCGGGTCGCCCGGTCGATCCTGGACCACGGCCCGTCCTCCGCCGCCGACCTGGCGAACCGGCTCGGCCTCACCGCCGCCGCCGTGCGCCGCCACCTCGACGGGCTCGCCGCCGCCGGTCTGGTCGAGTCCCGCGAGCAGCGGGTCTACGGCAGCCGCGGCCGGGGCCGCCCGGCCCGGGTCTTCGCCCTCACCGACGCCGGCCGGGACGCCTTCTACCAGGCGTACGACCAGCTCGCGGCCGACGCGCTGCGGTGGATCGCGGACTCGGTGGGCGGCGGCAAGGCGGGCGAGGAGGCGGTCGCCGCCTTCGCCCGCGCCCGGTTCGGCAAGCAGGCCGAGAAGTACCTGGAGGCCCTGCGCCTGGCGGCCGCCGGGGAGCGCCCCGAGGCACTCGCCCAGGCGCTGAGCGCGGACGGGTACGCTGCCACGGTGCGGCGTGTCCCGTCGGCCGCGGCCAAGGCCCCGGCGGGCGCCCAGCTCTGCCAGCACCACTGCCCGGTCGCGCACATCGCCGAGCAGTTCCCGCAGCTCTGCGAGGCGGAGACCGAGGTCTTCTCCCAGCTCCTGGGCACCCATGTGCAACGGCTGGCCACGATCGCCCACGGCGACGGGGTCTGCACCACCTACGTGCCGGCATCCGGTGCCGCATCGTCGTCCGCCCGGCGCCCTTCGGGCCACGGCTCCGATGCGCTGCCGACTGCCGGTACGTCCACCGAAGATTCTGCGTCCGCGCGTTAGGAAGCTCGCATGACTGACACCGTTTCGCACCCGGAACTCGAAGGCCTGGGCAATTACGAGTACGGCTGGGCCGACCCGGACACCGCCGGTGCCGCGGCCAAGCGCGGGCTCAGCGAGGAGGTCGTCCGCGACATCTCCGCGAAGAAGAACGAGTCCGAGTGGATGCTGAACCTTCGGCTCAAGGGCCTGAAGCTGTTCGGCAAGAAGCCCATGCCGACCTGGGGCTCCGACCTCAGCGGCATCGACTTCGACAACATCAAGTACTTCGTCCGCTCCACCGAGAAGCAGGCCGAGTCCTGGGAGGACCTGCCGGCGGACATCAAGGCCACCTACGACAAGCTCGGCATCCCGGAGGCGGAGAAGCAGCGCCTGGTCGCCGGTGTCGCCGCCCAGTACGAGTCCGAGGTCGTCTACCACCAGATCCGCGAGGACCTGGAGGAGCAGGGCGTCCTCTTCCTGGACACGGACACCGCGCTGAAGGAGCACCCGGAGCTCTTCAAGGAGTACTTCGGCACCGTGATCCCGGCCGGCGACAACAAGTTCGCCGCGCTGAACACCGCGGTGTGGTCCGGCGGATCGTTCATCTACGTGCCGAAGGGCGTGCACGTGGACATCCCGCTCCAGGCCTACTTCCGGATCAACACCGAGAACATGGGCCAGTTCGAGCGGACGCTGATCATCGTCGACGAGGACGCCTACGTCCACTACGTCGAGGGCTGCACGGCGCCGATCTACTCCTCCGACTCGCTGCACTCGGCGGTCGTGGAGATCATCGTCAAGAAGGGCGGCCGCTGCCGCTACACGACCATCCAGAACTGGTCGAACAACGTCTACAACCTGGTCACCAAGCGCGCCGTGGCGTACGAGGGCGCGACCATGGAGTGGATCGACGGCAACATCGGCTCCAAGGTCACCATGAAGTACCCGGCCGTCTACCTGATGGGCGAGCACGCCAAGGGCGAGACCCTGTCGATCGCCTTCGCGGGCGAGGGCCAGCACCAGGACGCCGGCGCCAAGATGGTCCACATGGCGCCGAACACCTCCTCGCACATCGTCTCCAAGTCGGTGGCGCGCGGCGGCGGCCGGACCTCCTACCGCGGTCTGATCGAGATCGGCGAGGGCTCGCACGGGGCCAAGTCCAATGTGCTGTGCGACGCGCTGCTGGTCGACACCGTCTCCCGCTCGGACACCTACCCGTACGTGGACGTCCGCGAGGACGACGTGTCCATGGGCCACGAGGCGACCGTCTCCAAGGTCAGCGAGGACCAGCTGTTCTACCTGATGAGCCGCGGCCTGACCGAGACCGAGGCGATGGCGATGATCGTCCGAGGCTTCGTCGAGCCGATCGCGCGTGAGCTGCCGATGGAGTACGCGCTGGAGCTCAACCGGCTGATCGAGCTGCAGATGGAGGGCGCGGTCGGCTGACGTCCGGCCGTAGACCGTCCACCGACTTTTCGAGTTTTCGAGGAAGAGAGCACTACGACAGCCATGGCTGACGTCAACACCCCCACCGGCTCCACCACCGCCGGTTCGATCGAGGTCGGCACCGCCGGCGCGGGCGCGCAGCTCGCCGGCCCCGGCACCGGCCGCACCGCGGTCCAGCAGCCGATCGACGCGCGCGTCGCGGTCAAGCCGTCCTTCGACGTGAACGACTTCCCGGTGCCCACCGGCCGCGAGGAGGACTGGCGCTTCACCCCGCTGCACCGCCTCGGCGGGCTGCACGACGGCACCGCCGCGGCGGCCGGGCGAGGCGAGGACAAGGTCGAGTTCACGCTGCCGGACGGCGTCACCGCCGAGACCGTCGGCCGTGACGACGCCCGCCTGGGCAAGGCCGGCACGCCGGTCGACCGGGTCGCCGCGCAGGCGTTCAGCGCCTTCGACCAGGCCCTGGTGGTCACCGTCCCCAAGGACGCGGTGCTCACCGAGCCGGTGAAGATCGACGTGCGGGGCGAGGGCGGGGTCCGCTTCGCCCACGTGGTGATCGACGTCAAGCCTTTCGCCGAGGCCGTCGTGGTGCTCAACCACACCGGCACCGGCACCCGGGCCGCCAACGTCGAGCTGCTCGTCGGCGACGGCGCGAAGCTCACCTTCGTCTCCGTCCAGGACTGGGACCGCGACGCCGTCCACGTCGCCCAGCAGAACGCGCTGGTCGGCCGGGACGCCTCGTTCAAGTCCGTGGTCGTCACCTTCGGCGGGGACCTCGTCCGGCTGCACCCGCGGGTCAACTACACGGGCCCCGGCGGCGAGGCCGAGCTGTTCGGCCTCTACTTCGCCGACGCCGGCCAGCACCTGGAGCACCGCCTGGTCATCGACCACGACACGCCGCACTGCCGGTCGAACGTGGCGTACAAGGGCGCGCTCCAGGGCCAGGACGCGCACGCCGTCTGGGTCGGCGACGTCCTGATCCGCGCCGCCGCCTTCGGCACCGACACCTACGAGCTCAACCGGAACCTGGTGCTCACCGACGGCGCCCGGGTCGACTCGATCCCGAACCTGGAGATCGAGACCGGCGAGATCGTCGGTGCCGGCCACGCCTCGGCGACCGGCCGCTTCGACGACGAGCAGCTGTTCTACCTCCAGGCCCGCGGCATCCCGGCCGACGAGGCCCGCCGCCTGGTGGTGCGCGGCTTCTTCGCCGAACTGCTCCAGCAGATCGGCGTGGCCGAGGTCCAGGACCAGCTCATGGAGAAGATCGACGCCGAGCTGGAATCGGCGGTCTGAGCGCCATGACCTTCCTCCGTGCCTGCGCGCTGAGCGACCTCCAGGAGGACGTTCCCAAGCGCGTGGACCTCAACGGCGTGCCGGTCTCCGTCGTCCGCACCGACGAGGGGGTGTTCGCGATCAACGACATCTGCTCGCACGCGAACGTCTCCCTCTCCGAGGGCGAGGTCGAGGACTGCATGATCGAGTGCTGGCTGCACGGCTCCAGCTTCGACCTGCGCACCGGCAAGCCCTCCGGCCTGCCCGCCACCAAGCCGGTCGCTGTCTACCCCGTAAAGATCGAAGGGGACGATGTGCTCGTCTCCGTCAACCAGGAGTCCTGAGTACACATGGCAACCCTTGAAATCCGCGACCTGCACGTCTCCGTGGAAGCCGAGAACGGCCCGCGCGAGATCCTGAAGGGCGTGGACCTGACCGTGAAGCAGGGCGAGACCCACGCCATCATGGGCCCGAACGGCTCCGGCAAGTCCACCCTGGCCTACTCGCTGGCCGGCCACCCCAAGTACACCGTCACCGGCGGCTCGGTGCTGCTGGACGGCGAGGACGTCCTGGAGATGTCCGTCGACGAGCGCGCCAAGGCCGGTGTCTTCCTGGCCATGCAGTACCCGGTCGAGGTCCCCGGCGTCTCGGTCTCCAACTTCCTGCGCACCGCCGCCACCGCCGTCCGCGGCGAGGCCCCGAAGCTGCGGCTGTGGGTGAAGGAGGTCAAGGAGGCGATGGCCGCCCTCCAGATGGACCCGGCCTTCGCCGAGCGCAACGTCAACGAGGGCTTCTCCGGCGGTGAGAAGAAGCGCCACGAGATCCTCCAGCTGGAGCTGCTCAAGCCGAAGATCGCGATCCTGGACGAGACCGACTCCGGCCTGGACGTCGACGCGCTGCGGATCGTCTCCGAGGGCATCAACCGGGTCCGCTCGACCGGCGAGGTCGGCACCCTGCTGGTGACCCACTACACCCGCATCCTGCGGTACATCAAGCCCGACTACGTCCACGTCTTCGCGGGCGGCCGCATCGTCGAGTCCGGCGGTGCCGAGCTGGCCGACAAGCTGGAGGAAGAGGGCTACGAGGCGTATGTGAAGGGGGGCGCGTCCGAGTGACGCATCCGTTCACGGGACTGCTCGACACCGACGCGATCCGCAAGGACTTCCCGGTCCTCCAGCGGACGCTGCACGACGAGAAGGCCCTGGTCTACCTGGACAACGCGGCCACCTCGCAGAAGCCGCGCCAGGTGCTGGAGGCGCTGAACGCCTACTACGAGCGGCACAACGCCAACGTCCACCGCGGCGTGCACGTGCTCGCCGAGGAGGCCACCGCGCTGTACGAGGGCGCCCGGGACAAGGTCGCGGCCTTCGTCAACGCGCCGAGCCGCAACGAGGTGATCTTCACCAAGAACGCCTCGGAGTCGCTCAACCTCGTCGCCAACATGCTCGGCTGGGCCGACGAGCCGTACCGGGTGGACGCCGACTCCGAGATCGTCATCACGGAGATGGAGCACCACTCCAACATCGTCCCGTGGCAGCTGCTGTCGCAGCGCACCGGTGCGAAGCTCAAGTGGTTCGGGCTGACCGACGAGGGCCGGCTCGACCTGTCGGACATCGACGAGCTGATCACCGAGAAGACCAAGGTGGTCTCCTTCACCCTGGTCTCCAACCTGCTGGGCACGGTCAACCCGGTCGAGACGATCGTCCGCAAGGCCCAGTCGGTCGGCGCGCTGGTCGTCATCGACGCCTCGCAGGCCGCGCCGCACATGGTGCTGGACGTGCAGGCGCTGGAGGCCGACTTCGTCGCCTTCACCGGGCACAAGATGCTGGGCCCGACCGGCATCGGCGTGCTCTGGGGCCGTCACGAGCTGCTGGAGGACCTCCCGCCGTTCCTCGGCGGCGGCGAGATGATCGAGACCGTCACCATGGGCTCGTCCACCTACGCCCCGGCGCCCCACAAGTTCGAGGCCGGCACCCCGCCGATCGCCCAGGCGGTCGGGCTCGGCGCGGCCATCGACTACCTCCAGGGCATCGGCATGGAGAAGATCGCGGCCCACGAGCACGCGATCACCGAGTACGCGGTCGAGCGGCTGCTGGAGGTCCCGGACCTGCGGATCATCGGCCCGCGCACGGCCGTGGACCGCGGCGCGGCGATCTCCTTCACCCTCGGCGACATCCACCCGCACGACGTGGGCCAGGTGCTGGACGAGCAGGGCATCGCCGTGCGCGTCGGCCACCACTGCGCGCGGCCGGTCTGCCTGCGGTACGGAATTCCGGCGACCACGCGGGCGTCGTTCTACCTGTACTCGACGCCGGGCGAGGTCGACGCGCTGATCGACGGCCTGCACCACGTCCGGAACTTCTTCGGCTGACGGGCAGGGTGAGATGAAGCTCGACTCGATGTACCAGGACATCATCCTGGACCACTACCGCAACCCGCACGGCAAGGGGCTGCGGGACGGCGACGCCGAGGTGCACCACGTCAACCCGACGTGCGGCGACGAGATCACCCTGCGGGTGAAGCTCGACGGCGCGACCGTCGCCGACGTCTCGTACGAGTCGCAGGGCTGCTCGATCAGCCAGGCGAGCGCCTCGGTGCTCAACGACCTGGTGGTCGGCAAGACGGTGGGCGAGGCGCAGGCGGTCCAGGAGGCCTTCCTGGAGCTGATGCAGAGCAAGGGCCAGGGCGAGGGGGACGAGGAGGTGCTGGAGGACGCGGTGGCGTTCGCCGGCGTCTCCAAGTACCCGGCCCGGGTCAAGTGCGCCCTGCTCAGCTGGATGGCCTGGAAGGACGCCACCGCCCAGGCGCTCGCCCAGAACCCCGCCGTGAACGACTGAATCCGCAGAGGAGGACAAGACCATGACTGACGAAACCCCCTCCGCTGTGGAGGAGCAGCCGAACGGTGTCATCACCGGCACCACCGCCGGCACCGTCTCGGTCGAGGACCTGACCGAGGCCCTGATGGACGTCGTCGACCCGGAGCTGGGCATCGACGTCGTCAACCTGGGCCTGATCTACGGCATCCACATCGACGAGTCCGACGTGGCCACCATCGACATGACGCTCACCTCGGCGGCCTGCCCGCTGACCGACGTCATCGAGGACCAGGCCAAGACCGCCACCGACGGCCTGGTGCAGGACCTGCGCATCAACTGGGTCTGGATGCCGCCGTGGGGCCCCGACAAGATCACCGACGACGGCCGCGAGCAGCTGCGGGCGCTGGGCTTCAACGTCTGACGGACGGCCTCTTCGTCAACCGCTGCCGCGCGAACCCACGGGTTCGCGCGGCAGCGGTGTTTCACCCGCGCGTCATCTGCTTCGTTGAGCGGGTGCACCGCCGTTCCCCACCATCCGCCCCCCACCCGCCTGTCGGCGGCTGCCCGCCCCCGTCCGGGCCGTGCGTCGCCCGGCCAGGCGGCGCGCGGCGAGGCCGGAGCCGGGTGAGATGCCCGGTTGCACTGCCCAGGCCCCTTTGAGTCAGCGGCTAACCAACTCCGCAGGAGAGCTCCTACCCGGCCCAACCGGGTGGGACCGCCCTCAAGACCCGAGGCCGCCGCGTCTTTCACGGCCCGCTCGCGCCAGCAGGTCGGAGGTCAGGAGGCTTCGGCCCGGTCCATTGCGGCTGCGCTCGGCTGTGCGAGCCAGACCAGCCGTGCGGTGATCCCCGGTCGTCCGGCGAAATGGCGCAAGGCCCGATCAGGAGACGTGAGGGTCATTCGTGCCTGCCCGCCGATGCTGATCACGTGCGCTCGCCCACCGTGGTCGGCGACTCCCCACGCCACGACCGACCCGTCGACGTCCGGGAGGCCCTCGTCCCAAACTTGGACGACGGCGAACAGGCGAGGTGCGGTATCGAGCACGAGCCCGCACAGCTCCTCGTCGAAGGTCGGGCTGGTCGGAGGCCGGGGCATGACCGGACGGGGGCTTTGCGGTGGCGCAGCAGCCATGGAAGTTCTCCTACACGAATGGGGATTGAGCGCGGTGCTGCCACCATCACGGGCAGCGGAGCACCTCGCACGTGGGGGTGTCAGACCAGCGAGGCCAGGACGCCGCGTTGCCAGTGGCCGAGCCAGAACACGGCGGTGGACGGTCGGGGCTGGTCCTCGGTGGAGCCGTCGTGGGGCAGTAGTTCGGTGGGGGCGATGTAGCCCTCGCCGGGGTCGATCCGCAGCCGGAAGACACGCAGGGGAAGGCCAAGGGCGGCGTAGGCTCGCAGGTCGTCGGTGTGTGGATAGCGGTCCTCGGGATCGGCGTGGAGATCGCGGTAGATGGCTTGGATGTCGAGGCCACCGAGCAGGAGGTAGCGGGTTCCGGGACCGAGGTTGAAGCACAGGCGTCGGCGACCGGTGTGCTTGGCCTGGTAGTGGAGCCTGTCCCAATTGTCGATGTGCAGGCCGATGCGGCGGCCGTCCTGGTGGTTCGGGGTGGTGGTGAGCGCCTTGGCCGGGCTCCTGGCTTGGCCGAGGTGAACGGCGTCGGGGTCGCCGAGGTGGTCGGCGAGGCGGGCAAGGGTGACCGGCGGAGGGCCGTCGGGCAGCTTCACCAGTTCCACGAGTGCGCTGTCGGCGCTCCGCTCGCTCGGGCGGAGTTTTGCCGCCAGTAGGGCGGTGAGGGGCTGCCAGGGGCCGACGGGGAGAACGGCCCCGTCCTCGTAGTCGGGCTCGCCGCGAGCGACGCGGACGCCGGTGATGTCGCACCTGGCGATGAGGGCGTCGGGATCGATGTGGGCGATGGCGAGAGTCACGCGGATTCCTCCCAAGCTGGGTCTACCGGTCGTCGAGGGTGTCGGCGAAGGTCACGTCCAGCTCGGTGACCAGGGCTTCGGCGAGTTCGGCCTGTTGGGTGCGGTCGATGAGGACCTTGTCGAGGTTGGCGATGCCCCGCAGCGTAGTGAGGTCGTTGCCTCGCAGGTCCAGGCCTTGGTACTTGCCCCGGCCGAACTCGGTCAGCCGCAGGAGGCAGGCGTCGAGGACCGCGCCGCTGAGGTCGCAACCAGTGAACGACGCCTCAGTGAGCCCACACTTGGAGAAGACGACCGCACCGGTGGCTCGGATCTGCTCAAAGGTCGTGTAGTCGAGCTTGCAGTTGTCGAAGAGGACGTTGTCCAGTGTCACGCCGATGAGTCCGGCGCCCATGATCTTGCAGTTACGGAAGACGACCCGGGAGAGTTTGCTGTCGGTGATGCGGGCGGAGGCGAGGTCGCAGGTGTCGAACGCGACGGAGTCGAGGCGGACTTGGTTGAGCTGCATGCGGTCGACCCGCAGGTTGGAGATACGGCCGGTGACGAGGCTGGTCTCGGCGAGATCCAGGTCCCGTAGGTCGGCGTCACCGTATTGGAAGTCCTGGACGATACCCCGGGCGGAGTCGAGAGTGGTGACGTTGGACAGGTACAGGCCGGGCTCGTTCAGGTGGGGCAGGGTCACGGTGACCCGGCCGAAGGTGATGCCATCCATGAGGGGCTCCGCTCTCTAGGGTCGGGCCCGCACCGCCGGTGCGGGCCCGGAGTGGTTCGGGGTTGGTGCTACTTGCCCTTGTTCTTGTTCGACCAGTTGTCCCAGGTGGGGCGGTTGTCGAACTTCGGCCCGTTGTTGTCCCAGGTGGGCCGGTTGTCGAATGGCCCGGCGATGGGGTCGGTCACGGTGAGGCCGGTGAGGTCGGCGACGACGGCGGTGTTGCCGACGGCCAGCAGTTCGAGCAGGGTCATGCGACCATCTCCTCTTGGACGGTATCGGACAGGGCGGTGACCAGGGCCTGTCGGGACACGCGGCAGTAGTTCGTCTCCGTGGTGTCCAGGCGGCGGTTCTCGAAATAGCGATTGCCGGCCTGGGCCCCTCGGCAGAAGTCGAAGATGTCGCAGGTGGCCTCGCATGCGTCCAGGCCGGTCAGGAACTCGCGTACATAGCGCAGTCGGTGGGCGTGGTCCAGCATCGAGCCGATGCTCCGCTCCAGGACGTTCCCGGCCCGGAAGTCCTCATAGGCGGGGTCGGTGATCCCGGCGAGTTCAGGCGAAAGCAGGACGACGTCGCCGTTGGAGGCGATGGTCGGGATCGGGTCGATCAACACGCGGTCCCAGGCAGCCCGGTGTCCGGCGCGGACGTCCCTCAGGTAGCCGCCGAGTCGGTCGATCTCGCGGATGGTCAGGGCGCGGTTACGGCGTGACCAAGCAATGGTGCGGCGCCAGAACGCGCGGGCCTGCTCGGCGGTGGGTGCCGCCCGGTCGGTGTTGACGCCTTCCCTCTCCTCCATGTTCAGACCCACCGTGTGGCAACCGAGGTCGGCCATGAAGTCGAGCAGGCACTCGGGGGCGTCGATGCTCTCCGCGCTGACGACCGCGATCGCCGAGAACCGTACGCCGTATTCGCGCAGGCACCCGATGCCCTTCATGATCCGGTCGAAGGCCGGACGTCCGGACCGGTCCACTCGCCGACGGTTGAGGGCGGAAGGGCCGTCGATGCTCACTCCGACACGGAACCCGTACCTGGTGAGGAAGTCGCACCAGGCCGGTGTGATCAGTACGGCGTTGGTCTGCACCGAGTGCTCGACCAACCCGGCCTGCCGCAATGGCTCGAACGGGGCCAGCAGCTCCGCGAGCCGCGTGCGGCCGACGGCCAGCGGCTCGCCGGCGTGCCAGACCACCTCGATCGGCTCCGGTGATGCGGTATCGGCGAACTCGGCGACGGAACGGGCTACCGCCTCGGCGATCGCTACCGGCATGGGGACCCGCCGCTTGCGGTCGGGCAGATAGCAGTAGGCGCAGTCCAGGTTGCAGAAGGAGTCAGCTTGGACAACGACCGTCGTCGGACGACGGGCGATGCGGTGCCGATATCGGGCCGGAGAGTGCGTCATGCTGCTCCTCCAAAGGGCGAAGACCGGGCCTACACAGGGCGGTTCAGGGCGGACCCTGCGCCGGGGCCGCCCGGGGCCGAGCGGCGTGCAGTCAGTGAACGACCGTCACGGACCGTACGGTGAGGCAAAGTTGCGAGGCGCGCTGGTCCATCTCAACCGGAAAACTTGACCATCCCATTACCTGGTACCGTGCACGGCATGTAGTGATACGACTACGTTGACCGCATGCTGGCCAATGTCCCGCTCCGGCTCCGAATGTCCGAACGCCGCATGACCAAGGCCGAGTTGGCGCGCGAAGTGAACACCGAGATCAGGACTCTCACGGGGACGCTCGGCTCCGTGTCCGAGCGCACGGTGCACAACTGGCTGACCGGCGCGACCCGGTGGCCGCCGTTGAAGATCCGCCTCGCACTCAGGGCAGTATTCGCATGTGCGCCCGAAGACCTGGGCTTCGTCCCGACCGGGCGGGCCCGCACCACACCGGAGGACGATGTGAGGCGACGCCAATTCATAGCTGCGGCCGGAGGCGTGGCCGTGACCGTGCTCGCGAGCCCGCCTGCCGTGGCGGCGGGGGGCCGGATCGGTGTCGGTGACGTGCGGAGACTGCAGGCCCGCTTCGCCGAGGTCATCGCCAGCGACCACCGCCACGGCGGTCGACTCAGCATCGAGACCAGGGCGACCGCGCTCGCAGAGGAAACCCTGGACCTGCAGAAGAACGGCACCGCGACGCAGCGGGTCCGGGCCCAGCTGTACGCGTGCGCGGCATCGTTCATGTCCTCGGCGATGTGGGCCGCGATCGACGGCCGTCGCTTCGACGCGGCCCTCGAACACCACCAGAAGGCAGCCACCCTGGCGGCGATGTCCGGAGACTCCGGCATCCAGTTCCGCATCTGGTCCCACGCAGGGAGCCTGTACCGGCACCTCGGGCAGACAGGCGACGCGCTCGCGGCCAATGAGGTCGCCCGCAGCCTGCCGATCACCCGACGCGACCCGCTGTTCGCCTCTCTCGGACACGCCCGTCATGCGGCGATCCACGGTCTGACCCGGGACTCCAACGCGGTCCGTCGGTCCATCGGGTACGCACAGGACGCGCTCAGCCGAGCCGACCCCGATGTCTCCCGACCGGTATGGATCACCGCCTTCTACGACCAGTCCGAACTCGACTCCCTCGCCCTCGCCGCCCACCTCGCGGCCGGGAACTGGGAGGACGCGGAAGCACACGCGCACCGCAGCATCGCCCAGCGGCGCGACACCATGCAGAGGTCCCGAGCGATCACCACCGTCCGGCTCGCCCGCGCCCAGCTCGGGCAGGGCGATCTGGAGCCCGCGGTCGCCACCGCCATGTCCGTCCCGGCCGAGGACTTCGCGCACCCCCGCGTCGCCCGGATGCTGGCCGCCTTCGGCACCTCGCTGCACGAGTCGGCCGGCGGCAGTGGCCCGGACCGCACCTGGACGGCATACGCCCACAACGCCTGGAGGACCGCCGCGTGACTGTCGAACTCCGCCGCCACACCACCCTCTCCCCGGAGGCCCGGCAGAACCTGCTGGACGTCTACGCCGACGTGCGGGCCCCCCTGCTGCACCTGCCGAACTACCGCGTCGACGTGTTCGCCGAACGCCTCGACCGGCATGCCGCCGAGCCTGGCTTCGAGCTCGTCCTCGGCTACGACGGCGAGGTGCCGATCGGCTACGCCTACGGCAACACGATCGAGGCGGGTGACCGCTACTGGAAACGCATGACCGAGCCACTGCCGGACGGCTGCACCGAAGCCCCGGCTCTGGCCATCAAGGAGATCGGCGTCCGGATCCGCTGGCGCGGGACGGGCGTCGCGCGCCGGATCCACGACGAGCTGCTGCGCCGCCGCGTCGAGGACTGTGTCACGCTTCTGGTCAACCCGCTCGCCGGGGACGGCAAGGTCCAGCGGCTCTACGAGATGTGGGGCTACCAGGCGTTCAACGCTCAGCAGCCCTCTCCGGAGTCGCCCCGGCTGACCGCGATGATCCGTCCGACCCGCTGAGCCTGCTCCATCAGCACGGTGGGGGTGGGGGCGGGCACCCGCCGACGGGCGGGTGGGGGGTGGATGGTGGGGAACGGCGGTGAAGGTGCTCAACGAAGCGGATGGCGCGCGGGTGTTCACCCGGCGCCGCTCGCGTGTGGAAGCGCCACTGCCCGGGACTACCGATGTAGTCCCGGGCAGCGGCGTTCGTGCGTGCGGGTCAGGCCGTCGGCTTGGGCTTGCGGGCGACGGCGAGGGCGAGGGCGGCGCAGAGGACGGCGGCCAGGGCGGCGAAGCCGCTGACGGAGGGGAGCAGGCCGTAGGTCTGGACGAGGGCGCCGAGGGCGATGATGGGGGCGGAGCTGCCGAGGTAGACGATGACCCAGAGGGCGCTCAGTTCGGAGCCGCGGCGTTCCGGGTCCATCGCGGCGACGGCGCTGGTGAACAGGGAGCGGAAGGCCACGCCCTGGGAGATGCCGCCGAGGACGCTGCCGATGAACAGCAGCGCCGGGGTGCCGGTGTACTGGGCGGCGACGACCAGGCCGAGGCCGGTGGCCAGGCCGGTCATGCCGAGGGCGGTCACCACGCGGTCCGAGGTCGGCGGGACGACCAGCTGGGTGGCGGCCGAGGACCCGAGCAGGAGCGCGGCCACGATCGCGCCGACCAGCTTGGAGTCCGTGTGCAGCAGCTTGGCGGCGAAGGCCGGGGCCAGGCTGAGGTAGACGCCGAACACCGCGTAGGAGACGAACCCGGCCGTGGCGGCGTGCAGGAACTCCCGGCGCCCGGTCCGCGGCAGCCGCAGGCGTTGCGGGCGCAGGTGCGCCGGGGTGGTGATCCGGGGCGGCGACGCCGGCGGGCGGTTGCGGCCGGGCATCCGCGGGTGCAGCAGCGCCAGCGGCACGCAGAGCGCGAGCAGGGCGACGGCGTGCAGCAGGAAGGGCGTCAGCAGCGGGTCGGAGCCGCCGGCCAGCAGGGCGCCGACGATCGGGCCGAGCGCGACGCCGCCGGCGGAACAGGCCAGGGTGATCTTGGCGGCCAGGGTCGGCCGGTCGGGCAGCAGGTCGCCGAGCGCGGCCCCGGCGGCGCCGGTGGACAGACCGACGGCGACGCCCTGGACGGCCCGGCCGGCGGCGAGCTGCCAGAAGCTGCCGGAGGTGGCGAACACGACGTCGCCGACCGCGGACAGCGCGACGGCGGGCAGGATCAGGGCGCGTCGGCCGAGGTGGTCGGACCAGTGGCCGACCACGGCCAGCACCGGGACGAGCGCCAGCACGTAGATCGCGAACAGGACGGTGGTGTCGAGCGCGGTGAGGTGCAGCCGCTGCTGGAGGAGCGAGTAGATCGGCGTGGCGAGGTTGGCGCCGATCAGCATCAGCAGCAGGGCGGCGGCCACCAGGCCGACGCGGACACCGCGCAGCGCGTTCCAGCGGCTGATCGCGGAGAGCTGGAGCTGGGCGCGCGGCGCGAGCTCCAGGGGAAGCAGGGCCTCCGACAGTCGGCGTCCGTCGAGCTGCGCGGTGCGCAGGCCGGAGCCGGCGGGGGAGAGGTCCGCCATGGCAGGGGTCTCCTGTGGCCGGGCACCACCGGGGTCGGCGGGGTGTGCCGGCGCGCCCGTCCGGAGGCGCTGTGGTGGTGGCCGCGGTTCGGGCTCCCTGGTGGGGCGAGGTGAGCTGAAGAGGGCCCCTCCGGCCCGGGGTCGGGTGGAGGGCGGTCGGGCTTCGTTGCCCCGTGGCCCGCGCGGGGTGTGCGCGGTACCAGACCGAAGGATAAGGGGTGGGCGTACGCCCGCGGCGCGCGCCCCTGGGTGCGCCCCGTACGGTCGGGCGTGGGGGGTGCCCGACCGATACGCTGAGGTGATGGATTGGTACGCGGCGCTGTTGGGCTGACCGCTGGCTGAGGGAGAGCGCACGGATATGGCCGGACGACGTCGGAAGAACACCGGGGCTTCGGCGGGTGAGAGTGCGGCCGAAGCGGTCCTGCCCGCCGACCTGGAGCTCCAGGACCTCTACGGGGCGTTCGCCGCGCACGGGCTGGACGACGAGGACCTGGACGACGCGGCCGTCCTGGTCCCGCCGGTGAAGCTGCCCACCGAGCGCGAGCTGGCCGAGCAGGCCAAGGCCGTGCCGATGCTCGGCTACGCGCTGGCGCTGGCCCGCTGGGCCGCCCCGCACCGGGTGGTGGACGAGTTCGGCGACCTCGTCGAGGCGGACAGGGGGCCCGCGGCCCGGCTGCTGGGCCTGGCCCCGGCCGAGGGCGAGGTGCCCGACGAGGCCGAGGTCGAGGCGCTGCGGGCCTGGTCGCTGGCCTGCGACCTGGACCTGGTGGAGCTCGGCACGACCGCGGAGGGCGAGCACGTCGCCGTCCCCGGCCCGGACCTGGAGCCCGCCGAGCAGGGGGACCCGGAGACCGTCCTGGAACTGTGGCTGACCGCCGCCGGGATCGTCCGGGAGCTGGCCGTCGAGGCGGACTCGCTCCCGGAGGAGGCCGGGGAGGAGTCGGGGGGCGAGCCGGCCGGGGACGGCGAGGAGGACGAGGACGCGCTCTCCGAGCTGGAGGAGGCCCGCGACGAGGCCGCCGAGCTGCTGGACGAGGCCCTCCAGGTGCTCTACGAGACCACCGCCTTCGCCGAGCCCGGCAACGAGACCGTGCCGCTGGGCGTGCTGGCCGCGCTGCTGGTCGTCCCCGAGGGCGAGGAGCCGAGCGAGGAACTGCTCGGCGACATCACGGACGTGATGGTCGCGCTGGACCCGATGCTGGGCGACCTCGCCGAGCTCGGAGTGCTGGAGTACCGCCCGATCGACCCCGAGCTGTTCGACGAGGAGGACGGCGAGGAGCCCGCCGTGGTCGGGGAGGAGCCGCTGGACGAGGAGGAGTCGGCCCGCTTCGGGCTGGTCCGGCTCACCCCGCTCGGCCAGTACGGCATCCGCCAGTGGCTGCTGGAGGACGGCTACGACGCGCCGCTCGTCGGCGACCTGGCCCGGGGGGACGCGGCCGAGCTGCTGCGCGCCGTGTGCGAGTCGGCCAACGTGCTGCCGGAGGAGGAGCTGCGGGTGTGGGTCGCCGGCCGGGAGCCGGTGGCTGCGGCGCGCGAGCTGCTCGCGGCGGCGCGCGGCGTCGACGGGTACGGCCCGCTGCGGCGGATGCTCTGCGTCTCGGCGCTCAACCTGCTCGGGGCGGGTGCGGAGCCGGCCGTCCGGGAGGTCTTGGAGGACCCGGAGCTGGGCGGCGCGGCGCGGGCCTGGCTGACCGCGCAGGGGGCGACGGACGTGCCGGTGCCGGACCGGGCGATGGCGCTGTGGACGGTGGTCGACACCTTCGCCGCCCAGCTGCTGGACAGCGGCGGGGACGCCGAACTGCTGCGCGAGCTGATCACGGACCTGCCGGTGAACGGCGATCCGGCCGGCTGGTTCGGCGAGCTGTGGCGGGTCGACCACCCGTACACGGCGGACGTCCTGGAGGCGATCGGGGAGCTGCACCCCGATCGGGCGCTGGCCAAGGAGGCGCGCAAGGCGGCCTTCAAGGCGCGTTCCAGGAACTGAGGGGTCAGGGCAGGTCCAGGGAGCCGTCCTCGGTGAAGGGGAAGAACGGGTTGTGGGCCAGCTCCCAGAGGTGGCCGTCCGGGTCCTCGAAGTAGCCGGAGTAGCCGCCCCAGTCGGTCGGGACCGGCGGCTTGACCACCACGGCGCCGGCCTCGACCGCCGTCCGCAGGGCGGCGTCCACCAGTGCGGGGGACTCCAGGTTCACCGCCAGGGTGACGCCGCGGAAGGAGGGCTCGCCGGTGGCGGGCACGCCCGCGTCGGCGGCCAGCTCCTCGGTGGGGAAGAGGCCGAGCGCCGAGTCGGCGGTGCGGAACCAGACGATCTCCGGGCTGGAGGCGGTGGAGCGCTTCCAGCCGAGGGCCTCGTAGAAGCGGGCACTGCGGTCGAGGTCGGTCACGCCGAGGGTGACGATGCTGATCCGGGCGGGGAAGGCGCCCCGCTCGGTACGGTCCTGGGTGGTGTCGTCCTGTGCTGTCATGCCGCCAGGTTAGGGAGGACGGCTGACAACCGGTGTCCTGACACGGCCACCGGGCGCGTGCGGCGGTCGAGCTGATGACCCGGCAGCTGCGGGCACGTAAGGTGGCGTCAGCGGTGCGGGTGCGAGGACGCGGGGGTGCGGCACAGGATGATGCGGGAGAGCGGCGGCAGGCACCAGAAGCCCGCGGAGTGGCTCGCGGACCGACGGGTGGGCCCATCCGCCGGCCGGTCGGGGGAGCAGGGCGAGGGCCGGACGGCGGAGCAGGGAGAGGGCCGCTCCGACAGCCGGTCCGAGGGGCGGCCCGACAGCCGGCTCACCGACCGGTTCGCCGACCAACTCGCCGACCAGGAGGAGTTCTCCCGCCGGACCCTGGCGGCAGCCGACTTCCCGGTGTACGGCGCGGCCGCCGGTCCGGCCCCCGCCGGCGCCGCGCTGGCCGCCTTCGAGACGTCCGCCGGCGAGCTGCGCTGGGTCGAGGTCCAGTGCGGGGACTGGCGTTCGGCGGCCGGCCCGTACCTGACCGTGCGCACCTACCGGCCGGGGGCCGAGCGGGGCGAGCGGCTGCCCGAGCTGGAGGACCTGGTCGAGGACGAACGGGACCGCCTCTACGAGCAGTCGGGCATCGACGAGGGCGACGGGCCGGGCCGGGTCCGGGCGTTGCGCGAGTGGATCACGGTGGACGGCGAGCCCCGCGCGGTGGAGGTCCACGAGGACCGGCCGGTGCCGGGCCCCGGCACCGGCCTGGCGAACGGGCCGGTGCCGGTGTGGGCCGGGCGGCTGCGGGTCGGCGGGCTCACGGTGACGGTGTGCGGGCGCGGGGTCGCCCCCGGAGCCGTGGAACTCGGCTCGATCGGCGACTTCGAGCGCTACCTGCGCGGACGGACCGAGCTGCTGCGCGACCTCGCCGCCCGGCGGGCCGACCGCGTCCCGGTCGAGGAGCGCGAACTGCCGCCCGTCGTCGGGATGGAGGCGCACCGGGAGCTGATCGCGCAGACCGTCGCGCAGTCCGCGGCGATCGAGGCGCAGGTGCGGGTCGGGCGCACGCCGAGGCTGCCGCGCGGGCTGCGCGGGGAGGTCGGCGCGGTGCGCTGGGAGGCGGCTGTGCGCCAGCAGATGCGGCTGGCCACCGAGACCCGGGAGGAGGCCGTGGCGGCGGTGACCTCGATGGTGAACCACCTCACCCGGCTCTCCCAGCAGACGCACTGGCTGGTCGGCACCGAGGAGGGCGCGGCGGCCGTCGAGGAGGTCGTCCGGTACACGGTGTTCGCGAGCGAGGTGGCGAGCCTGCCGGCGCAGCGGGCCTGGGAGCAGTTGCTCCGGGAGCGGCCGGGCGGTGGCGGGGCGGGCGTCTGGGAGGAGCAGCGGCTGGCCGAACAGCTGTGGCTGTCGGCCTGGGAGCAGTGGCGGGCGGCGCGGCGCTGAGGGGAGGTCCGCGACAAAGGCGCCGGAGACCGTGGCCCCCGGAGCGGGGTGTCCACGGGCGGCGCGGCGCCGACGGGGGAGGAGGCCCGACGGGCGCCAGGTAAAGCACTGGTCATGTGAACGTCATCGGTCGGCAAATGGCCGCCTCGACGTGAGCCGGCCGTCACGCCTGGTTCACCCGACCGGCGGAGCCTGCTGGGCGTCGGCATCCCGCACCGACGCTCCCGCTCATCCTTCAGGAGTTGCTGCCATGTCGCTGTCCCGCCGGGACTTCGTCAACCGTTCCACCGTCGTCGGGGCCGGCGTGCTGATCGCCGGCAGTGCCGAGGCGCTGGCCAGCGCCCCGGGCGCGATCGCCGCCCCGGCCGGCGGCGAGGCCCCGGCCGCCGCGTCCGCCGGGACCAACTCGGCCGCCGGCACCGCCGTCGGCTACGGTCCGCTGGTCCAGGACCCGGCCGGGCTGCTGTCCCTGCCGAAGGGCTTCTCGTACAAGGTCCTCAACCGGGCCGGCGTCACCAGGCTGCGCAGCGGCGAGTTCACCCCGAGCAACCACGACGGCACCTCCGCCTTCGAGGACGAGCGCGGCGGCAACCTGATGGTCGTCAACCACGAGCTGGCCGGCGCCCGCGCCAACTGGCCGCACCCGGTGCCGCTGATCGAGGGCCACGTCTACGACCCGGGCGCGGCCGGCGGCTGCACCATCGTGCACGCCAAGCGGGACGGCTCGGTCGAGCAGTGGGTCGGCATCGCCGGCACCGCCACCAACTGCGCCGGCGGCGTGACCCCGTGGGGCACCTGGCTGTCCGGCGAGGAGACCGAGGACAAGGCCGGCAAGAACGGCTTCACCAAGGACCACGGCTACGTCTTCGAGGTCGACCCGTTCGACGACGACTACAACCGCGACCCCCAGCCGATCAAGGCCTTCGGCCGCTACGCGCACGAGGCCGTCGTGGTGGACCCGAAGAAGGGCCACGTCTACCTGACCGAGGACGCCTCGAACCCGAACGGCCTGCTCTTCCGCTGGACCCCGCCGGCCGGCTTCAAGCACGGCCGCCACAAGCTGCGCAAGCTGGCCGACGACGCCGGCGTGCTGGAGGCCTTCAAGGTCTTCGACGCCCAGGGCAAGTTCGTCGACGACCTCTCCCGCGCCACCAAGGTCGGCACCACCTACGGCGTGGACTGGGTCAAGGTCCAGGACCGCGACGCCAGGACCGTCTCGGTGCGCAAGCAGTTCAAGGACGGCGAGGTCACCCGCGCCCGCAAGCTGGAGGGCATGTGGTGGGGTGACGGCGGCTTCTACTTCGTCTCCAGCTACGCCCGTTCGGAGAGCCCGGTCCAGCACGACGGCCAGGTCTGGTTCTACAACCCGAACCGCCGCACCATCACCCTGAAGGTCCTGCTGGGCGTCAACAACGACGTCTGGGGCGACCACGACAACTTCGACGGCCCGGACAACATCACCGTCTCGCCGTACGGCGGCATCGTGATCGCCGAGGACGGCAACGGCATCTCGCACCTGTTCGGCGCCACCGAGGACGGGCTGGTCTACCCGATCGCCCGCAACGAGCTGAACATCGGCAGCGCCGAGAAGCCCGAGTTCAGCGAGTTCACCGGGGTGACCTTCTCGGACGACGGCAAGACCCTGTTCGCCAACATCCAGGAGCCGGGCATCCAGCTGGCCATCAGCGGCCCGTGGCGCCGGCTGAACGAGCACAAGCGCGGCCAGGGCTACGGCGCCTGACGGCACGTCGGCAATCCGGCTGCCCGTGGACTACTCGTCCGCGGGCAGCCGCAGTTGCAGCATCGCCAGCAGCCGCTGCTGCGGCTGGGCGAGGTCGATGCCGGTCAACTGCTCGGCCCGGCGCACCCGGTAGCGCAGGGTGTTGGGGTGGATGTGCAGGGCGTCCGCGGCCACCCGGACCTCGCCGAGCGCGTCCAGCCAGGCCAGCACCGACTCGGCCAGCCGGGTGCCGTGCCGGCGGTCGTACTCGGTGAGCGCCGTCAGCCGCGGGTCGCGCAGGCCGGTGTGCTCCTGGAGTAGCGCCAGCACCTCGCTGACCAGCACCTCCGCCTGGACGTCGATCAGCGCCGCGACGTCCAGGTCCACCCCGCCGCGGCCCATCGCGTCCAGGATGCGGTCCGCCTGCGCGCGGGAGTCGGGCACCTGGGCCAGGCCGTCGACGGTCGAGCCGATCGCGGCGCGCAGCGGCACGCCGAGGTGGTCCCGGGCGGCCGTCACCACCTCGGCGGCCCAGCCGCGGACGGTGGCCATCGGCAGTCCGGCCGGGAGCTCCGGCAGCAGCACGTACACCCGGGACTCGATCGGGGCGAGCAGCGCGGTGCGGTGCCGCGCGGCGGTGTGCACCGAGATCAGGCCGATGACGTCGGCGCGGTGCAGCGCGTCGGTGGTGCGGGCGCTGTAGGCCAGCACGGTGGCCGGGCGGCGCAGGTCCAGCCCGAGGTGGGTGGCGAGCGACTGGGGGCCGGTCGAGCCCTCCAGCAGGCCGGTGAGCAGGGTCTGGGTGAGCCGGACGTCCGCGGACAGCTCCCGGCGGCGGCGCACCAGCTGGGCGGCCGCGACCCGGGCGGCCCCGACCAGGGCCTGCTCGGCCAGCGGGGCCAGCGGCTGGGCGCCCTCCTGCACCCAGATGGTGCCGAGCGGCTGCGCCCCGGCCCGGATGCCGACCGCCAGACGGCGGCGCAGGCCCAGCTCGGGGTGCGGCTCGACCGCGATCGGGGTGTCCGAGCTGCGCAGGTGCTGGAAGATGCCCCACTCGCGGAGCTTGGACAGGTACGGCTCCGGGCCCTGCCAGCCGAGGATGGACAGCCGGCGCAGGTCGTCGACCTCGTCGGAGTCGGAGGAGCGGGAGTACGCCAGCACCCGGCTGGAGGTGTCCTCGATCGAGACGATGCCGTTGGTGAGCACGGCGACGGTCTGGGCGAGGGAGAAGAGGTCGCCCGCGTTGGGCTCGGGGGCGCCGGGGGCGTCCGGGGCGTCCGGCCCGGCGATGATCGCGCGGGCCAGCGAGTCCAGGTGCTCCCAGCGGGTCTCGCGGCGCACCGAGAGCAGCGCGACGCCCGCGTCGGTGGCGGCCTCGCGCAGCGCGTCGGCCTGGCCGGGGCCGTCCAGCTTGACGGCGACGGCGGCGGCCCCGGCCCGGCCGGCCGCGCGTAGGGCGGGCAGCGCCGCGCGGCCGCGGGCGCCGATGGCGAGGACCAGCTCGCCGGGGGCGGCGGTCGGCGGGTCCTCCGGGTCGAGGATCGCGACGTCGCGCACCGGGACGTCCAGCCCCTGCGGGGCGGCCTGTAGCTCGACCAGCGGTTCACCGAGGGACATCAGCAGTTGACGGAGCGGCAGGCCGGGGGTGGTCACGCCGGTCCTCCTTCATCCGCTCGGACAACGGTCTGTCGTCGATTTTAGCCGATCGGACAGAGATCCCTCCGGCGTACGCCGTCGGGCAGGCCCGCGCCCCCGCGCCCGTACCCTGCCGCGCGCCGGGGTGGCGCGGTGGCGTGCGGCCGGACGGGGGGCGCCGGCGTGCGAGCCGGTGACGGGCGCCGGGGGCGTGAGCCCGGAGGCGCGACGTGGTGCGGGGAGGTGTGAAGCGTGGGGCGCCAGGGGGTGGTTCGTGACCGGGACGTGACCCGGTTCGTCGGGCCGGACAACGCCGTACGGGGGAATTTAGCCGCCCGGCCAATCAAGTGGCCCGGTGGCCAGGAATAGCGTTCGTGCTGTGGCCGGTGCGTGACCCGCGCCGGCAATCCCCCCGCACTGAACGAAGGAGAGCGTGCGCTCTATGGACGCTGTGACCCAGGTCCCCGCGCCGGTGAACGAGCCGGTCCACAGCTACGCCCCCGGGAGCCCGGAACGGGCTCGTCTGGAGGCCAAGCTGAAGGAGCTGGGCGGCCAGGAGCCGGTCCAGCTGACCATGACGATCAACGGTGAGCGCCGGATGGGCGGCGGCACCGAGATCCACGTCGTCCAGCCGCACAACCACGCGGCTCGGCTCGGCACCCTGCGCAACGCCACCCAGGCCGACGCGCAGGACGCCATCGACGCTGCCCTGGCCGCCGCCCCGGCCTGGCAGGCGCTCTCCTTCGACTCCCGCGCCGCGATCTTCCTCAAGGCCGCCGACCTGCTGGCCGGCCCCTGGCGCGAGACCCTGGCCGCCGCCACCATGCTCGGCCAGTCCAAGACCGCCCAGCAGGCCGAGATCGACACCCCCTGCGAGCTGGTCGACTTCCTGCGCTTCAACGTGCACTTCGCCCGCCAGATCATGGCCGAGCAGCCGATCTCCTCGGACGGCGTGTGGAACCGCAGCGACCACCGCCCGCTGGAGGGCTTCGTCTACGCGATCACCCCGTTCAACTTCACCGCGATCGCCGGCAACCTGCCGACCGCGCCCGCGCTGATGGGCAACGTGGTGCTGTGGAAGCCGTCCCCGACCCAGCAGTACTCCGCGCACCTGCTGATGCAGCTGCTGGAGGAGGCCGGCCTGCCCAAGGGCGTCATCAACATGGTGACCGGCGACGGCCTGGCCGTCTCCGAGGTCGCGCTCAAGCACCCGGCGCTGGCCGGCATCCACTTCACCGGCTCCACCGCCACCTTCCAGCACCTGTGGCGCGAGGTCGGCAACAACATCTCCGGCTACCGCACCTACCCGCGGATCGTCGGCGAGACCGGCGGCAAGGACTTCCTGGTCGCCCACCCGTCCGCCGACCCGAAGGTCCTGAAGACCGCGATGACCCGCGGCGCCTTCGAGTTCCAGGGCCAGAAGTGCTCGGCGCTGTCCCGCGCCTACGTCCCGGCGTCGATCTGGGCCGACCTCAAGGACGAGTTCGCCGCCGAGGTCGAGGGCCTCACCATGGGCGACGTCACCGACCTGTCCAACTTCATGTCGGCCGTCATCGACGAGCGCGCCTTCGCCAAGAACAAGGCCGCCATCGACCGGGCCCACGCCGACGACTCCGTCGAGGTCCTGGCCGGCGGCACCTACGACGACTCGGTGGGCTACTTCGTGCGCCCGACCGTCCTGGTCTGCCAGGACCCGGCCAGCGAGTACTTCAAGGACGAGTACTTCGGCCCGATCCTCGCCGTGTACGTCTACGAGGACGAGAAGTACGAGGAGATGCTGGCCCAGATGGAGTCGGTGTCGGCCTACGGCCTGACCGGCTCGATCATCTCCCAGGACCGCGCCGCGGCCCAGGACGCGATGCACAAGCTGCGCTTCGCGGCCGGCAACTTCTACATCAACGACAAGCCGACCGGCGCCGTCGTCGGCCAGCAGCCCTTCGGTGGCGGCCGGGCCTCGGGCACCAACGACAAGGCGGGCGCCAAGCAGAACCTGGCGCGCTGGACCTCCACCCGCTCGGTCAAGGAGACCTTCGTCCCGCCGACGGACTACCGCTACCCGCACATGGGCTGACCAGCCCCTCCGGCCGGCCGGCTCGTCCCGTAGCCACCGGTCACCCCGCGACGCCCGGTCCCGCAGCCGGGCGCCGCCCGCCGGGGCGGCGGCCCCTCCCACCCGTCGCCCACCGCCGCCCCTCCCGGGGCGCGCCGCGCGGCACCCCGGATGCCGCCGTCCCGGCCCCTCTGCCATCCTTGGAAACACCAGCTCCAGGAGTCACGATGCTCCGTTCCGCCCTTCTCGCGGCCTCCCGGTCCCCGCAGGTCCGCACCGTGGTCGAGAAGTTCCCGCCGACCCACGCGATAGTCGAGCGCTTCGTCGCCGGCGACGTCCTCGACGACGCCGTCACCGCCACCGACGACCTGATCGCCACCGGTCGCAAGGTCACCCTCGACCACCTCGGCGAGGACACCCAGGACGCCGCCCAGGCCGCCGGCACCGCCGAGGCCTACGAGCACCTGCTCAAGGCCCTCAAGGAGACCGGCCTCGCGGCCGGCGCCGAGGTCTCGGTCAAGCTGTCGGCCGTCGGCCAGTTCCTCCCGGTGGACGGCGAGAAGATCGCGCTGGAGAACGCCCGCCGCATCTGCGAGTTCGCCGCCGACGCGGGCACCACGGTGACCCTCGACATGGAGGACCACACCACCACCGACTCCACCCTCGCCATCGCGCGGGAGCTGCGGGAGGACTTCCCCTGGGTGGGCGTCGTGCTCCAGGCCTACCTGCGCCGCACCGAGGCCGACTGCCGCGACTTCTCCGGCCCCGGCTCGCGGGTGCGCCTGTGCAAGGGCGCCTACAAGGAGCCCGAGTCGGTCGCCTTCCAGGGCAAGCACGAGGTCGACCTCGCGTACGTCCGGGCCCTGAAGGTCCTGATGGCGGGCGAGGGCTACCCGATGATCGCCTCGCACGACCCCAACATGATCAAGATCGCCGGCCAGCTGGCCCAGTGGAACGGCCGCAAGCGGGACTCCTTCGAGTACCAGATGCTGTTCGGCATCCGCCCGGAGGAGCAGCTGCGCCTCGCCGGCGAGGGCAACACGATGCGCGTGTACCTCCCGTACGGCCAGGAGTGGTACGGCTACTTCATGCGCCGCCTCGCCGAGCGCCCGGCCAACCTGACCTTCTTCCTGCGCGCCATGGCCACCCGCGGCTGACCCGGCGCCCGCAAGACCACGGCCCGCACCCCTGACGGGGGGTGCGGGCCGTCGCGCATGCCTAGGAGCGGGCGAAGAACTTGGTGTCCAGCTCGAAGTCGAAGGGCGCGGGGAGGGTGAGCGGCTCACCGAAGGCTGCCAGGTGGACCTCGGTGTACTCCTCACGGTGCGGCCTGCTGAAGAGGCTGACCTGCGACTTCTCGCGGTCGACGAGGAGGTAGAGCGGAATGCCGGAACGCGCGTAGCAGTGGCGCTTGACGATACGGTCCTGGTCGGGCTTGCTGGAGGTGATCTCGGCGACCATCGCGACCCCGTCCGGGTCCATCCATGGCGGGGCGTCCCAGAACAGGTCGAGATCCCGGGGGGCGAAGGTCAGGTCCGGGATCACGTAGTTCTTGGGGCAGAGGCCGCCCCTGGCCAGCCGCAGCCCCTTGTTGCCGGAACCTTGCATGCGGATCGCGGACTTGGCTTTCACCTCGTCGATCAGCAGGTCGAAGTAGTACTCGTGCCTGCCGTCCGGCGGTGGTGCCACGATGATCTCTCCCTCGATGAGCTCGGCCCGGAAGCCTTCGGGGGAGTGCAGGCTCAGGAAGCTCTCCAGCAGGATGTCGGCCTGCGATGGGGAGCCCGTGATCGGTTGCTCATGCGCCACAGCACTCATGATGCCCCTCCTTCAGGTGGCCGTCACGCTGTTCGCTGATCAGCGGGGCTATGCCGTATACGGCGGACTTTCACTCGATGGTGTGAGTTTGAGGCCCGGCATAGGATCCTGAGCTGGTGAACTTGGTCGTCGGCGAGAGGAGTTGGGGATGCTGAAGGAATTCGCGGAGCTGTCCACGCCGTTGGTGGCGGACGCCTGCGTGCGGCTCGGGGTGGGGCTGCGGGTGGCGCCGGTGGGGGTCGGCGCGGTGGTCGCGGGGAGCCGGGTCGCGGGGCGGGTGCTGCCGGTGCGGCACTACGGGAGCGTGGACGTCTTCCTGGAGGCGTACGGGGCGGCCCGGGACGGGGACGTGCTGGTGATCGACAACGGCGGGCGGACGGACGAGGCCTGCATCGGGGACCTCGCCGTCCTGGAGGCCCGGGCCGCCGGGGTGGCCGGGATCGTGGTGTGGGGGCTGCACCGGGACACCCCGGAGCTGGTGGAGATCGGGCTGCCGGTGTTCAGCTACGGCGCGCTGCCGCTCGGCCCGGTGCGGCTGGACGACCGGGAGCCGGAGGCGCCGCTGTCGGTGAAGTTCGGGCCGCACCCGGTGAGCGCCGGGGACGTGGTGTTCGCCGACGCGGACGGGGTGCTGTTCGTGCCCGCCGACCGGGTCGCCGAGGTGCTGGAGGCGGCCGGCGCGATCGCCCGCACCGAGCGCGCCCAGGCCGGGCGGATCGCCTCCGGGGACACGCTGCGCCGGCAGACCGCCTTCGACGAGTACCTGGAGCGCCGCGCCGCCGACCCCTCGTACACCTTCCGGCAGCACCTGCGGCGGGTCGGCGGGGCGATCGAGGAGTAGCAACCCGCCGACGACACACGGCACATGACGTGTGGTCGGACGTGACCGTCGGCCGGTCAGCCGCCGAGGACGGCGTCCTCGACCAGGGCGGCGGTGTGTGCCTGGCCGGCGGCGTTGGGGTGCACCACGGCGTACTTGAGGGGGATGACGCTGGTCAGCACGCCGTCCAGCCAGTGGTCGGCGTCGCAGACGCTGTGACCGGCGGTGGAGGGGTAGAGGTCCACGAAGGTGTCCTGGTGGCGGGCGGTCTGGGCGGCGATGACCCCGTTGAGCGGTTCCAGGACGGCGGTGCGGGCCCAGGCGAGGTCGCCGGTGGTGAAGGTGCCGAACTGCTGGAGGTTCCCGAACTGGCAGAGGTTCGCGCTCTCGGGGATCAGGTGGGGGTAGCCGACGGTGATCACCCGGGCGGACGGGGCCTTGGAGTGCAGCGCGTCGAGCATGGCGCCGTAGTCGCCGCTCAGCCGCTGGATCCGGCCGGGCAGGCTCGCCTCGTACTTGTCCTTGCAGGGCGTGCCGAGGCCGAGGTGGGTGGCGCCGAGCTCGATGCAGTCCTTGAGGATCCCGGCGAAGCCGAGGTCGTTGCCGCCGATGCCGACGGTGACGACGTCCGCGTCCGGGCCGACGGCGTCGATCTGCGGCGGGACGGGCGGGTAGGGGGCGTTCGGGTCGGTGCCGAACGGCGGGAGCGGGCGGCCGAGCGGGGACAGCTTGCTCGCGTAGACGTTCTCGGTGGTGGCGCCGCTGCAACTGACGTCGCGCAGGTCGACCAGGGGGCCGAGGTCGCGGCGGATGAGCTCGGGGTAGGAGCCGACGGTGCGGGCGCAGCCGTCGAGCGGCGCGGTCTCGTCGCCGGTGGCCTCGATGACGCCGGCGGTGTAGGAGTCGCCGAGGGCCACCCACCGCAGTGCGCCGGCGCGGGTGCCCGGAGGGGCGGCGGCCTGGGCGGTGGTCGGGGAGATCAGCCCGGCGGCGAGCACGGCTGCCGTGCCGGCGACGGCGAGGCGGGACAGGAAGCGTGGCACGGCTCTCCTCCTCGGGGTGCGGGGGAGAGTGCGATTCACCCCCCTGAGAGTCAATCGAGTCGCCGTGTGGACGACTTGATGCCTCAGGAGGGTGAATTCGCCGGGTGTGAAGGTGACGTCGGCGGCTACAGCAGCGCGGCGGCGGGCTCGACCATCGCCCGGGCGGTCTTGCCGTCGACGTACTCGCCGAGCGCCGTCATCTCCCACTCGCCGCCAGGGCGGCGGACCAGCTTGCACATCACCACACCGGTCTGCGGCTGGGAGTTGGTGAGGTCGAAGCGGACCAGCTCCTCCTCCGTCCGGGCGTCCAGCAGCCGGCAGTACGCGTCGCGCACCTCGGTGAACTTCTGGCCGGAGAAGGAGTTCACCACGAAGACCAGCCCGTGGACCTCGGCCGGCAGGCCCTCCAGGTGGACGGTGATCACCTCGTCGTCGCTGCCCTCGCCGCCGACCAGGTTGTCGCCGGAGTGGGAGATCGCGCCGTTGAAGATGTTCAGCTTCATGAACCAGGCCGTCTCCAGCCGCTTGTGGCCGGCGTCGAAGGCGAGGCAGGAGGCGTCCAGGTCGATGTCGCGGCCGCGGGCGGCGGACTTCCAGCCGAGGGCCATCCGGACGGAGGAGAGGAACGGGCGGCCGTTCTTGACCAGCGAGACCGAGCTGCCCTTGACCAGGTTGACCCGGCCCTTGTCCAGGGTGACCTTGGCGGGTGCGGCCGGAGGTGCCGGAGGTGCCGGGGGTGCCGGGGGCATGGCCGGGACGGTGGTCTGGCCGGTGGCGAGGGCGATCCGCGGGTCGACCGCCGGGGCGGGCGGGGCGGTGGGCGGTGCGACGGGCGGTGCGGGAGGGGCGCTCGGCGGGGTGGGGAACTGGAGGGTCGGGGCCGCCGGCGGCGGGGGAGGGGTGACCGGAGCCGGCGGGGCGGCCGGGGTCGGCGGGGTGACCGGGGCCGCGGTGGCCGGGGAGTCGTCGACGGTGACGCCGAAGTCGGTGGCGATGCCCGCGAGGCCGTTGGCGTAGCCCTGGCCGACGGCGCGCACCTTCCAGGCGCCGCCGCGCCGGTAGACCTCGACCACGATCAGCGCGGTCTCCAGGCCCAGCCGGGGCGGGGTGAAGGTGACCAGGACCTCGCCGGTGTCGGCGTCGCGGACGGTGGCGGTGGGCTCCATCCCGGCGAAGGTGGAGACCTGGTCGGCGGGGCTCGCGGTGACCACGACCTTGCTGATGCCGGCCGGGACGGCCCGGGTGTCGACGGTGATCGCGTCCGGGGTGCCGAGGGCGGCCGGGTGGTGGCTGACGCCGGGGCCGTTCGGGGCGTTGAAGAAGACGAAGTCGTCGTCCGAGCGGACCTTGCCGGCGTCGGTCAGCAGCAGGCCGGAGACGTCCAGCGCCTTGGGCGCGCTGACCTCGACGGTCACTCGCGCGGCGGTCAGCGGTGCGTTGCCGCCTTGGGTCAGGACGGTGGACACGGACTCCTCCTCGGGTGCGGAACGGCGGCCCGGCCGGGCCCGTCGGGGGGCTCCGGGCCGGGTGCTGCCCACAGTAACGAACGAGGGTACGGCGATGCGCCCGTCCGAACGGCCGACTGTCGGATCGTCGGATGACCGTGACGTACGACCGCGGAGAACGGCAGTGACGAACGGCAGCGCCGTACGGCAGCGACCTGCGACCGCCGGCCGGTCAGCGCGCCATGGTGGAGGAGGTGGAGGAGGTGGCGGTCGCGGTGTCGGGCTGCGCCGCTGCCTGGCCGAAGCCGCCGAGGGCGGCGACCGCCCGGGGGTGGTCGAGGGCGAAGGCGGAGACGCTCCAGTTCTCCGCCGGGGCCGCCTTGCGCACCCCGGCGGACGGCTCGGCCGCCGGACGGGCGCCGCGCACGGCGAAGGTGTAGTGGCCGGGCCGGACGTCGACGCCGGGCGGGGTGGTGAAGCGGTGGACGAGGGTGCCGCGCTCCTGCTGGACGGTCACCACGGCGTCCGGCAGGTCGGTCCACACGGTGCCGGCGCCCGGGGCCAACTCGGCCGGGGCGAGCCGGAATTCGGCCTGGAACGCGGTGACCCGCTCGGTCACGTCGAGGGTGAGCCGGTGCCGCAGCCCGGCCGGGCCGAGCGGGGAGGCCACGGCGGTGCCGGACAGCGCGCGGTCGGTGTCCGGAGCGTCCGGGGGATCGGTGGGGCCGGCCGGGGAGTCCGGACCGGGCCAGGAGGACGAGCCCGGGGCGTCCGGCAGGGAGTCCGGGGCCGGGATGCCGGGCAGGGAGTCCGCGTCCGGGGCGCCGGCCTCGTCGGCGCCGTCCGGCCCGGGCGCGGCGGGCGGTGGCGCCGGGTGGTGGGAGCCGGCGGGCGGCGCCGGGTGGCCGGGCCTGGTGGGCCGGGCACCGGGCCGGGGCGGTGCCGGGGCGGCGAGCGAGGGGTCGGTCGTGGCCGGAGCGGCGGAGGGGGAGGGCGACGGGCCGCTCGGGGCCCGGCCGTCCGGCTCGGTGCCGGCGAGCAGGGCGCCGGAGTGCGGCGCGTCCTGGCCGGTCTCCTGGCCGGTCGAGGCCTGGCCGCCGGTCAGGGGCGCGGCCGGGGCCGTCGTGCGGGGCGCGGGCGCGGTGGCCACCGCCGTCGCGGCGGCCGAGGGGTGGGCGGAGGGGACCGTCGAAGGGCGGCCCGCGGCACCGCGGTCGGACGGTGAGGCGCCGCCGGCCGGGGTCTGCGCCGAGACCGCCTCGGCCTGGTCGCCGGCGCCCGGCGTGGGTGGCGGGGTGGTGCCGACCCGGGCGACGCCGTCCCGGCGGCCGATCCCCTGCTGCTCGTTGAGCAGCAGGGTGGTGGCGATGCTGATGCCGACCACGGTGGACATCGCCATCGCGGCACCGGAGAAGCGCACGGTGGGCAGCCGGAACCAGCCGCCGAACGGTCGCGGACGACCGTGCCGACCGTGTGGTGCGGGCTCGTGCCGCACGTCCCGCGCGGTGTCCTCGCGCACAGCCACCGGACCCCTCCTCCCCGAAGCCGCCGTCGCGTCGCCGTATTCTCCCACGCGCCGTCGCCGGGTCCCGATCCGGCCGTCGGGGGTGGTCGAGGGCCGTTCCGCCGCGGGCCCGCGCGGGGAGGGGGAGAGCGTACCAGCGGGTGACCGCATCGTGGTCGGCTCGTATCCACTTCGTGGACACCCCTTCGCCGTACGGAAGTTGACGATCTGTCTGACAAGCGCGGTAAGGGGCGGTTGCCCCGGAGGGGGATTATTGCAACCTCCTTGCAACCCTTGCCCGGCCGGTCGGAGGTGGCGCAGGCTGAGGGCATCCCACGCCGTCCCGGAGAGACCGTCATGCCGCCCGACCCGCTGTCAGCAGCCTCCAGTGCACCCCTCGCCGCCACCCCCACGGGCGGCGATGGGGACGGCTCCACCGCCGCTCCGGCGGCGGTGGAGGAGGTGCTGACGCTGCGCATCTCGCTGGGCGAGGAGGTGGTCGGGGATGTGCGCACCCGGTTCCGGTTCGACGCCGCGCGCCCGTACGAGGTGCTGCTGACCTTCCACCTGGGGCGGCCGGACGAGGCCGACTGGGTGTTCTCGCGCGAGCTGCTGCGCGACGGCCTGCACGCGCTGAGCGGCCACGGCGACGTCAAGCTGTGGCCGGCCTCCTGCCCGTGCCACGGCTCGACGCTGCACCTGGCGCTCGAATCCCCGCACGGCAGCGCGCTGCTGGAGGCCTCCAGGCCCCGGGTGCAGGCCTGGCTGGACCGCACCTACGCGCTGGTCTCCGAGGAGCGGGAGCGCAGCTGTGGGCCCACCGACGCCGAGCTGGCCGAGCTGCTCGCGAGCGGCTGAGGCACCGAACGGCGGGACGGCGTCACGGCAGGGCCGCGCCGCGGCGCCGCAGCCGGGCGTCAGCGGCGCTCCCGGTCCCCGGGCGCGCGCAGCGGCCGGCGGGGCGGCGAGCCGGGCAGCCGGGCCGTCCCCGCGGCCAGCTCGGCCCGCAGCCGCCGGACGGCCGGGGCCGAGGAGGCGGGCAGCAGGTCGTACGGGTCGTCCGGGCCGTCCACGGTGACCAGCACCGACTCGGCGATCCGGTACGGCCGGTGGGCCAGCAGCCCGCCCAGGTAGCGGCGCAGCCGGGACAGCTCGGCGCGGACCGTCACCGTCCGGCCCGCGTCGCCGAACAGCGCCTCGGCGAGCTGGGCGGCGGTGCTGCCCTCGCGAGCGGTGGCGAGCAGCAGCAGCAGTTCGGCGTGGCGCGGGCTGAGCGGGTGCGACCAGCTGTCGGCGGCGCCCCGGACGGACAGCTCGGGGCGGTCCGGGCGGCGCAGGTCGAGCCGGAGCCGGGCCCCCTCGGCCTGTTCGGCGGTCACCGTGCCGGAGCCGTCCTCCGGCGGGGTCCGGACCGGGCGCACCAGCCAGCCGTCGGCGAGCGGTTCCAGCAGGCACTCGCCGAGCCCGGGCACCCAGTGCACGGCGGCCGGGGTCCAGCCCTCGCTGGGCATCCGCACCCGGCTGGGCGGCGGCAGCCCGGCCGCGGCGGCCGTCCAGCCGGCCGCGTCCACCACCAGGGCCGGGCCGCCGACCCGGGCCAGCAGCGGAGCGGCCAGGGCGCGCAGCTGGTGCAGCGCCTCCAGCCGGTGGGCGCGCAGCTCGGTCTCGGCGAGCCGGGCGGCGGTGGCGGTGAGCTGGAGCAGGTACGGGCGGACGTTGTGCGCCGGGCCGCTCAGGTTGATGGCGCCGACCAGCCGGCCGGTGCCGGGGTCGCGTATCGGGGCGGCCACGCAGGTCCAGGAGTGGTGGCTGCGCAGGTAGTGCTCGGCGGAGTGGACGTGCATCGGGCGCCGGGCGCGCAGCGCGACCGCTATGCCGTTGGTGCCGACGCTCTCCTCGATCCAGCGGGCGCCGGTGATGAAGCCGATCCGGTCGGCGCTGCGGCGCAGGCCGCGCTCGCCCTCCTGCCAGAGCACGTGGCCCTCGGCGTCGGCGATGGCCAGCAGCAGCGGGGAGGCGCCGCCCGTCTCCAGCAGGGTGTCGCGGAGCACCGGCATGACGGTGTCGAGCCCGCTGGCGCGGCGGCGCTGTTCTATTTCGCCGGGGCCCAGCAGGGGGGCGGCGGCGCCGGTGTCGGGGTCGAGGCCCAGGCGGCGCAGCCGGGCCCAGGAGTCGCCGATCTCGGGGCGGGGGGCGAGTCGGCCGGGGCCGCCGTCCTCCTCGCCGAAGGGAGGAACGGCCAGGTCGCGGGCGGCGGCGTCGGCCAGGGCGCGGTCGTGGACCCTGGCCAGTTCCGCGGCGCTCGGCGGGGTGCGGCGCTCTGGCCGTCGGGACTGCCGTCCGGTCTGCCGCACTCGCATCGCTCCTCGCCGCCGTTCGAGGACGCGCCGGGGCCGACGCGCTGACGAAAGCGTACGGGTGTGGTGCGCCGCTGGGGACGGGGTCGGGCAAGTCGGCATACCGGACGTATGGAATGCGGGCCGGGTGCCGGGGCGGGTGCCCACCGGCGGGCGGTCGAGGGGAGGGGCCGGAGAGCCGGTGGGAGGTGCCCCGGCCGGGCCGCCGGCGACCGGCCCGGGGGGCGGGAGGGTCAGTGCTGGACGCCGGGCCCCTGTTGGGCGGCTTCCACCGTGTGGTGCAGGTCGGCGGTGGCCTCCAGGGCGGCGCCGGTGCTGAGCGCCAGGCAGGCGGCCAGGGCCACGGCGGCGGCCCGCAGCCGGGTGCCGGGGGTGGCGGCCGGGCGGGGCTGGAGCAGGGCGGCGACCCGGCGCGGGACCGGGCCGGAGTGGGCGGCGGCGACCGTCCGGGGGCGGGCCGGCCAGGGGGACCGGCTCGCGGCCAGGGCGGCCCGGCCGACCGCGCGGGCGGTCACGGCGCGGTCGCCGACCCGGGCGGCGGCGACCTCGTCGGCCCAGCGTTCCAGGTGGTAGCCGAGCGGCGCGCGCAGCGGGCGCAGGGCCGGGTGGATACCGGCGGCGTGCTCGGCGAGGGCGAGGAACACGTGGTGGCGGGCGGTCAGGTGGGCCCGTTCGTGGGCGAGCAGCGCGGCGCGCTCGGGGCCGCCGAGGGCGCGCAGCATCCCGGAGGTGACCACGATCCGGCCGGGCTCGCCCGGTCGGCCGGGCAGGCCCAGCCGGCCGGGCAGGGCGAAGGCGTCGGCGCGCTCGTCGTCGAGGACGGTCAGGGGGTGGTCGACGGGCCGCAGCAGGGCGGCCAGCCGGTCGGTGGGGCGCGTCCGGCGCACGGAGGCGTGCGGGGGGCGCATGTCCGGATGCTGGGCAGGGGAGGGGGCGCGGCCGGCCCGACGGGCGCCGGTCCGGACGGCGGTGCGCTCCTCGGTGCGCTCCTCGGTGTGGTCCTCCGTGTGGTCCGGAACGAGGCCCGGGGCGCGGTTGTCCGCAGGCTCCGCGCGGTGGCCGCGGTCCGGGGGCGGGGCATGGAGCGGCCCCGGCAGCGCGGCCCGGGCCGCGCGCAGTTCGCGCGTGCGCCGGCGGGCGGTGCGCACCGCCAGCGCGCCGAGCGCGAGGAGCGCCAGGGCGGCCAGGGCGGCCGCGAAGGGGGCGTCGGGCGCGGCCGCGGTGAGCCAGGGCAGCGAGAGGTGGCCGAGGGCGGCGACCGGCGGGAGCTGGAGCAGACCGGCGGCGGCCAGCAGGGCGAGCGAGCAGAGGGTGCCGCCGGCCAGGACGGCGGCGGTGCCGGCCAGCATCCAGGCGGCGGCCCGGGGCGCCAGCGCCTCGGCGAGGCGGCGGGCCAGCGGGGCGGCCAGGAAGGGCAGCAGCAGCGGGACCCAGACGGCGAGCATCATCGGTCGGCCGCTCCGGGCAGGCCCGCCCCCGGGGTGCCGTCGCCGAGCAGGTCGCGCAGCAGCTGCTCGTCCTCGGCGGAGAGGTCGGAGACGAAGCGGGCCAGCACGGTGGAGCGGTCGGCCTCGCGGCCGAGTTCGGTGTGCATCCGGCGGGCGGCGAGCCCGGCGGTGTCCTGGACGGTCGGGGTGTAGGCGTAGGCGCGGCCGGCCCGGGTGCGCTCGACCGTCCCCTTGTCGAAGAGCCGGGCCAGGATCGTCGCGACGGTGGTGCGGGCCAGCTCGCCGCCGAGCGCGGCCTGGACGTCCTGCGGAGTCATCGGCTGCCGGGCCGACCAGAGGGCGGCCAGTACCTCGGCCTCCAGCTCCCCGGCGGGCCGGCGGGCGGACGGTACGTCGGGCATGGCGGCGCTTCCTCCAAGTTTCGTCTACAGTCATGTAGACCGTCTACGGCACTGTAGACGGTTCGGGCGGGTTCGGTGCGAACCGCCCTCCAACGTACGGGAGGTCCGTCGGCCTTGCTCCAGTTCCTCGCCGATCCGGCCGTTCACCTCGCGGTGAACCCGCTGGACGCGTCCTCACTGCTCGCCGCGTTCGGCGCGCTCGGCATCGCCGTGGTGCTGTTCGCCGAGACCGGCCTGCTGGTGGGCTTCTTCCTGCCCGGCGACTCGCTGCTGTTCACCGCCGGACTGCTCTGCGTGCCCGGCGCCACCAAGGGCCCGCAACTGGAGCTGTGGCAGGTGCTGCCCGCCGCCCTGGCCGGGGCGCTGGTCGGGGCCCAGGTCGGCTACCTCGTCGGGCGGCGCGGCGGGCGGGCGCTGCTGCGCCGCAGCGGCCGGAGGAGCCTGCTGGAGGGCGTGGCGCGGGCCGAGGAACTGCTGGCCAGGTACGGCCACGGCAAGGCGATCGTGCTCGCCCGGTTCATCCCGGTGGTCCGGACGGTGCTCAATCCGCTCTGCGGCGTACTGGACGTGCCGGTCCGCTCGTTCACCCTCTGGCAGGTGGCCGGCGGCGCGGTGTGGACGGTCGGCGTGGTGCTCGCCGGGTACGGGCTCGGTTCGTCCATCCCGGGCATCGACCAGTACCTGCTGCCGATCATCGGTCTGGTAGTAGTTGTCTCCGTGCTCCCCATTGTTCTCGAACTGTTCCGCGCCCGTAAGGCGCGGCGTCACGGAGGTGACGTGTGATGTCCTCCCGGGCGCTCGCCGTGTACGACGGCAGCGGCATCGACGGCAGCCTGTACACCCGGGTCAACGGCTGGGCGCAGTCGGCCCCGCACTGGCTGGACGAGCTGATCAAGGTCTGGTCCGCGATCGGCCTCGGCCTGTTCGCGGTCTTCATGCTCTACGCCTGGTGGCGGGCGCGCGGCGCGGACTCGGTGACCATGGCCAAGGTGCTGGCCTCGCCGGTGGTCGTGGTCGTCGCCTACGCCGTCAACTCGGTGTTCAAGGACTCCGTCGAGGAACTCCGGCCGTGCGCCCAGATCCCCGGCAGCGTCTCGCTGGAGACCTGCCCGGGCACCGGGGACTGGTCCTTCCCGAGCAACCACTCGGTGATCGCCTTCGCCGCGGCGGTCTCGCTCTGGTTCGCCGGCCGGCGGCTCGGCGCCGTCGCCACCGTGTTCGCGGCGCTGATGGCCGCCTCCCGGGTCTGGGTCGGCGTGCACTACCCGCACGACGTGGCGGTCGGCGCGCTGGTCGGCGCCCTGGTCGCCCTGCTGCTGGCACCGCTGGTCGCGCGCTGCGGGCCGCTGGTGGACCGGATGCGGTCGGGCGCGCTGCGCCCGCTGCTGGGCCCCGGCTCGCTGCCGGTGGTGACCCGCGGGTACGCGTCGCACCGGGCGCGGTAGCACGGATTTCCGGGCGGCCGCCCCTTGTCCGGTTTCGGACGGCGGGTGGAGCATGTGAGCCGGGCGTGGGGCCTCCCTCGGGGGGCGCCCGCCCGGCTCAGTCGTGCTCGGGGCGCGAGGGCGCCGGGCGTGCCAGCGGAGGGAGTGCCGAATGCCGTACCGACTCGACATCACGCAGGGGGACTGGCCGGGCGACTTGCTGCACAAGGGCGTCGAGGGACTGCTGGCGGAGGCCATGGTGCTCACCCTCGCCACCGCCGGCCACGAGCACGGCCCGCACGCCAACCTGGCCTTCTTCGCGTACGACGACGACCTCGTCCTCTACTTCGTGAGCGAGCGCTCCACCCGGCACAGCCACCACCTGGCCGAGGAGGCCCGGGCCGCCGCCACCGTCTTCCTGCCGCCGCCGGTCTTCGGCGAGCAGCTGCGCGGCCTCCAGCTCACCGGCAGCGCGAGCGAGGCCTGGGGGCGGCAGGCCGAGGCGGCGCTGACCGCGTACCAGGGGCGGTACCCGGCCTTCGCGCGGGACGAGGAGACCCGGCGGCAGTTCCTCACCGGGGGCGGCGCGGCGGCGCTCTACCGCTTCCAGGTGGAGGAGCTGACGGCGGTGGACGAGCCGAACTTCGGGCGGCGCAACTACCTGCGCGCGCGGGTGGTCCGGCCCTGACAGCCCGATGGGTTGTCTGTACAACTTCCCGGGTGGTTCATCTGCGGGACGGCGTGGCGACGCCCCTGGGACACCTGGGCGCACCAGCCTGGACGCATGAGAGTCATCGTCGTAGGAGCGGGCGTGCTGGGCACCATGCACGCCTGGCAGGCAGTCGAACGCGGCCACGAGGTCGTCCACCTGGAGCGCGAGACCGAGGCACGCGGTGCCTCGGTGCGCAACTTCGGCCTGGTCTGGGTCAGCGGCCGGGCCCAGGGCGAGGAACTGGACACCGCGCTGCGCGCCCGCGAACTGTGGGAGTCCATCGGCGCCCGCGTCCCCGACCTCGGCTTCCGGGCCAACGGATCGCTCACCGCGATCCGCACCGAAGCCGAACTGGCCGTCGCCGAGCAGGCCCTGACCCTGCCCGACGCCGCCGCCCGCGGCTACAAGCTGCTGGACCCGGACGAGACCCGCGCCGCCAACCCGGCCCTGCGCGGCGAACTGCTCGGCGCCCTGTGGTGCGGGCGCGACGCCGCCGTCGAGCCCCGCACCGCCCAGCCCGCGCTGCGCCGGCACCTGGAGTCCACCGGCCGGTACACCTTCCTGCCCGGGCGCGAGGTGCGCGAGGTGATCGGCGAGAACGCCGTCCGCGACGACCACGGCGACGTCCACACCGGCGACCTGGTCGTCCTGTGCACCGGCGCCTGGCTCGGCGGCCTCGTCCGCGAACTCGCCCCCGAACTGCCGGTGCGCCGGGTCCGGCTCCAGATGATGCAGACCGATCCGCTCGGCGAGACCCTGACCACCTCCGTCGCCGACGGCGACAGCTTCCGCTACTACCCCGCCTTCGCCGGCACCGCCCTGGACCGGCTGCGCGAGACCCAGCCCCAGCCTCCGGTCGCCGCCGAGCACAGGATGCAGCTGCTGATGGTCCAGCGGTGCGACGGCGGCCTGACCATCGGCGACACCCACGAGTACGACCAGCCGTTCGGCTTCGACGTCGTCGAGGACCCGTACGACCACCTGGCGGGCGTCGTCGAGGACCTGCTCGGCCGCCCGCTGCCCCGAATCCGCCGCCGCTGGGCCGGGGTGTACGCGCAGTGCGTCGACTCCACCCGGGTCGTCCACCGCGAGCGCGTGCGCGACGGCGTCTGGCTGGTCACCGGCCCCGGCGGCCGGGGCATGACCTGCTCGCCCGCCATCGCCGAGACCACCGCCGACCTCGCCAACCTGTAAGGAACCCCCGTGACCACCGACATCCGCCTGGTCGTCCTCGACATGGCCGGCACCACCGTGGCCGACGACGGCCTCGTCGAGCAGGCCTTCACCGCCGCCGCCGCGAAGCTCGGCGTCGAGGCCGGCAGCCCGGACTTCGACCCGATGCTGGCCCACGTCCGGGCCACCATGGGCGAGTCCAAGATCTCCGTCTTCCGGCACCTGTTCGGCGAGGAGGACAAGGCCCAGCAGGCCAACACCGCCTTCGAGGCCGCCTACCACGACCTGGTCGACGCCGGCCACTGCGCCGCCCTGCCCGGCGCCGAGGAGGCCATCGCCGAACTGCGCGGCCGGGGCCGCAAGGTGGCCCTCACCACCGGCTTCTCCCGGGCCACCCAGGACCGCATCCTGGACGCCCTCGGCTGGCGGTCGATCGCCGACCTCACCCTCTGCCCCGCCGCGGCCGGCCGCGGCCGCCCGTACCCCGACATGGTGCTCACCGCGCTGCTGCGCACCGGCACCGACTCCGTCCGGCAGATCGCCGTCGCCGGGGACACCGGCTACGACATGCTGACCGGCACCCGGGCCGGCGCCTCTGTGGTCGCGGGCGTCCTCACCGGCGCCCACGACGAGGCCCGGCTGCGCGCCGACGGCGCCACCCACGTGCTCGGCTCGATCGCCGAACTGCCCGCGCTGCTGGGCTGACCGGGCACCGGGCGGGGCGGGCATCGGGCGGGGGGGGGGGGGGGGGGGGGGGGGCGGGGGGGGGGGGGGGGGGGGGGGGGGGGGGGGGGGGAGAGGGGGGGAGGGGGGGGGGAGGGGGG
>NZ_JBVITE010000071.1:0-43699 GCF_055575155.1 Kitasatospora sp. NPDC034533
GGTCGACGTGCTGTGGGCGATGCTGCGTGACAAGAGGCTCTTCACCTCCGCCCCGCCGGTCACGCAGACGGCTTGACACGATCATTGAGATTCTCTTTTCGGGTGGCTCTGCTGCGATCGGCCGGACTGTCGTCCGAGGCTGCCGGGGCCGGCGCCGAGCAGGGTGATCAGCGGGCCGGCGGGGCCGGTTCATCCGGCGGCGTCAGTTGTGGAGAACAAGATCGTGGAGAACAGCTGAGGCGAGTGCCGCGTCCAGGGCGCCGACGCCGGTGAGGTCCGCGATCGTGATCGCGCCGTCCGGCCGCTCGACAGGGTTTTCAAGGAGGAGGCCGACGGGTGTGTCGCTGGTGCCGGTGGTGAGGCCGGCGCGTACGGCGCGGCCGAAGTCGCCGTGGTCCAGGCACTGCTCGTGGTCGTCCGTCGTGATCAGTGTCGCGCGGGCGAAGAGCGCCGCCGGCAGTTCGTTCTTGTGGGGCATGTCCGTGCCGATGCCGGTCACGTGGGTGCCCGGGCGGACGTGATCGGCTCGCAGGACCGGGGCCGTGGCCGGGGTGGTGGTGACGACCACGTCGGCGGCGGCGGCTTCGCGGGCGGTGGCGGGCTCGGCGTGATGGCCGAGCGCGGTCAGCTTCTCGCACAGTGATCGGGCCTTGTCCTGGCTGCGGCCGTGGACGAGCACCGTGCCGATCGGGCGGAGCATGGCCAGCCACTCGACCTGGAGCCGGGCCTGCTCTCCGGTCCCGAAGACGGCCAGGGTGACGGCGTCAGGTCGGGCCAGGGCATGGGTGATCAGGGCGCCCGCCGCCGCGGTGCGCCAGGCGGTGAGCAGCCCCTGGTCGTCGAGGATCGCGCGAGTTCGTCCGGTGCGGGCGCTGACGACACAGACCAGGCCGTGGTTGGTGGGCAGGCCGGCCGAGGCGTTGCGGTAGAAGCCGGTTGCGATCTTGACCGCGAAGTCGGGCGCGCCGGTGACCCAGCCGACCTTGACGTGGCAGTCGCCGTCCGCCTCCGGGAACCGGAGGTGCAGCGGGGGTGGGACGGCGGTGCGGCCCTGGGCGTGCGCGATCAGCGCGTTGCGGACGGCGGTGAAGACCACGTGCGGCGTGGCGGCGCGCTCGATCTCGGCGGCGCCTATGACGGGCGGAATCATCGATACCTCGCTGGCGCGATACGAAGGCGGCCGGGGCCGCGCTGGTACGGGCCCAGCAACACTGAGGACATGGGCTGGACACTACATCCAGTCCGGACGAAACGTCCACCACGGGCTTCTCGAAAGGGCCTGGTCCCCGGATCCCGGCAGCCCTCCCCGAACATCCGGCCGGACGTCGGAGAGGTCGAAACGGAATATGTGTTCGAAGCGTGACGTCGAAGCCCGGCTTTCGACTCGACGCGCTCAGCATGCACGGCATCCCCGGAACGAGGCCTTCAGTGAGAACGCCGGCACCGGGTGCGGGGGCCGCCCGAAAGCTCGGGAGGCGCTGTGGACAGGGCGAGCGGCCACGGCGCACGCCCCGCACTGCCGGGTCGTCCTCACCGGGTGCGAGACGTGTCGCTTCGTGACGGCTTCGGGGAACAGGGCCTGCCGGTGCGCGCCCTGGGACCGCCGGGCGGCCGCGCCCTAACCGCCTTGACGGCCCCGGCTACGGCACGCGGGCCCGGGGGAGGGCAGGGCCGCCGCCGGGAGCGCCGGATGGCCGGAGAGGGCGCGGCCGCCCGGGGGACGCCCGGCCGGGTCGGGGCCCACGGCGTGCAGCGGGGCGGTCGACGTGTGGACCTTGACGCCGGTCGACCCGGACGAGGCGGGCCGCCTCCGGCCCACCTCGCCGAACCCCCGGCGGCCCGGCGCCGGCGCGTCACCCGGGCCGCACCGTCAGCCTCGCTGGCCCGGAACGGTGGCGAGGCGGCCCAGCATCGCCATCACGGTGATCCGCAGCCTCTTGTCGTTCGTCACCGTGCAGTGGGCGTCGACGGCTCGCTCGTCCGGGTCCTGATCCGGTTCGGTCAGGCCCACCCGGATCAGGTCGATGGCGTACTCGTGGCAGCGGGAGTACTCCGCCGCGGTGCTCACCGCCTCGACGTGGTCGATGCGGCCGGGATCCACGGCGCGCAGCCGCGCCGGGGTGGGCGGCGGGCCCAGCACCTCGTCCATCCACTCCGAGACGGCCTCCCGGGGGCAGCCCCGGCCCAGCCCCGAGGAGGCCGCCGCGGTGAGCGCCAGATGGATGACGAGCGACCCGAACCACGCGGCGGCCTCGGCCGGGGGCGTCTCCGTGCCGGCCGGCGGCATCACGGCCTGGTACAGCGCGGCCAGGTCATCGTCGTGCGCGGCGGCGATGACCGCCTTCACCGCGCTGCCGAGGGCAGCCTGGTCGATGGTCATGTCGACGGTCCTTCCGTAGTTGGCACCCCGTCAACTTACCGCTCGGGCCGGGCATATGGGTGCCGAAGGGAAGCGGCGCCCTGATGCGGCGCCGACCGGCAGCGCGGGCCGTCCGCCCACGCGGAGGTGGCCCGGCCGCGAAGCCGGGTTCCTCTCCGCCAAGAGCGGAGGCTTCTGCGCGCGGGTCAGAGTGCGCTGCCGTCGCCTACAGTGAGAGCTTCTTGCGGACGGGACCGGTTGACGGCACGAGCGGGGAGGGGGCCGGAGTGGAGCGACGCGTACGTCGGACCGCGGCGGCCGCGCTGTCCTGCGCGTTCCTCGCGGTCTGGGCCGTCTGCCAGGTCCTCCTCGGCACGGCGACGGGCACGGCGCAGCCGGCCCCCGTCGCGCCGTCCGCCGTCGCGACCCAGGTCGCCCCCGCCGCCGTACGGCTCGCCCCGGCGGGCCCGGCGGGCGCGGCGGCGCCCAGCGCCCCCGCGCGCGTCCGGCACCCCTCGGTCCGCCCCGACCTCGACGTCGTCCAGCGGCAGACGGCCGCCGCCGAGCCGGGCGTCCGGCTGCCGGCGCTCCCGCCGGCCGCGCTCCCGGCCACCCGGACCGACGCCCCCCGGCTCCGCCCCGGGACGTACGCCCCGGGGCCGCGCCAGGAGCGGGCGCCGCCGTCCGACCGCTACGACCCCCGCCACACCCGCGGTCCCCCCTCCACCCGGTCCAGCTGACGTTCCACCGCGCCCGCCGACCGGGTGCCGCGGCCTGCCCGCGGCCCGGACGGGAGGACTCCGGACACCGTGCCCGGAGCGTTCCCGGCGGCGCGCCGTCCCCTCGCGTCCGCCCGTCCCGGGTGCGGCGTCCCCCTGCGGACGCCCGGCTCCCGAGGACCGCCCGTGGAGTACCCATGCCTGCTCGCCGTACCGCGTTCTGGCGCGCGCTCATCGCGCTCGCCGTCGTCGGCCTCTCGCTCTACACCGCCCTGACCACCCCGCCCCGCCTCGGCCTCGACCTGCGCGGCGGCACCCGGATCGTCCTGGAGACCCAGGACTCGCCCACCGTCCGCGCCGACGCGGACGCCACCGACCGGGCGCTGGAGGTGCTGCGCCGCCGGGTCGACGGCCTCGGCGTCGCCGAACCCTCGCTCGCCCGCGCGGGGGAGCGGCGCATCGTCGTCGAACTCCCCGGCCTCCAGGACCCCCGCGAGGCCGCCGGGGTCATCGGCCGCACCGCCCAGCTCACCTTCCACCCCGTCACCGCGACCGCCGACGGACCGGCCGGGGCGCCCGCGGCGGACGGCTCCCGGGTCCTCGCCGACCCCGGCCTCCCCGGCGGTCACCTGCGGCTGGGCCCGCCGGCGCTGACCGGCGACGGCGTCAAGGACGCCTCGGCCGTCCTCGACACCCGGACCGGCCTCGGCTGGAGCATCGACCTCTCCTTCCGCGGCCCCGCCGGAGACGCCTGGGCCCGGCTCACCGGGCAGGCGGCGTGCGCCGCGCCGGCCGACCCCGCCCGCCGGGTCGCCATCGTGCTCGACGACCGCGTCCTGTCCGCCCCCGGCGTCCAGGACAGCGTGCCCTGCGGACAGGGGATCACCGGCGGCTCGACGCAGATCACCGGCGGCTTCTCGGCCGACGAGGCCCGCGACCTCGCCGCCCTGGTCAAGGGCGGCGCCCTGCCCGTCCCGGTGACGCTGATCGAACAGAGCACCGTCGGCCCCACCCTCGGCGCCGAGGCCATCCGGGCCAGCGCCCTGGCCGCGGTCATCGGCCTGCTCTGCACCGGAGCCTTCGTCATCGCGGTGTACCGCCTGCTCGGTGTGCTGGCCACCATCGCGCTCGCCCTCTACGGACTGATCTCGTACGCCGCCGTGGTCGCGCTCGGCGCGACGCTCACCCTGCCCGGACTGGCCGGCTTCGTGCTCGCCATCGGCATGGCGGTCGACGCCAACGTGCTGGTCTTCGAACGGGCCCGGGAGGAGTACGCCGCCTCCCGGGCGGCCGGGCCCGGCAAGGAGCGCGACCTGCGGCGCCCGCTGCGCGTCGGGTTCGCGAAGGCGTGGAACGCGGTGGCCGACTCCAACGTGACGACGCTGCTCGCCGCCGGCCTGCTCTTCGCGTTCGCCACCGGCCCGGTCAAGGGCTTCGGGGTGACGCTCTCGATCGGCGTGCTGGCCTCGATGTTCTCCGCCATGCTGATCACCCGGCTGCTCGCCGAGTGGGCGGTGCGCCGGCCCGCCGTCGCCCGGCGGCCCGCCCTGACCGGCATGGCCACCGTCGGCCGGCTCCGCACCCGGCTGACCCGCCGGCCGCCGCGGCTGATGCGCCACCGGCGGCGCTGGCTGGGCGCCTGCGCCGGCCTGTTGCTGCTCGCCCTGGCCGGGATCGGCCGGCGCGGCCTGGACTTCGGCGTCGAGTTCACCGGCGGCCGGGTGGCGCAGTACACCGCCGCGCAGCGGGTCGACGCGGACGCCGCCCGCGCGGCGGTGGTCGACGCCGGATTCCCGCAGGCCGTGGTGCAGACCACCGGGGACACCGGCGTGTCCGTCCGCACCAAGGAGAACGGCGACGACCAGCAGCAGCGCATCCGGGAGGCGCTCACCGGCGTCACCGGCGAGCTGTCCGTGGAGCGCGACGAGCTGATCGGGCCGAGCCTCGGCAGCGAGCTGCGCGGCTACGCGCTGGTCGCGCTCGGGCTCGCGGTCGCCGCCCAGCTGCTCTACCTCACGGTCCGCTTCCGGTGGACCCTCGCGGCCGCCGCGGTGATCGCGATGGCGCAGGACCTGCTGCTCGTCCTCGGCCTCTTCGCCTGGCTGGGCAAGCCGGTGGACAGCGTTTTTCTCGCCGCGCTGCTCACCATCGTCGGGTACTCGGTCAACGACACGGTGGTGGTCCTGGACCGGCTGCGCGAGCTGCGCCGGACGGGGACGAAGGCGAGCTGGGCGGAGCTCGCGGACCGCGCGGTGGCGCAGACCCTCCCCCGGACGGTGAACACCGGCATGGGGGCGCTGTTCGTCCTGGTGGCCCTGGCGCTCCTCGGCGGGGACTCGCTCGCCGACTTCTCGGTGGCACTGCTGGCCGGGGTCCTGATGGGCACGGCGTCGACGGTGTTCACCGCGATGCCGGTGGCCGTGCTGCTCCAGGGGCGGTTCCCGGACCGGCCGCGGGAGGCCCGGGAGGCGCGGGCGCGCGGCCACAACGGGGCGGTGGTCTGACGGGCGCCGGTTCGCGGCGGGGAGGCCGTCGCCCTCGGTCGGCCGAGTACGGCGGGCCGGGGGCGGGCTTCGGCGACCCTCGCCTGGCGCCGGTGCGCGGCGAGTATCCGGGGGGCCTCCGCCGTCGGCGGAGGCCCCCCGGCCCGGGTGGAGCGGCGGCTGCGGCGCGGGACCTGACCTCGGATCACGGCGCCGGCGCCGCGGTCCGGTCCCGTGCCGGCGATGCGCGGTTCACCGTTCGTGGCGGCGGGGGGTGCCGGGTGCGGGCGGGCGGGTCCGTGCCGTGTCGGCGGGGTGCCGGAGCGTGCGGTGGTGCAGTGCTGTGGTGGCGAGCGCGAGGGCCAGGCCGGTCGCGCCCAGGGCTGCCCCGATCCACAGCGAGGACGTGTAGCCCGTGCCCGCCGAGAGCGCCGCGCCCGCCAGCAGCGGGCCGCCCGCGTTGCCGATGTTGAACGCCGAGACGTTGGCTGCCGAGGCGAGGCTGTCGGCGCCTTCGGCCGCTTGCAGCACCCGTGTCTGTGAGGGCGGGATCACCGCGGCCCCCACCAGGCCGAAGAGCAGGAAGCCGGCGATCGCGGCGGGCTTGCTGTGCACGGCGGGGATCAGCAGCGCGGAGACGAGCGTGATCCCGGCGAGCGCCCCGTAGAGCGTGGGCAGCAGCGCCCGGTCCGCGAGCCGGCCCGCCAGCGGGGTGCCCACGACCATGCCGACGCCGATCAGGACCAGCACCAGCGGGACCGTACGGTCGTCGAAGCCGGTGACCTCGGTGAGCAGGGGCGTGATGTAGGTGAGGACGGCGAGGTAGGGCGCCCAGCCGAAGGCGGTCGCCGCCAGGGCGAGCCAGACCCTGCCGCGCCGGAAGGCCGCGAGCTCCCGGCGGAAGCCGATGACCCGCTGCCGGGGCATCGGCGGGACCAGCGCCGCGATCGCGGCCAGCAGCACCGCGCCGACGGCGCTCACCCCCCAGAACGCGGCCCGCCAGCCGAGCGCCTGACCCAGCGCGGTGCCGCCCGGGACGCCGAGCACGTTGGCGAGGCTCAGCCCCATGAACACCGTGGCGATGGCACTGGCCTTGCGCTCCGGCGCGACCAGGCCCGCGGCCACGACGGCGGCGGTCCCCACGTAGGCACCTCCGGCGAGGGCCGACAGCACCCGCCCGACGAACAGCACGCCGTACCCGGGGGCCAGCGCGCTGAGCAGACCGGCCGCCGTGAACAGGCCGACCAGCCAGAGGAGCAGGTGCTTGCGGGGGAGCCGCGCGCCCAGCACCGTGAGCAGGGGGGCACCCACCACCATGCCCACGGCATAGCCCGACACGAGCAGGCCCGCCGTGGGCAGGGGGATGCCGAAGTCCGTGGCCACCTCGGGGAGCAGGCCGGCGATGACCACCTCGGTGGTGCCGACGGCGAAGGCGCCGAGTGCGAGGGCCGACAGCGGGGCCAGGTCCGCTCGTCGGGAAGGGGTGCCCGGTGCTCGGGTACGGGGCGGGACGGCTGCGAGATCGTTTGTCACGTCGTTCAGCCTCGCGCCGCCTGCGGCCGGGAACAGCACCTGTCCGCGCAACGATCGGTCAGCCCGGCTTACCGATCGGTCGCGCGCACGGGGCGCGGGGCGTTCGACGCGTGGGATCGCACGCCCGTGACCTACGGTCCGTCGGTGTTCCGCCCGCCCGGCTTCCGCCCGCCGGCGCTCTGTCCGGCGGTCCCCAGTTCGGCGGCCAGCGCCGTGGCCGCCTCGACGAAGGCCCGCACCCGGGCCGTCTCTCCCGCCGTACGCCACACCAGCCCGTACTCCACCGGCTCCGCGTCACTGAACGGCACGTACACCACGTTCCTCGGTGTGTAGTGCGCCGCGACATCGGCACCGACGGGGGAGATGCCCTGCCCGGCACCGACCATGGCGAGGGTCTCCTGCAACGTCGCCGCCGACCTGCCCCGCCGTACCGGCTGCCCGCTCGGGGTGCGCGGCGGCGCCAGGTGTTCCTGCCAGTAGTCCGGTACGTCGCCCGAGCACGCGAACACCCGGTCCCGTGCCAGGTCCTCCAGGGACACCGACTGCCGCTTGGCGAGCGCGTGGTTGGCGGGGACCGCGAGCATCCGGGGCACCCGGAGCACGACCGGGCCCCGGGTCAGATCGGGCTCCACGACCGGGAAGTGGGTGACCAGCACGTCGACCCGGCCGGTTCGGAGCGGGCCGAGCAGGTCGCTGAGCTGGGTCTCGTGGATCCGCACCTCCGCCTCCGGGTGGATGCGGCCGAAGGCCCGTGCCGCGTCCATCACGAACTCCCCCGTCGCGCTTCCCAGGTACCCGACCGGCAGCACGCCCGCGAAGCCCCGCGCCTCGGCCTGGGCCCGCGCCACGCCCTGTTCGACACGCCGGTAGCCGGGCTCGATCTCCTGGTGCAGTCGGCGGCCGAGAGGCGTGAGGCGTACCGTACGGCTGGTCCGCTCGAACAGGGGAGCGCCGATGCGGCGCTCCAGGCTCCGGATCGTCTGGCTGATCCTGGCGCGCGAGACGTGCAGCCGCTCGGCCGTGCGCCCGAAGTGCAGCTCGTCGGCGAGGATCAGGAAGCTCTCGATCTCCAGTCGTTCCAGCACCCGGTCGACGCTACCTCGTGGGTGGACGCGCCGCTCCGGCCGCCTCCCCGAACCCGCCCACCGCGCCCACCCCGCCCGGCGAAATCCCGTTGGTGACGCCCCGTCGGATCGGTACGGTCGCGGGCATGGCGATCCCGATCGTGTTCGACATGGAGACCGGCGACCCCGACGACGCCCTCACCCTGTGTGCTCTCGCGACCCACCCGTGGGCACGCCTGGTGGCCGTGACGGTCATGCCCGGATCGGATGAGCAGGTCGGCATCGTCAAGCACCTCCTGGGGCGCCTCGGCGTGAACGCGCCGGTCGGCGCCTACCGGCCCGGCGCCGACGTGAAGCCGGTGTCGGGCTTCCACCGCCGATGGCTCGGGAGGGTTCCGCCTCGCGAACCCGACGCCGAGGCCTGGCAACTGCTGCGGGACGCCCTCGCCGACGGCGACGCGACACTGCTCACGGGGGCGCCGCCGAAGAACCCCGGCGTGCTCCTGGAGCGGGAACCGGACGTGCGCATCGCCCGCTGGGTCGCGCAGGGCGGCTTCGCCGGCGACCGCGTCGTCCCGCCCGAACACCGGCTCCCCAAGTTCGAGGGACGCGAGACCTGCCCGACGTTCAACTTCAACGGCGCTCCGGACGCCGCGTCGAAGCTGCTGGGATCGCCCCACGTCGCCGAGCGGGTGCTCGTCTCGAAGAACGTCTGCCACGGCGTCGTCTACGACGGCGCCATGCACGCCGCCCTGGCGGCGCGGCGGCTCACCCCCGGGATGGCGCTCGTGCGGGAGGGCATGGGGGTCTACCTGGCCAAGCGCCGCGCCGGCAAGGCCTTCCACGACCCGCTCGCGGCGGCCGTGGCGCTCGACGAATCCGTCTGCGCGTTCCGCGAGGTCGAGGTGTACCGCGAGCGCGGCGCCTGGGGCGCGCGTCCGGCGGCCGGCACCCGCACGCGGATCTCGGTCTCCGTCGACCACGCGCGATTCCTGGACGTCCTCACGGCCACGGAGGGACGGCCGTGACCCGTGTGAGCGGGCTCGAAGGAGCCGCCCAGCGCACGCGCGCCAGGGCGAGCCGCCCGGCGGAGGACCCGGAAGCACTGCCGAGCCAGCCCAACGCACTGACCAACGGCTCGCGCGCGGTGGCCGTCCTGCCCGACCCCACCCGCCGCCGACCCACCCGCCGCCGAGTCCGTCCGCCGCCGACCCGCCCTGGCGAGGGCTCAGAGCCGCACCCCACGCCTGCGCGCAGTCACCTTCGCGCTGGCCGCCCCACCGCCGGGTGGCCGGTCCGATCCGTCTCGGGCCGGCCGTCCGGGGGATTCAGGGGATGTAGAGGCTCCGGGCGCCGGTGGTGATCTCGTCGTCACCGGCGCTGATCCGGCCGAGCTCCTCCCCGGTGCAGTCCGGACCCGAGTAGAGGGTCGCGGCCGTGTCGGTGATGTTGTCGACGATGGAGGAGTCCTCCAGGGAGTAGCAGCCGGAGGGGTCCGTGTAGACCTCTTCGTTGTTGACATAGAGGTTTCCGGTGGCGGCGGCGGCCGGGCCGAGGGGCAGGACCAGGGCGGCAGCGGTCATCAACGGGACGCCGAGAGCGGCGCGGCAGGTGATTCTCATACCGTTGCTCATAGCCATTTCCGACCGGCGCCTCGGCAGGGACGGCCACGGGTCGCCCCTGGAGGGCGCGCCCGATGGGCCGAATGCCGGGCACCCACGGCCGCGAGCCGGCCATCGGCCCCGCTGACGCGCTGCGCCGCGGCCCACCCGAAGAGCTCGACCTCGATCCGGCCGTGCTGCCGTGGCTCCGCCTCCTCCGGGACCAGGAGACCGAGCAGCCGGCGGGACGAGCCGCTCCGCCGCCGCGCTCGCGGTCCCGGCCCTTGTCGGGGGAGGACCGAAGGACCGCGAGCGCCGGCGTCGATCAGGGCTGGTCGTAGTAGCGCCGTTCCTCGACGATCTCGTCGGCTCCGGCCCGCCCCATGAAGCGCCGCCGCCGGTAGACGCTCGTGTAGGTGATCAGACCGAGCACGCCCGCGGCCATCAGGATCCAGCCCACTACGTGCACGTTCATTCCGGACAGGTGCCAGTCGACCCCGAAGGCCAGCACCGCGCCGAAGGCGAACAGAAGGATGCAGCCGCCGATACCCATCTTCACCCACTCCTCTGTGTTCGGATCGGGGTGCGGCTACCCCGGAGTCGGCGGATGACACGGGATGCCCGCCACTTGCCGCCTCGCCGGGGCGAACTCCCCGTCACCGCAGCGGTGGTGGGCGTCCCAAGGACCTGCCTGAGGTGTCCCCGGCGGGCCGCCGCGAACCAGGGCCCGACGGAGGTGGGGGGCCGCCCACGCCGCGCCCGGCGCAGGCGCCGACCCGGCGCGCCGGCGGGCCCACCCCTCAACCGCGGTGACCCGGGAGGTGCTCCAGCGTGATCCCGAAGTGGGTGCGGTAGGCGGCGAGGGCCTCCTCGTCGCCGAGAACCAGCTCGGTGCGTTCACCGTCCGGGGCGGTGGTGATCAGGCGGTTGCCGCTGATGGTCACCCGGCCGTCGTCCCCGGTGAGTATCGAGCAGGTCGCCGAGCGGGTGAAGTGGGAGTCCGGCGAGGTGGCCTGCCACCAGCAGGTCGGGCCGAAGTCCGCGAGCTGGTAGGGGCGCAGGCCCAGGCGGTACTGCGGCTCGCCGTCCTGAAGGACGTCCAGATCGCCGTACTCGCCGACCGGGGCGAGGGTGAACGTGCCGAAGGCGTCGGCCTGTTCGCCGCGCTCGTCCAGGCGAAGCGGGCCGCGGCTCAGGCGGCCGAAGCCGACGTCGACCAGCCACGGCTCGTCGAGGTCCACCCGCAGTGCGAGGTGGTCGAACGGCGGGCCGAGCCGCTCGCCGTCGTGGACGCGGGCGGCCAGCAGGCTCACCCGGTAGCCGAGCGAGGTGAGCAACTCGGCGAAAGCGCCGTTGAGTTCGTAGCAGAAGCCGCCCCGGTGGCGGGTCACGACCTTGGCCACCAGGGCGCCGGGGTCGAGGACGACGGGCTCGCCGAGGTGGATGCTCAGGTTCTCGAACGGGACGCTACGCAGATGCGCGAGCTGGAGGCGGGCCAGGGCCTCCGCGGAGGGCGCGCCGGGGTCCGGCAGCGCCAGGCGGTCGAGGTAGGCGCGCCGCTCGGCGACGGTGAGGCCGGAGCGCGGCTGTTCAGGGCGTGTCGCGTGATCCATCCGGCCATTCCACCCGGCCGCGGGCCGCAGGACCATCGGCTCTTGGTCCTACATCCTCCTCCGCCGTCCGTACGCAAGCTCTCACGGCCCCGTGGTGTGGAGAACAGGCCAGGGCCCGCGCCGTACGGTACGTCACCACCGGCCCCGCCTGACCGGCGGCGGCGGACCACACCGGCCGGTCCGGCTGAGGAGACCGCGCGGCGTTCCGATCACGCCTCCTCTATTGCTCGCCGAGTCGCTGGTGTTCGTACAGCTCGATGTCCCCAGCTCGCCGCCCAGCGTGAAGAGATCTGCACCGCCGCAGGCCAACGTCGGCAACCGCACAAGAGGATGACCCGAGGGGAAGGGCGCAACGGGTGTAGCCGTCAGGTTCAAGATGCGCCTGACGAACGATCACCTGGCTGGTCCGCGGAGCCAAAGGGTCAAACCGAGCTCCTCCCGTTCTCCGTTCCTGCCTCGGAGGCGGGGGAGGACACGCGGTCGTTCAGCGTCCGGCGACGTGTCGAGGCAGCGCGTCGACCGCAGGCCACCGCATCCCCGAGCAGATCGGCGGGTTCCCAGACGATGTCAGCTTCCAGGCAGCACCGCGCACGGCGAACGGGGTCCGGTCAGACGGACGTGACCGACTCGGGCGTGGGCGCCTACATTCGGCAGTCACACGGATGCCCGAATATTGGGCAGCCGTTCCGATGAAAACGGGGCGGGATTCCGACCGCATCCGATGCGGATTTCCATTACCGCCCGTAGCGGCCCGGCCACGCTGTACGGTTCGCAGGAAGTCTTTCGTGTACTTCCCTGCTCGTCCTCCAGGTGACGTGACTTGCCGTGTCTTGCCGCGTCCACGGAATCCACACCCCTCGCCGTCCCCCCGCTGAGGAGTTCACGTGTCACACCTTCCGCGCACCCTCGCCTGGCCGGCCGTCGCCGTCGCGCTGCTGCCGTTCTCCGGCATGTCCGCCGGGGTCCCGACGGCCGCGGCGGCACCATCAAGCGGCAACCGCCTCACGTCCGGTCAGACGCCCGGCGCCTACTCGGACTGGACGTTCGACACCAGCGGCGCCGTGACGGACGTCGACTTCCGGAACACCGTGCTCACCAGCCCGGGAGACGGTGACGTCTACTGGGCGAGCCAGTTCAACTTCAACGCGAACCTCTCCTACATCGGCTTCCAGCTCGCCGGGCAGAACGACGGGCAGTTCCTCTGGTCGACCTGGGCCGACCAGAACCTCCAGTTCAAGGACGGCACCCAGGGATCACACTGCTGGAACAACACGGGGGAGGGCCAGCACCTCCAGTGCTCCAACAATTCCGTCAACCACGGTCGCCCCGTCACCGGCCACACCTACGCCTTCCACGTGGAGATCGACCCCGTGACCCACTGGGCCAAGGCCACCGTGAACGACGAGACCGCCGGCACCGCCTTCGTCCTCGGCGAAGCCCTGCTCCCCAAGTCGTCGAAGATCAACCCGGGTTGGAACAGCTGGGTGGAGTACTTCGACTGGAACAACGACCGGTACGTGTGCAACGACAACGCGTACGCGAAGAACCGGTGGGGCAAGATGACCGGCAACAAGGGCACGCTCACCGCCAGGAACACGGGAACGTCGACCAGCGGCACCTGCCAGGGCATGGTCCGGCAGCAGAAGCAGAGCGACGGGACGCTGATCACCGAAACCGGGCTCGGCCAGTCCGCCCGTTGGCCCCTCCGCTTTGGCAACGGCGCCTGCCTGGATCGAGGAGGCAGCAACAACTACATGATCACCTACAGCTGCTCCAGTACGCCCAACGGCAACCAGCTGTTCGTCTTCGCCGGCGACGGTAGTCTCCACACCGCGCAGGGCAACGAGTGCCTGGTCGTTCCGCCCGAGGAGGGCTGGGAGGTCTCCCTCAGCCCCTGCTACGACTCGGCCGACCAGAAGTGGACGTACGACGCCCAGCGCAAGGCCGTCGTCAGCGCCAACGGGTGGGTCCTGACCTCCACGCCGTCCGGCAGCAACAACGCCTTCGTGAAGGCACAGCGCTACGACGGGAGCGCCGCGCAGACGCTCACACCCATCACGGACTAGGACTCGCCGGTCGATCGTGCGGGGAGCCGGACGGCGAGGGCTCCAGCGGGCCGTCCGTCTGCCCACCGAGCACCTGGAAGGCGAACTCGCCTTCCCCGCCGACCCCGACCCGCCAGCGAGTGGGGCATGGAGATGTCCATGACGGCCGAAGCGGCACCGCTTCGGCCGTTCGCCGCGATGGAGCGCATCAGCCGAGTCCACCCCTTCGCCAAGGGCATGGGCATCACGGCATCCCAGATCGGCAGAGGGCGCGCGGCTGCCATCGTCCAGCCGGCCGAGCCGAGCCCGGGGCACCCGCGATCCTCCTGCTGAACCCCCTCATCACCGATGCGAACCCCTGGCGGACACCGTTCGTGAGAACCGGGCATCATGAAGACGGCCGCCAATCGCCCCGTGTGGAGGAGCGGGTCATGTGGAGCAGGTTCCGAGTGCCGCTCACACTCTTGCTCGTCTTGTTCGCGGTGATCGTCACCGCCCTCGTCCTCCGTCTGCCTTCCGGTCAAAGCCGCGTGCCGACCGGCCACAGCCGTTCGGACGGTCCGGGTCGCTACGACCCGCCCGTGTACCAGCCCCCGCCGCCCCCGCCCCCGCCGCCTTGGCCGGGTTGGCCCGGTCCCGCACCGTGGAACGTGTACCGGTAGTCGTCGCGCGATGCCGGCCGTGACGATCAACCGAAAACCCACACGACGGGGCCTCCGGCGCGGCCGCAGGATCGTGCGGTGTGCCCGGCAACTCGTGGCGGCCCGCCGTCGGGCTCAGCAGCAGGTCCCCGTCCGGTCCCAGCCCGGTCCCCGTCGTAGGGGACGGTGGGGGTGCTCACGTCGGCCAGCCGAGGGCCGACAGCGTGTTGCCGCGGGCGATCTCGCCGAGCGCGTGGACGGTGTAGGGCACGGTGTCGCTCGGGAGTTCGTCGAGCGGCCAGAAGCGCAGCGCGTCGCACTTGTGCGGTTCGGCGTTGCGGATCCGGCCGCCGTAGCGGGCGGCGCGGAAGAACAGCTGGAGGCGGCCGCGGCCGTCGTCGGCGTCGAGGTGGTGCAGGGCGTGGACGAGTGTGAGGTCGGCCTCGGCGACCAGGATGCCGAGTTCCTCCTCGGCCTCGCGTGTCATCGCGCGGGTGACCGTCTCGCCGGGCTCCATGTGCCCGGCCGGCAGGTGCCACAGGCCGTTCGCGTAGGCGGTGTTGTGGCGTCGGCCCAGCAGCACGGCGTTGCCCTCGACCAGGACGAGGTGGACGCCGACGACCAGGGTCGGCGGCTCGCTCCTGGACGCGTGGGGCGGGGCGGCGGCTGGACGGCGGGCGTCGTCGAGCGGATTCACGCGGTCCTCCCGGGCGGCGGGCCGGTCGCCTCGGCGAGCATCGGCAGGTAGTGCCGCAGGTAGGGCGGGACCTTCAGGTCGAGCACCTCGTCGAGGGGGACCATGCGCACGGCCAGGCCCTCGTCACCGAGCCGCAGGGCTCGCCGTCCTCCCAGCCGCCGCCCGGGTACTCCCACAGGCCCGGCAGGACGTCGGCCGGGGACCTGCGGACCATCAGGACCCGGCCCGAGCCGTCCCGGACCACCACGCCCACACCGATCCGTTCGATGCCCTCGCGTGCGGCGAGGTCGGTGAGTTGGTCGAAGTCGATCACTGAACAGGCTCCTCGGAACCGCGGGCCGCACCTGCCGATCGGCGGGTACGGCCCGCGGAGCTGGTCAGGCGAGGCCGAGATGGAACTTCTCGTCCGCGCCGCCGTTGGCGTTGACCTGGCAGTTCACCGTTCCGCCGGGGCCGCGGTGACGCCCACGGCCAGGAAGATGGCGCTGGCCGCGGCCGCCGGCATGGTCCTGGGCCTCGAAACTCGGCTCATGGCGTCTCCGTTCGTCGGCGCGCATGGGAGAGCCCATGCGGTCATGGAGCGACCCGCCTGGCGGCGGGCCGACGCCATCAGAGCAGCACCCAGCGGTTATGCCGGGAGCAATGCCGAATTCTTCACTCGAATGAGTGCAGGACCGAACCTGCCGCGGACGAAGCGGCCCGCCGCCTCGCCGACGTCCTCAAGGTCGAATGATCATCAGATCACCCAGAGACGTTCCCGGGTGCGGGGTCAGAGGTGAGTGACGCCGGAGATCGCCGAACGGAGGTCGCCGGGGTCCTCGCCCGGTGGGGGCAGGGGCGTCGCGCCCGCCGGGCTCAGCGCGTCGAAGAGCAGGGCCGTGAAGCGCGCGCGGATGGAAGCCGTGGTACCGGGGAGGACCAGGCCGGCGATGCTCATGACCAGGAAGTGGGGGATGTCCTCCGCGGTGACGTCGGCGCGGATCTCCCCGCGCCGCTGGCCCTCTTCCAGGAGGGGGGCGAGCGACTCGCTGAAGCGCCGGAGGACGTCGAGGGCGACATCGTTGAAGTTGCCCGCGAACGTGGCCAGCCCCCGCTCCTCGGTGATCAGGTCGAGCATCCGGGTGGCGATGCCCTGGAGCGAACGGCGCGGATCGTCGAGGTTCCCGGCGTCGGCGACGAGCGGGAGGAGGTCGGTTTCGAGGATGTCGTCGAGGACGGCCCGGACGATGGCCTCCCGGTTGGGGAAGTGCCGGTAGAGCGTGGCGATGCCGACTCCCGCCTCCGCCGCGATCTGTTCCAGGGAGCCCGCGCCGGACCTGAGGACGATCCGGCCGGCCGCCACGATGCGCGCGGCGCTCGAACGGGCGTCGGCTCTGCGGGTCCGGGGTGTGTGCGGCGTGGTGTTCGGCATCTGGCCATTCTCCCGTGTCTTGCCGTCGCTTGTCCCGGGCCCCGCCGCCGGTCGGTACCGTCGCAGCCGGTCCGCCACGGTTCCCGCGCCCGCCGAGCCCGGGGATCTACAGCCCGGTGAACAGGCGCGTCGCCGTGCCCCGCCCGCGCGGTGCGCCTGCGGTGGGCACCGGCTGACGCTCGCGCGGCGTCCACCGCGGCAGCCGGGCGATCGGGAGGCGGAGCCTGGCCGCGACGACCGAAGCCCTGCTCCCGCGCCGTCCGGACCCCCTCGGGCGGTGGTCGTGTTCCGCGGTGGCAGCACTCATGGGGCACCCCTTCGGTCGGTTCCGGTTCCAGCTAAGTGATAGCTTACTATCGAATCGGTAGTTACCTATCACTTAGCTGTGGGGGCAACCCCCGGCAACCCGGCAACGGGGCCTCCGGCGACACGAGCCCCTGTCTCCCGCGCCTCTTCCCGACGCGTGCCGTCGGGCCGCCGGGGGCCATCGGGCCGGCGTGTACGACGGGCCGTCGTGCCGGTCCCCCGCGCCCTCTTCCCCATCCGACAACCCGACTGGGAGCACGTTTCCCGTGGCCACATTCCTCTACAAGCTCGGCCGGTGGTCCTTCCGCAGCCGACGCCTCGTCGCCCTGCTGTGGGTGGCCCTGCTGGTCGTGGCCGGTGCCGGCGCGATCAGCACCGACTCCACCGGCAACAACACCTTCTCCATCCCTGGCACCGAGGCGCAGAAGGCCTTCGACCTGCTGGACGAGCGCTTCCCGCAGATGCACGCGGACGGCGCCCAGGCGAACATCGTCTTCCGCGCCCCGGCGGGCCAGAAGATCACCGCCGCGGACAACAAGCGGGCCGTCGAAGCGGCCGTCGCCGAACTCGGCCACGGCAACGACCAGGTCGCGGCCGTCATCGACCCCTTCACGGCCCAGGCCGTCAGCCAGGACGGCACGACCGCCTACGTCATGGTGTCCTACAACGTGCAGTTCAGCGAGATGTCCGACGCCTCGCTGAAGACGCTGGACCACGTCCTCGACGAGGGGCGGCACGCGGGGCTGACCACGGAAGCGGGCGGCACCGCCCTGTCGACGATCCCCGAGGCCGGGTCCGCCGAGGTCATCGGCCTCGTGCTGGCGGCCGTCGTCCTGGTGATCACCTTCGGCTCACTCGTCGCCTCCGGCCTGCCGCTGCTGACGGCGGTGATCGGGGTCGGCATCGGTGTCGCCTCGATCACGGCGCTCACCGAGGTCCTCGACCTGTCCAGCACCACCCCGACGCTCGCCTCGATGATCGGCCTCGCGGTCGGCATCGACTACGCGCTGTTCATCGTCTCCCGCTACCGGTCCGAACTCGCCGAGGGCCGCGACCGGGAGGAGGCGGCGGGCCTCGCGGTCGGCACGGCTGGCTCCGCCGTCGTCTTCGCGGGCCTCACCGTCGTGATCGCGCTGGCCGGACTGGCCGTCGTCAACATCCCGCTGCTCACCAAGATGGGCCTCGCCGCCGCCGGCACCGTCGCCATCGCGGTGGTCATCGCGCTCACCCTGATCCCCGCGCTGCTCGGCTTCGCCGGTCACCGCGTCCTGGGCCGCAAGGCCCGCCGCACAGGGCGCGGTGTGGGGCATCTGTCCAGCCCGAACATGGGCACCCGGTGGGCACACTTCGTCCTGCGCCGACCGGTCCTCGCCCTGCTCACCGCCGTGGTCGCCCTCGGCGTGGTCGCCATCCCGGTCGGCGACCTCAAGATGGGCCTGCCCGGTGACGGGGACCAGCCGCGCAGCACCACCCAGCGCAAGGCGTACGACATGCTCGCCGAGAGCTTCGGCCCCGGCATCAACGGACCCCTGCTGGTGACCGTGGACGCGGCGGCCGACGGCGGCGACGTCAAGGCCGAGGCGACCCATGTGAGCCAGACCGTCACCGGGCTGGAGGGCGTCGCGGCCGTCGGACCCGCCACCTACGACCAGGCGGGGCGCACCGCCGTCCTCACGGTCCTGCCGACCACGGCCCCCGACAACCCCAGGACCGAGAAGCTCCTCGCCGACATCCGGAGCCACACCGGCGACAACGTCATGGTCACCGGCATGACGGCCATGAAGGTCGACGTGTCGGACAAGCTCGACTCCGCACTCGCCCCGTACCTGGGCCTGGTGGTCGGCCTGGCCTTCCTGCTCCTGACCCTGGTGTTCCGCTCGATCCTGGTCCCGCTCAAGGCGGCCCTCGGGTTCCTGCTCTCGGTGCTGGCCTCGCTCGGTGCCGTCGTCGCCGTCTTCCAGTGGGGCTGGGCCGCCGACCTGTTCGGTGTTGAACAGACCAGCCCGATCATGAGCATGATGCCGATCTTCATGGTGGGCGTCGTCTTCGGTCTGGCCATGGACTACGAGGTTTTCCTGGTGACCCGCATGCGCGAGGCGCACGTCCACGGAGAGAGGCCCGACCAGGCCATCGTCACCGGATTCCGCCACGGGGCCCGCGTGGTCACCGCCGCCGCGGCCATCATGATCTGCGTCTTCGCCGGCTTCATCGGCTCCGGCGATCCCATGGTCAAGATGATCGGCTTCGTCCTCGCCTTCGCCGTCTTCGCCGATGCCTTCCTCGTCCGCATGACCATCGTCCCGGCCGTCCTCGCCCTCCTCGGCGAGCGCGCCTGGTGGCTCCCGAAGTGGCTTGACAGGGTGCTCCCGGCGGTGGACGTGGAGGGCGAGGGCCTCACCAGGCACCACGAGACCGGATCCCCCGACCCCCAGGGGGAGGTGCCGGACGAGCGAGCGGCCGTTCGCGCCTGAGAACGCGCCGGGCGGTTGACCGACCGCATGGCGCGAGCTACGACGGTGGTCTTCGCGGGTGCCCCGACCGCGAAGACCACCGTCACGCGTGTCCGTTCGCGAGATCGGCCCCGGGCGGCGGGATGCCCGCCGTCCGCCGGGAACGGGGACAATGGCGCGATGGCGACGCACCGGCTCATGCTGCGACAGGACGAACTCCAGGCCGAGGCCGAGGAGGTCAACAACGACCTGGGGCTGGACGAGCTGCTCGCGCGGCTCGGGGAGCCGGTACGGGTGGGGAGCGCGGCGTTGGGGTTGATGGTGCGCAGGGACCTGGACGTCACGGTGGTGTGCCCCCGGCTCGACGAAGGGGTGCACGAGGCCGTGGCCGGGATCGGGGCGAGGCTGGCGCTGCACGAGCGGGTGCGGCAGGTGCGGTTCCGCAACGACACCGGCGCCTGGAACACCGACCCCGGCTACCCGGACGGGCTGTACCTCGGGTTGGACTACCGGTCGCCGCGGGGCCACCGGTGGTCCCTGGACATCTGGTTCGTCGACGAGCCCGACCGCCAGCCGGACCTGGCGCACCTGCGGACGTTGCCGCAGCGGCTCACCACGGAGACCCGGGAGGCGATCCTGCTGATCAAGCACGCGTGGGCGGACAGCCCCGAGTACGGCCGCGGCGTGCGCAGTTGGGACGTCTACCGGTCGGTGCTCGACGACGGGGTGCGCACGGTGGACGAGTTCGACCGGTGGCGGGCGGGCTCGTCGGCGTAGGTGATCCGGCTGGGCCGCCGTGCTGTACGAGGCTAGGCCGCGGCACCCCACCACGACGGCGCCCAGGCTCGGCGACGCCCGCACGGCCCGCCGTGCGACAACTGCGCGGAGCCGCTGCGTAGCCGGCCGGTCTCCGGGTGACGGACCTGCGCCGTGTCGGGCGAACGGGCAAGCGGGCGGGCGAACGGGCTACGGGCGTGGCGGCGGCGTGGGCGCTTCCGTCCCCGGTTCCGGTACGGCGCGGAACGCGTCGATGACGTAGGCGGCGAAGCGGCGGGAGGCCACGGCCCGGGCGGGGAGCGGGGTGTCGTGGAGACCTCGGTGGGCCGTGAGCATGAGGACCAGGTCGTCGACGACGAAGTCGGCGCGCAGCCGGCCGGTCCGCTGGGCGCGGCGGGCCAGTTCGCCGACCGCCCGCAGGGTCCGCTCCCGGTCGGCGGCGAAGTCCATGGTCCCGGGGAAGGCCGTCATGAAGGCGTCGGCGAATCCCACGCTCTGCGCGTGGAGTTCGCAGATCCGCTCGATCAGGCTTCGGAACCCGCGCCACGGGTCGGGGTCCGCCAAGGCGTCGTGGACCGCCGTACGGCAGGCGCGCCGCTGCTCGGCGAACGCCTCCGTGATCAGCGCGTGCTTGGTCGGGAAGTGCCGGTACAACGTGGCGGGGCCGACGCCCGCCTGCCGGGAGACCTCCCGGATGGGTGCGTCCAGGCCCCTCTCGCCGAACACCGCGCGGGCGGCGTCCAGGATTCTGAGCCGGTTGTCCCGGGCGTCGGAGCGCACGGGCTGAGGCAATCGGGCGGTCATCGTCTCTCACTTTAGCCAAGCGGACGGGGGCGTCCGCTACGGTCCGAAGGCGGCGCCCCGGGCCCGTCCCGGCGCTTCGCCGGTGACGGCCGGTCCCGGAACCCGCTCGACGCTCAGGCCCGCCCGTCCATCGGACGAACCCTCAAAAACCTCCCCCATCGACCCGAGGAGCAGCGATGAAAGCCGTCGTGATCAGGACGTTCGGCGACCCCGACGGCCTGGAGGTCGTCGACGTGCCCGAGCCCGCACCCGCCCCGGGACAGGTGCAGGTCGCCCCGGAGGCCATCGGGGTGGGCGGCGTGGACGCCGTGATCCGCCGGGGAACGCTCGCCGCCCACGGCTTCCGGGAGGGCCACCTCCTCGGCAGCGAGGTCGCGGGGAGGGTCACCGCGGTGGGGGAGGGCGTGGACGCCGCGTGGCTCGGGCGGCGGGTGTGGGCGTTCACCGGCCTGTCCGGCGGGTACGCCGAGCGGGCCGTCGCCGCGGTCGAGGACGTCCTCGCGCTGCCCGACGACCTGACCGCAGCCGCCGCGGTGGCCCTCGGAGGGTCCGGTGTGGTCGCCCACTTCGCCCTGGAACGGGCCGGCTTCACGCCCGGAGAGACGGTGCTCGTGCGCGGAGCGGCCGGCAGCATCGGGATCACGGCGGTCCAACTCGCCGCCGGGCACGGCGCGGGCGCGGTGGCGGTCACCACCTCGTCGGCGGACCGTGGCGCCCGCCTGCGGGAGCTGGGCGCCACCCACGTCCTCGACCGCACCGGTGCGGGCGGCCCGGACGCGCCGGCGGGCTTCGACGTGGTGATCGATGTCGTGGGAGGCGCCCAGCTCCCCCTGTTCCTGGACAAGCTGAACCCCAACGGGCGGTTCGTGGCGGTCGGCGTGGTGGGCGGGCATCCGCCGGCGGACTTCGGCATGCGGCTGGTGGACGCCTTCCGCAGGTCGTTGACGTTCGCTACCTTCAGCTCCGACACCGTGCCCGGCCCCGCCCGCCAGAGCGTGCGATCGGCCCAGTTCGCCGCTGCCGCACGCGGAGACCTGCGCACGGTCGTCCACGACGTGCTGCCGCTGGACCAAGCGGCACTGGCCCACCGCCGGATGGACACGGGCGAGGTGTTCGGCAGAGTCGTACTGGCGCCCTGACCCGGCCCCGGGCGAAGCCGAAGTCGAGGACTTCCCCATCGAGCCGGTCGACACCGTCGGCGCGGGCGACGCGTTCGTCGCCGGCTACCTCGCCACCCTGCTGGACGGCCGCCCGCCGGCTGACCGGCTGCGAGCGGCCAACGCGTGCGGCGCGCTGGCCTGTCTCAACACAGGGGACTGGGAGGGCTCCCCGGCGAGACGGGACCTGTCGGCGTTCCTGGACGGTACGGACCCGGTCGTGCGGTGACCGCCCGGTCGTGAGGACCTGGACGGCACCGCTCGGGGGTTCTGACCCTTCGCCTCACCCGACCGGCGTTTCGGCGGTCCTCGGAGTAAACCGTCGACCGCTCCCTCGGTGCTGCCGTTCGGCGTGGGCGGCTGCGAGCGCGGCGCCCGTCCCTGGCCCCCGGCACCTCCCTGGCTCCCGGCACTTCCCCGCCCGGCGAGCCGCTGCCGCCCGGGGTGGAGATCCTCGCTCACCCGGCGAGGTGACCGCCTGGCAGCGGCAGGCCCGTCGGCACCGGTCACCAGACCGGTGTCGGCCGCCGCGTCCCTCCGGGACCGAGCCCGGCGCCCGGCGGGTGGACGGGCGGCACATCGGCTAGCGTCGGTTGTGGGGGACCGGACGGCGGCCGGAGGTCGGTGGCATGGCGACGGGGACACCCACGCGGTTGGTGGACGAGTGGCAGCGGGCGGCGGACCGGCACCTGACGCCGACCAAGCGGTCGCTGGTGGTGATGTGGGCGGCGTTCGGGACCACCTTCGGCACGGTGCGGTTCATCACGCACGGGATCAGGGGCGGCTGGCTGCCCTGGGGCAACATCTCGGCGGGCGGCAAGCACCTGCACCACTACAACATCGGCATCGCGGCGCTGGCCGGAGTCGGCCTGGTGGCCGTCCGCGGCGACGAGCGGGCGGTCGGCCACCCGGCGGTGGCCGCCGTCTACGGCGCGGGCGCGGCCCTGATCTCCGACGAGTTCGCGCTGCTGCTGGACCTCCAGGACGTCTACTGGGCCAAGCAGGGCCGGGTGAGCGTCGACGTCTCGCTCGGCGTCCTCGCCGCGCTCGGCGGCTACCTGTCCGCCGCGCCGTTCTGGCACGAGCTCGTGCGGATCACCCACCGCCGGCTGACGGCAGGGTGAGGAGTCCGCCCGTGGACCCGGCGGAGTCGCCCGTCGGCGCCGTCGACCGCGATGCTGCTGCGGATTACCCACCCCACCCCACTCCCGGTCGGTGCGGCAGGGCGGCGATCCGCCCTCCAGGATGGTGAGGCGCACCGGAAGAGCCTCGCTCGGAACCTTCACGGGCCCGGGGCTCCCGCTGCCTCATCGGAGCACCTGTCGCCGAATCTCCTCAGCTCCGTGGCCAGGTGTGCGGAGCACCTGGGGGGTGTGGGCGGTGTCCATCGCGGGCCCTCCCAAGGGCGGGCCCGCCAACCAGCCACCAGGGCCAGGGCAGGGAGAAGGGCGGGAGGCCGACCACGGCCGGCCTCCCGCCCTCAGATGGCCACCCGGGCGGTTCTCAGGAGAACCAGACGGAGAGGCGGGCGGTGTTCGGGGCGACGTCACAGAAGTAGGAGACGGCTTCGCCCCGGGCCACGTAGGCCCGGCCTGCGGCATCGCACGCGGCGCCGCTCGGGTACATGCCGACGTAGGTGTAACCGGTGGTGCGGGTGGGGGACGCCTGGGCGGCGGGGGCGGCCATCAGGCCGCCCGCGACCGTGAGCAGTCCGGCCAGGGCCAGGGTGGAAACCGCTTTGCGAAGTGCCATGTGGATGTCTTCCTCGCTCAAGGGAGAACGCCGGAGTCCGGTTCCCGGCGTCCGGCGGCAAGCCTTCCGGAACCCCGGATTCGGGGCAATGGTAGAGACCAATTTGGCGGAAAGCCGTCGGCCCGCCGCCCCGGAGGCGGGGCGGCGGGCCGGTGACGTGCGGTCAGCGGACGCCGAACCCGCCGATGCGGACGCCGTTGACGGCGCCCGGCCGGCCACCACCGCGTGCTGCCCGCCCTCGTGAACGTCCTGCTCCGGCGCGGGCCGCCCCCCGTCAGGCCAGTGGGGCAGGCCGTGCGACCGCGCCCGGGCGGTGCTCCCAGCCGCGCGCGGTTCGGGCGATCTCCCGGAAGCCCCGGCGCGTCAACCGCGCTGTCCGCGCGGCTTCGTCCGGGGTGGCGTAGGCCAGCAGCCGGTCGGCGCCGCAGTGCCCGAGCCACTCGCCGGCGTGCCCCAGCAAGTGGTCGAGCACGGCGTCGTCGTCCGCTTCGAGGGCGCTGATGTCGGCGAGGCCCCCGGTCCTGGACCGCCGCTCCGGGCGGTCCAGGGTGGTGTCCAACTCCAGGTACCCCACCGGCTCCCCGCCCCGGTGCGCGGTCAGTACCGTCCCGATCTCGCCGACGGTGCGCCGCAGTTCGAGACCGCTGTCGTCGGACGCGCCCGGCAGATCGGCGACCCGCGCCAGCAGCAGGATCTCCGTACGGCCGGTGTGCCGGAAGCCCGCCCGCTCGTACGCGGCCCGGACGTGCGGCCACTGCTCCGGCACGCCGCACACCCCCGGTACCGGCAGTTCCCCCTCGGCGTACCGGGCACGCACGCGGCGCCGGGCGAACTGCGCCAGGCATGCGCCCATCAGCGCGTCGGCGGCTTCCTCCGCCCCCGGCCGGAACAGGAACCACTCGACGACACCCGCACCCCGCAGGGCCGGGCCGACCCCGGTGTCGTCCCGGTACCACAGCAGGTGCGCGGCGGCCGCGACCCGCCCGTCCTCCTCGGCGACCAGTGTCAGCCGCTCGGCCACCCACGGGTCGGTGACGAACTCCTCGGGCCGTCGCTCCAGGCTGCTGACCACCGTGTTGACGGACGCGGAGGCGCCGGGGACGACGGCGGCGGCGTGCGCGTTGACGAGGCCGGTGAGCTGATCGCGGTCATCGCGACGGAACACGCGTACGGGCATGGCTGATTCTCCATGGGTCAGGTGATGGGAAAGCCGCCATGCGATGCGGTACACGCCGATGATACGACGTGAACCCACCCACCGGGAGCCGGGTGCCCGGCCCCGAAGGCTCCGCCGGTGCGCCGCCCCCTCGGCGAGGCGGCGGCCGGCGGGTCGGCGGGCCGGCGCCGTCGGGAGAGCCGGCGTCAGGAGGGCGGACGTCAGGAGAGCCGGCGCCGTCGGGAGCGGGCGGGGCGGCGGCCGGTGAGGGCGTCGAGGCCCAGGACGGTGCCCTTGGCGGTGGTCACGTACACCACGCCGTCCGCGTAGACCGGGCTGCCGGCCGTGGCGTCCAGGGGCCGCCGCCAGTGCACCGTGCCGGTGGCCGGGTCGACGCGCAGCAGCGTGCGGTTGCGGGCCGCGGTGACCACCCAGGCGTCGGGGCCGGCGACCGTGACGGCGGAGGCGCCGTGCGGGCCGGCGAGGCGCCAGCGGCGCATGCCGTCGCTCCTGCTCAGGGCGTGGACGCCGGTGTGGAAGTCGCCGACGAGGAGCAGGTCGTCCATGACCGCCGGGCTGTCGTCGATCGCGCTGAGGCCGACCTCGACGCCCCAGCGCTGCTTGCCGGTCGCCGCGTCGAAGGCGTGCAGCAGGCCGGCACCGGTGCCGAGGTAGACGGTGCCGTCCGCGACGCTCGGGGAGCACAGGGCGAGGTAGCGCTCGGCGTTGTCGTCGTACCAGAGCCGCTTGCCGTCCTTCACCCGGTAGGCGCCCAACTGCCCCTTGACGCCCGTGACGTGGACCCGGCCGTCGGCCACCGCGGCGGCCGAGCAGGAGCCGTCCGGCAGGAGCTGCTCCCACCGCCGTCGGCCGGTGCGGGCGTCCGTGGCGATCAGCTTGCTGGGGCGGGTGTTCCGCAGCGCGAACATCGACATGGTCACGGTGTAGACCACGCCGTCGGCGACGGTCGGCGAGGCCGAGGCGCCGACACGGGTGCTCCAGCGCTCGGTGCCGTCCTCGGCGGCGAGCGCGTACAGCAGGCCGTCCTCCCCGATCACGTAGACGGTGTCGCCCGCGACGGCCGGGGTGCCGGTCAGCCGGTCCCCGGCGTCGTGGCGCCAGCGCGGTTCGCCGGTGAGCGCGTCCAGGGCGTAGCAATGCTGTCCGGCGTTCTGGTAGAGCGTGCCGGCGCAGACGACGGGGGAGCTGGTGGGGCGTTCGGGCAGGCGGGTGCTCCAGGGCAGGAAGCCGGCCGGGGCCGGGGCTTGGGGGCGGACGCCGGTGTGGGCGGGATCGCCGCGGTACATGGCGGCCGGGCCGGCGGGCGTGGCCGCGGAGGAGGACGGCGTGGCGGCGGCGGGGGCGGGGCGGCGCGTGTGCGCCGGGCGGGGCCTGCCCCACAGGGCCGGGTCGGCGAGGTCGACGAGCCGGGTCAGCGAGCGCAGGACGGACAGCGGCTGCTCGGGGCCGAGCGAGGGTTCGGCGGGGCCCACGTGGCAGAGCCAGCGGTCGTCCACCCGCCACTCCAGCCAGTGGTGGTCGTCGGCGAACTCCCGGACGGCGGGCGTCAGCAGGCGCCCGGCGACATCGGGGTCGGTGGTCTCGACCAGGTGGACGGCGTCGTACGCCTCGTCGCCGCTCTCGTACAGGTGGTGGCCGGGCTTCTCCAGGATCTGGCGGCGCAGCAGCGGCAGCAGCCGGTCGGCGCCCAGCGTGTGGAGGGAGACCACCACCAGGGGCAGCGGCCGGGGGAGTTCGACCAGGTGGACGGTGCGTATGCCGTCGCCGCCCCGGCCGGTGACCCAGTCGAACACGGTGACCCGGTGGCCGTCGAGCGTGCCGTTGGCCACGAACCGGGCACGCGGCGCGGAGCCGCCGATGGAGAGCACCGCTCCGCGCCAGCGCTCGGCCAGCTCGGGGCTCTCCTCGTGGAACGCCCAGCCCTGCTCGGCCGCCAGCCGCCGCCGCGCGGCCCTGCGCCCGCGCGGTCCGTCGGACGCTGCCCCGATTCCCCAACGACCCATGTTCCACCTCCGGTTGTGAGGTCATGAACGTATCGCGGGGGACGGACTCGGAGCACCGCCGTACCGGGGCCGGGCCGGGAAGGCGGGCCGTCAGACGTCGGGATGCTCGGCCGGGGTCTCCTTGGGAGGGTGCGCGTCCACCCTCGGCGGCTCACCCCGGTCCGGCGTACGTCCTCGCGGCGTCCGGCTTCGCCGCCGGGCATCCAGACCCTTGCGCCGTACCACACCTCCATCACTCTGCGTTACGGCAAGCCTCCTCCCAGGAGACACCAGTTCACCCGCAGCCTCTGGACACCCGGACGCTGGAGTGGGGCCTTCGCGACGCCTGCCGCGCCGGCGTCGGCCCGGCCGGCCTCGCTGGTGGTGGTTCCCCGGCCGGGCAAAGGCGGCCTCCTCCGGACGGCGCAAGTGCCGTCACCTCGGTCGGACGGCCGGAGTTGCCGGTGGCCGCCCTGAGCGGTGTGCTCGTAGGACGACGGTCCGTCACAACCTTGGGAGAAACATGCGCATGCGAATCGCCCTTCCAGCCGCCACCCTGGCCATGGTCGGCGTCATCGCCACCGCCAACTACGCCGTTGCCGACGACTTCGACGTCAACATCATCCGGAACGTCGACCTGCAGATCCCACAGGGCACGTGCCAAGGCATCGCGAACATCGGTATCCCCATCGACACGATCCCGGGCGAGAACGTCAACTGCACCAGCGGGTGACCTGACCGCCGAACCCCGGCAGTCGGCCCAGGCCCCACCCAGACCCACCCGAGGCCGGGCCGGGCGCGGGATTCGAGAACGGGGGGAACCACTACTGCCCGAGGTCACATGATCGGGCGAAGCATGGAGTCGCAGCGGGACGAGTCGGGGTACGACTGCATCGGTCCCGTCCAGGTGTCACCCCACCGCTCGTAGAGTGCCCGGACTCGCGGGTGGTCCTGATCAGGAGGTGGGAACGGTCCTCCGGCCAGTGCGACAACAGCTCCTCATGCAAGGCGCGGGCAATGCCCGTGCCGCACCACGCCGCACGAACCATCACCTCGCACAAGGCGAGCGTCCGACCATCGGTCTCCTCCAGCAAGTCCGCCGGCACCCTGAAGGCAGGGTCGAGCAGACGCATGCCCTGCTCCTCTTGATCGGCCGGCGAAGCCCCGCCCCTCCCGGGCCCGTCGACGGGCCCGGGAGGGCGCGTTCACGTGATCACCGGGACTGGTTCCCTGCGGAGGCCTTCAGCCGCGTGGGCAGCCAGGTGCGGTAGCGGCGCAGGGCCTGCCGCTGCTGCCGCTGCTCCGCGAGCAGGGCGACCGCCGGGTGGACGTTGGGCCTGGGCACGCTGCCGCGGGCGATGCGGCGCAGTTGGCGGCGGACCTGGGCCATGCTGGCGGCCGAGGCGAGGGGCTTGTCCTTCCAGGTCACCGGCCGCAGCTGCCGGTCGGCCTCGCGGCCGTCGACCCAGCGGCTGGGCAGGTCGGGAGTGACGGCGAGGGCGGTGCCCATCCCGACGACCGCGACGCCGCCGGCCAGGACCTGCTCGGCGGTGCTGCGCCGGGTGATGCCGCCGGTGAGCATCAGCAGCACGGGGCTGGTGGCGACCAGGCCCCGGGCCAGCTCCAGGAAGTACGCTTCGCGGGGCTGGGCGCGGGTGTCGGTGGCGCGGCCGGTCATGGCGGGGCTCTCGTAACTGCCGCCGGAGAGCTCGACCAGGTCGGCGCCGAGCGGCGCGAGCGATTCGATCACCAGGCGTGCGTCCTCGGCGTCGAAGCCGCCGCGCTGGAAGTCGGCATCGTCCAGAGGTCTTTCCCGGCTCCGACGCCGAGGCCCTGCCCACCGGCGTATGGGCCGTCGTCCACGGCCTGGCCTTCCTCCACTTGGACGGAAAGCTCGACACCTCCACCCCGGAGGTGGTCTCCAGCCAGGTCCGTGCCGCCGTTGGGGCACTGCTCACCGCGTCACCGGTGTCACCTCGGCCGGAGGGCGCGACGGCGCAGCAGGTCACCTCCCGGTAACCGCCGCGACCCGCGACCGGCCCGCCCTGACCGCTAATCGGCCAGGTCGGCCACCATGCGGGTGGCGAGCCGCCTGGCAGAGCCGGGGTTCTGGCCGGTGTAGAGGGCGCGGTCGACCTCGATGTGGGGCAGGAGCGGGAGCGCTCCCTTGGCGTAGTGCGCGCCGCTCTCGCGCAGCCGGTCCTCCAGGAACCAGGAGGCCTTGCGTCCGAAGCTGTTCAGCTTCTCCTCGACGTTGGACAGCGCGGTGATCCGGTACCCGGCGAAGGGCCAGGAGCCGTCGTCGTTCCTGGCCGCGAGCAGCGCGGCGGGGCCGTGGCACAGCAGGCCCAGCGGCCTGCCGGAGGCGAGTTGCCTGGTGAGGAGTGCTCCGGACACCTCGTCGTGGGAGAGGTCCTCCATCGGGCCGTGGCCTCCGGGGTAGAAGACCAGGTCGAAGTCGTCGGGATCCACCTCGCCGAGAGCGGCGGGGGCCGTCAGCGCGCCCTGGATCGTGGCGAGGTAGGCGGCGACCTCGCGGAGGGTGCCCGGAAGGCCGGCGGTGCGGCCCATGCTGATCTTGTCCAGGGTGGGCTGCCTGCCGCCGGGGGTGGCGATGGTGATCTCCCATCCGGCCCCGGTGAAGATCTTGTGCGGCAGCGCCAGCTCCTCGCCCCAGTAGCCCGTGGGGTGCTTCGTGCCGTCCTGCAGGGTCCAGTGGTCGGCTGCCGTCACGACGAAGAGGACTCGGGTCATGGGCTCGCCTTCTTTCTGGGCGATGGCGGGGTCGTTCGTCCGACCGGCTGCCGTCGTGTTCCGTTCGCCTCGATCTTCGGCGCCATCATGGGCGCCTGCCCGGTGAGAGCCGCTTTCCGCGGCCGGGGCTACAGGTTGCGCGTGGCGCGCGGGCCCCGACGATGGGAGGAGGGGAGGTTCGGCCGGGGGTCCATCAGGCGCGGCCGGCGAGGCCGAACGAGCAGGGCACACGTGTGCCCGCGACATGGAGAGAACATGACCGAGCTTCCTCCCCCGATCACGCCCTACCTGGAACCCGCCGCGCGGGAGTTGTGCGACGCGACCGATCCGCACCCGCGGATCTACGAGGTCCCGCCCGAGAAGGGCCGCGAGATCCTGCTCGGCCTCCAGGCGGACCCGAGCGTGCCGCGCCCCGAGGTCGACGAGGAGTGGGTCGACGTGGACGCCGGCCGGTGGGGCACCGTCCGGACCCGTATCATCCGGCCCAAGGGCGCCACCGGGCCGCTGCCCGTGGTGTTCTACATCCATGGCGCCGGCTGGGTCTTCGGCGACGAGAAGACGCACGACCGGCTCTTCCGGGAACTCACGGTCGGTGCGGGCGCCGCGGGGGTCTTCCCCGTCTACGACCGCGCGCCGGAGGCGAAGTACCCGACCCAGGTGGAGCAGAACTACGCCGTGGGCCAGTGGGTCGTCGAGCACGGCGAGGAACACGGACTGGACACCTCCCGCATCGCCGTCACCGGCGAGTCGGTCGGCGGGTGCATGTCGGCCGTCTTCGCGCTGATGAACAAGGAGCGCGGCGGCATCGACCTCAAGGCCCAGGTCCTGCTCTACCCGGTGACCAACGCGGACTTCGACACCCCGTCCTACCTGCAGTTCGCCGAGGGCTACTACCTCACCCGCGACGGCATGAAGTGGTTCTGGGACGCGTACACCACCGATCCCGCCCAGCGCGCCGAGCACCACGCCTCCCCCCTTCGGGCGTCCCTCGAACAGCTCAAGGGCCTGCCGACCACCCTGGTCATCACCGACGAGGCCGATGTCCTGCGCGACGAGGGCGAGCAGTACGCCAACAGGCTTCGCGAGGCCGGCGTCGATGTCACCTCGGTCCGCGTCGCGGGTATGGTCCACGACTTCCTGCTCCTGGACAGCCTCCGCGACACTCGCGCCGCCAACGTCGCGCGCAAACTCGCCGTCGACGCCCTCAGTACGGCGCTCCACGGCGCCTGAGGAGAGCTCGCCCTCGCCCTGCCCGCAGGTGCGCACGGTCCGCCGCCATCGCCGCAACGGCCCTGGCCGAAGTCCTCGCGCAGTGGGTCCACCTCGGGGCCCAGCCGTAGGCGGAACGCCGCGCTGCCGGGCGGCGGGCCCGGCGGCTTGCTCCGCCGGCGCGGGCGCGGGCCGGGCGGCGGTGTCGGGTCAGCTGTCGTCTTCGTCCGGCGCTCAACGGGCCTGCGCGCCGGTGCTCCTCTCCGCTGGTCCCGCCACGAGAAGGAGCGGCAGCGGAGCTCGGACGAGCCGGAGGCACAAGCGCGGCTGGAGGCGGCCCGTACGCGCCACGCGCACCACGACGGTGGGCAGGCGCAGAAGGCCCGCTACGGCCCTGACTCCGCGTCCGGCACGGGGCCGGCCTTCAGGGCCGGGCGGGAGAGGCCGGGTACGACTCCTCCCGCGTTGTCAGAGGTCGAATCCGGGGACGGTCCCGAGGCCGCGTGCGCGGTGTGAAGAAGTCGCTCGTCCTCGTGACCACGGTCAGGGGCCGGGGCCGAGGGCCGGCCTACTGGGGGGTCAGTCCCATGGCTCCTCCACGGTTCCGGTGAGGAAGAGGCTGGTCTCGAAGAGTTCCGGGCCTATCCGGACACCGGTGAGGTGTTCGGCGAGGGCCAGGGCTGTCTCGGTTTTGCCGGGGTACCGCTCCGGTTCGAAGTCCGGTACGGCTGCCGTGATGGAGCCCGGGGCCATGTCCTGGGCGCGTAGCTGGGTGGTTCCGTCCGCGTACCAGCAGAAGGTGGTGTTCGCGTTGACGTTCCGGAAGTGCGAGACCAGGGTGGCATCCGCCCAGGCGGCGATCGACTCCTCCCGGACGCCGAGATAGCCGTTGGGCTCGACGACCAGTGTCCAGCCGGCCAGGTCGGTTGCGGCAATGAGCATCCGCTCGCCGCTGGTCTCGGCTTCCAGGTCCTCGGCCGTATCGCAGACGGAAGTGACGCCGGTGACCTGGGGGCCTGTCTCCGCCTCTGCGCGACGCAGCAGTTCCCGGGCGGGCACGCCTTCGACCAGGGTCAGGCAGTACGCGTCCTGCAGTGAGGGGTAGAGGTCGCGGAACCAGCGGTGGTCCGGCGTGTGGCCGTCCATGGATGTTCCCCCTTCGGAGGGCGGCTCGCGTGTGGCAGGTGGGCCATGGCTGTCCGGAACCGAGCAGCCCGGCTCGCTCATTCGTATCACCCGGTGCTGTCCGGATGCTGTTCGTGCTCGGTGCACTTGTCGAACGGGGCGGGTGCTCTGTCATGGGGGCCGAGGCAAGGAACAGGAAGGCCCGGTGCGAGGTGGCTCAGCGGTGATGGCTTTCACGTAAGGAAATTCCCCACCCCGACGGTCACGTGTCCCCAGGGAGACTCTGCTCGCCGCTGTAGGGAGACGTTCAGCTGAGAGTGCGGGGCCCCACGTGCGACGAGCGGTTGGCTGTCGTCCTCTGGCAGGACCGCTAGGAAGCGCCAGTCACTGTCTTCGACGCGGGCCAGACCAATGGTCTTGGCTGCGTTGAAAGCCTCGATGGCGGCCTCGGCGCCCTCGGTCAGTGAGTCAAGGCGGGTGTAGTGTCTGGCGAGGTCAGCGGCGGGATCGCGGAGCCATAGGCGCACTTCTGCCCCCGTTTCGCAGGGCGGCGAGGAGGTCGTCGCGGGCCTGTCCTGGGTCGGCGGCCTGGAGCCTGTCGTGAAGCCGCTCTTGGGCGCACGGCTTCGTGGGAGCAGTTTCGGCCCGCCGGCGGCAGTCCGGACACGCCTCGGTCTGCGCGGGTTCGAAGAGGTGCACATAGCGGGTGACCTGGTACTCCGGGATGCCACAGAGCGTCCCGCTCTCGCCCATGGCGTGGTCGACGCCGGGCCCGCCTGTGCCCAGGCCGGCGCCGAAGCTGGCTGCCTCCCGTGCGGTCGCGAAGGACCATCCGCCGTCTGGTTCATCAGTCACGCGGCAGAGCTTGCCACAGCCGTCTCTCCTGGTCAGCCCATTCTTCGGCGGCGACGTTCCCGCATCGAGTGGTCTGAACGCCGATGAGACCCGGGGCCCGAATTGGATGTGGTCGGGTCACCTCCGCGCGGGCGGAGCGGACGGCGGCCTCTCAGCGGGCGTCGGCTTCGTTGATCAGGTACTGGAGCTCGTCGAAGATCTGAAGCACAACGACGACCAGCACGTGGTCGGCGACCATGAACTCCACCACAACGCCGGGCGCGGCGTAGGCCTTGCGCAAGTGCTCGTCCGGGCCGAGCGGCGCCGTCGCCGTCTTATGGTACGGATCACGGGCCAGAACGGTCAGCGCGCGGTCCAAGAGGTCGCGCCGGTCGGCGGGCAGCGCATCGAACGTCGCCCTCGCCTCGACGGTGTACTGCACCCGGTACGTCATGCCCACACGATAGCCGGAAGGGCTCCCCGGCCGGGAGGGTCTCCGCCCACCGGTGACCCGGCCACCGACAAAGGGACACCGGACACCTTGGTGCCCCTTGGCGCCAGGACGCCCCCATGTCCCACGACCAGGGTTCAGGCACGGATTTGGTGAAGCCGATCGTGCTTCCGTACGTCGAGTGACTACCCGCCATATCCAGTGGATGCCTGATGCTCTCGGAGCGCGGTGAGCGCCCGACTGGCTATCTCGTCGGGTGTGCCAATAGCGTCGACCGTGACGAGGAGCCCTTGCTTTGCATAGTGCTGGATGATGGGCTCCACCATTGCTTCGAAACTGCTGAACCGACCGCGGATGCTCTTCTCTTTGTCGTCCTCACGCCGATAAAGCTCACCGCCGCAGACGTCGCAGGCGCCATCGACGTCGACGGTGTCCACCGTCGGCTCGTGGACGTGGGCCGAGTCGTTACGGCAGAGGCGACGTGCGGACTGGTGGCGTACGCGGCCCTCCACCTCCTGCTCGGGAAGGTGCAGGCGCAACACGCTGTCCAGGGGCGTGCCGAGTTCGTGGAGTAGCTCGTCCAGAGCAAGCGCCTGGGCGGCGTTGAGCGGGTGCCGGTCGAGGAGGAAGGCTGCGGGGGCAGCCTGGCACAGGCGGTCGCGGACGATCGCATTGATGATCTCGTCTGGGAGCGGCCTGCCGGAGTTCATGATCTCGGCGGATCGGATCCCCAGGTCGGTGCCCTGACGGAGGTGAGCGCGTATGACATCGCTGATGTTGATGCGCGGCACTGCCAGGACCCGAGCCAGCGACTCGCTTGGTGTCTCCCACAACCAGGCCGGTGGTTGCAAGATGGCGATGCGCATCGAGCCCGGCGCCATCAGCGGCAGATCCAGTAGCTGTCGCGGATCGGGTGCTCGTGTTGCTCGCCGGTCGAGCAAGTCACCACGACATCGCCGTCTTCGTAGGAGGCCCGGTCGCCCGCCGCGACGAACAGCGGTCCGTCCAGCTCGACCTGAAAGCCGGCGTGGAGCAGGAACTCGCTGAGCAAGAGCATCCGCGACACCGGGGTGACCCCGTCGATATTCAGGCGCACGAACCAAGCATCCCGCAGGGACCGGTGCCGCCGCGACTGGTTTCGGGGGGTGCCGAGGGTGTGCAGGTAGGCCAGTCCCATGCCGGACAGCGCGTCGATGAGGGTGCGGCACGTGGCCGCGGTGAGGTGGGGGTCGGTCTCCAGCGCGCCGTGGAGGTTGATGGCGGGGGAGATGCGGATGCCGACGTGTTCGCTGCCGATGGCGTCGCTGACGGCCTGTGCCACGTCGACGACGAAGCGGGCACGAGCCTGAGGGGAGCCGCCGTAGCGGCCGGTGCGCTCGTTGGTGGAGGGAGCGAGGAATCGGTGCAGGAGGTAGCCGTTGGCGCTGTACAGTTCGACGCCGTCCGGGCCGGCGTCAAGGGCTGCGCGGGTGGCCTTCGCTCGTGGCGACGGTGAAGTCGGCGGAAGCCGCCGAGCCGCACAACGGTGCGCACGATCACCCCTGCGATGCCGGCCGAGACGGCTTGGGCCAGGGGTCACACCTCGGAGGTGGCCGTGAGGACGGGGGCGGCGGCGTGGAGGGCCTGGGCGGGGGTGAGGTGGGTGCCGTGGGTGTGGGCGGTGGTGAAGGTGGGGGTGCTGCGGACGCGGTGGGTGATGCGGTCGACGTCGGTGCGTTCGGCCGGGGGGAGGGGGGCGTCGACGGTGCGGCGGGCGGCGTCGGCGGCGCCGAGGAGCAGGGCGGCGGTGTGGGCGGCCGGGGCGGTGGGGAGCAGGGAGGCCGCGCCGGCGAGGCCTTCGAGGGAGAGGGCGAGGGCGCGGGGTTCGGCGAGGGTGCGGGCCACGGCGAGGCCGCGCAGGTGGTGGGCGGCGGCGAGGGCGGCGTCGCCGCGGAGTTCGGCGAGGAAGCCGAGTTCGGCGTGGACGAGGTGGTCGCCGGCCAGGGAGGAGACGTCGGCGTAGCCGTCGCGCAGGCGGTGGAGGTGGATTTCGGCGGCGTCGAGGTCGCCGGAGCGGCGGGCGCCGAGGGCGAGGCCCATCTCGGCGTGGATCTCGCCGTACTTGTAGCCCTGTTCGGCGGCGCCGCGGCGGGCCTGTTCGTGGAGCTCGCGGGCGCGGTCCCAGTCGCCGGCCAGGAGGGCGAGGCGGCCGAGGCCGGAGGTGCGGGCGGAGACCTCGGCGGCGAGGTCGAGTTCGCGGGCGATGCGCAGGCCGTCGAGTTGGCGGCGTTCGGCCTCCTGGTAGTCGCCCTTGATCTCGGCGAGGGCGGCGAGGGAGGAGACGGTCTGGAGTTCGCCCCAGCGGTCGCCGAGTTCGCGGAAGAGGGCGGCGCTGCGCAGCCCGTCACGGCCGAGGCCATCGAGGTCGCCGCGGATGAGGGCGAGGGCGGCGCGCAGGCCGAGGGCGGCGGCGGTGCCCCACTGGTCGTCGGCGGCGGTGAACAGCGCGAGGGCGCGATCGTTCAGCTCGCCGCCGGCGTCGGCGGCTCCGGCGCTGAAGAGGCCGTAGGCGCACAGCCACAGGGCGCGGGCCCGGCGGACGGGGTCGCGGAGGCCGTCGCCGTCGGGGACGGGGCCGGCGGGGTCGTGGGCGCCGGTGAGGAGGGTGAACGCGGTGTGGAGGGCGGCGAGTTCGGCGCCGTGGGAGGCGGGGGCGGCGTCGAGGACGGCGCGCAGGCTGCGGCGGGCCTGGGTGAGGCGGCCGCGGACCAGCCACCACCAGGCGAGCGCGGTCGCCAGCCGTACGGCTTCGGCGGGGGTGCCGGCGGCGGCGCGGCGCAGGGCCTCGTCGAGGGCGGCGAGCAGGTTGCCGGATTCGGCGTCGAGGCGGGTGAGCCAGGAGCGCTGGCCGGCGCGGCGCAGTTCGGGCTCGGCGCGTTCGGCGAGGGCGAGGTAGTGGGCGAGGTGGCGGTCGCGGACGGCGGCGAGGTCCTCCATCTCGTGGAGGCGTTCGGTGGCGTAGGCGGCGACGGATTCCAGGAGGCGGTAGCGCGGGCCGGTGGGGCCGGTGACCACGACGACCAGGGAGCGGTCGACGAGCCGGGTCAGCAGGTCGGGCACCTCGGGTGCGGCGACGCCGTCGCCCGCGCAGACGGCCTCGGCGGCCTGGAGGTCGCAGCCGTCGCTGAACGCGGCCAGGCGGCGCAGCACGATGCGTTCGGGGGCGCTGAGGAGTTCCCAGCTCCAGTCGATGACGGCGCGCAGGGTCTGCTGGCGCTCGGGGGCGCCGCGCCGGCCCGAGGTGAGGAGCCGGAAGCGGTCGCCGAGGCGGGCGGCCAACTCGTGGACGCCCAGGGCCCGTACGCGGGTGGCGGCGAGTTCGAGGGCGAGCGGGATGCCGTCGAGGCGGCGGCAGATCTCGGTGACGGCGGCGAGGTCGGCGGGGGCGAGGTCGGCTGCGGGGAGGCCGGTGGCGCCGAGGTCGGCGGGGGCGCGGCCGTCGGGCCCGGGGGAGACGCCGCGGGCCGCGGCGGCGGCGCGCTGGGTGAACAGCCGCACGGCGTCGTCGGTGGGCAGCGGCTCGACGAGGAACACCTCCTCGCCGGGCAGTCCGAGCGGCTCCTGGCTGGTGGTCAGGACGCGTAGGCCCGGCGCGGCGCTCAGCAGGAGGGCGGCCAGGTCGGCGGCGGCGTCGACGACGTGTTCGCAGTTGTCGAGGACGAGCAGGGCGCGCCGGTCGCGCAGCACGGAGGCGAGGTGGTGGGCGGGGGACGGCGTGCCGGCGCCGGAGACGGGCAGGGCGGCGGGGGCGTGGTCGCTGATGCCGAGGGCGGAGGCGACGACCTGGGCGAGTTCGGTGGCGGTCCCGTGGCGCAGGCCGGAGAACTCGACGAACCAGGTGCCGTCGGGCACGTCCTCGCAGCGGACGGCGCCGGCGGCGGCGACGGCGAGCCGGGTCTTGCCGACGCCGCCCGGTCCGCTCAGGGTGACCAGGCGGGCGGTGCGCAGGAGCCCGGCGAGGTGGGCGAGGGCGTCGTCGCGGCCGATGAGGGGGGTGAGGAAGGCGGGCAGGTTGGCGGCCACGGGGGACGAGGGGGCTGCGGCGGCCGTTGGTGCGGCGGCGGGTGGTGCGGGCGTCGGCGGGGGAGCGGGTGCGGCGGCGGCCAGTTCGGGGGCCTGGCGGAGCACCGCCCGGTGGAGCGCGGCGAGTTCGGGGCTGGGGTCGACGCCGAGTTCGTCGAGGAGGCGGGCGCGCAGGTCCTCGTACGCGGCGAGCGCCTCGCTCTGGCGGCCCGACGCGTACAGGGCCCGGATCTGGAGGGCACGCAGGCGTTCGCGCAGGGGGTGGCGGGCGGTGAGGTCGGCGAGTTCCCCGGTGAGGAGGAGGTGGTCACCCGCGGCGAGGCGGGCCTCGGCCTGCTCCTCCAGGACGGACAGCCGCTGTTCGGTGAGGCGCCCGGCGGCGGCGCGGGCGAACTCCTGGTCGGCGAAGTCGGCGTAGGCGGGCCCGCGCCACAGGCCGAGCGCCTCGGTGAGGAGGTCGGCCCGGGCGGCGGGGTCGGCGGCCTCGCGGGCGCGCCCGACCAGGGCGAGGAAGCGGGCGGCGTCCACCTCGTCGGTGACGGGGTCGAGGTGGAGCCGGTAGCCGGCGGGCAGGCGGACGACGTGGTCGCGGCCGAGGGCCCGGCGCAGCTGGGAGACCTTGGCCTGAAGGGCGCCGGCGGGCCGCCCGGGCGGGTGGTCGCCCCAGAGGTCGAGGACGAGGCGGTCCGCGGAGACCGGTCCGCCGTCGTGTGCGAGCAGGTCGGCGAGCAGCGCCCGGACCTTCGTCTCCGGAACGCGGATGGCCACCCCGTCGTCGTCCCACACCGTCAATGGGCCGAGCACCCCGAACCGCATGCGCGTCACTGTACGTCAGGGCCCCTTCCCGTCTCGATGCCCACCCAGGTCGGGGCCGTCGCTCAGGGGCTCGGAAGCGGGCCCGAAGCGGCCGTCAGCCGATCCGAAGGTTCCCCGAAGCGGCTCGGCGCACAGTCGTGGCGACCGGATCGCCGTCCGCGGTCCGGTCGGGAACAAGGGGCGGGGGAGGAAGCGAGAGCATGACCAAGTACGCGGGCCGCACGGCCGTCGTCGCCGGGGAGGCCACCGCGATCGGGCTGGCCATCGCCAAGCGACTGGTGGAGGGCGGCGCCCGGGTCGTGCTGGCCGCCCCCTCCGCCGAGGAACGCCGCAGACTGGGGGCCGAACTGGGCTCCAGTGCCCGGGTGGTGGAACCGTCCGCGCTCGCGGCCCGGTTGGACTCCGAGGGCCCCGCGGGCACCGGCAGCGGCGGCGTCGACCTGCTGTTCGCCGACACCGCCGCCACGGCCCGTCCCCTGCTGGCGCGGGTACGGGACGGCGGTGCGGTCGTGCTGACGGCCCCGGGCCGGCCGCCCACCGCCGTGCACGCGCTCGCGGGGGAGCTGATCACCCGCGGCGTCCGCGTCAACGCCGTGGCGCCGGGCTGTATCGAGGCGCCGGGCGGTGGGGCCGTCCCCCTGCCGCCGCTGGGCCGCCTCGGCGCCGCCGAGGAGGTGGCCCGGGCCGCGCTCTTCCTGGCCACGGAGGCCACCTTCACCACCGGCGTCCGCCTTCCGGTCGACGGCGGTCTCGACTCGCCCTGAGCCCTGAGCCCTGAGCCCTGAGGCCTGAGGCCTGAGGCCTGAGCGCCGGGCCCCGAGACCTGAGCCCCGACCCCGGAGCCCGGCCCCCGAAGCCCGGACCCCCGGCCCCTCGGCTCCGACCCCTGACCCGAAGCCCTTTCGAACCCCGTCCGCGACGACCCCGGAGCACCTCCATGAGCACCGCAGCCGATTCGGCGGCGACGACCGACCCGACGGCGCCCCAGCAGGGCGCAGAGGCGCAGAAGCTGCCCATGTTCGCCCTGCTGGCCCTGGCCACCGCCGTCTTCATCACCAGCCTCACCGAGACCCTGCCCGCCGGTCTGCTCCCGGCGATGAGCCACGACCTGAACGTGAGCGAGTCGGCGACGGGGCAGACGGTCACCGTCTACGCGCTCGGCACCGCGCTGACGGCGATCCCGCTGACCGCGGTGACCTCCGCCTGGCGCCGCAAGCGGCTGCTCCTGACGGCCGTGGCCGGCTTCGCCGTCGCCAACACCGTCACCGCCGTCTCCTCCGTCTACGGCCTGACCATGGTGGCCCGCTTCGTGGCGGGCGTCGCGGCCGGCGTGGCCTGGGCTCTGCTGGCCGGGTACGCGCGCCGGCTGGCCCCGCCCCACTTGCAGGGCCGGGCGATCGCCGTCGCGATGGCGGGCATCCCGGTGGCGCTGTCGCTGGGCGTGCCGGCCGGCACCTTCCTCGGCAAGGTGACGGACTGGCGGGTGGTCTTCCTGGTGATGACGGCGCTGACCCTCGTGCTGCTGGCCTGGATCACCGCCGCCGTGCCGGACTTCGCCGGCCAGGAGCGCGCTGGGCGGCCGAGGATGCTGCACGCCCTGCGCGTGCCGGGCGTGGTCGCGATCCTGTTCGTCACCCTGGTCTTCGTGCTGGCGCACACCGTCATCTACGCGTACATCGCCACCTTCCTCGACCACCTCGGCATGGGCGGCGACACCGACCTCGTCCTGCTGGTGTTCGGCGCGGCCTCGCTGGCGAGCATCTGGATCGTCGGCGCGCAGATCCACCGCCACCTGCGGGTGCTGACCGTCGCCAGCTCACTGCTGGTCGCGGTGGCCGCCGCGGTGCTGGCGCTGCCGGCAGGCCAGGACGCGCTGGTGTACGTGGCCGCCGTGCTGTGGGGCCTGGGCTGGGGCGGCGTGCCGACCCTGCTCCAGACCGCGGCCGGTGAGGCGGGCGGCGAGGAGGCGGCCGACGCGGCGCAGGCCATGCTGGTGACGCTGTGGAACGTGGCCATGGCGGGCGGCGGCGTGATCGGCGGCGTGCTGCTGGAGGTGAGCGGGGCCGGGGCGCTGCCATGGAGCGTGCTGCTGCTGATGGTGCCGGTGATCGCCGTGGTGGTGCTGGCCCGCGGCCACGGCTTCCCCGCCAGGCGGTCGGCCGGGTGAGGGCCGCCGGAAGCCCCGGCCGCCGGAAGCCCCGTCCGCCGGAAGCCCCAGCCACGGAAAGCCCCGACCGCCGGAAGCCCCGGCCACGGAAAGCCCCGACCGCCGGAAGCCCCGGCCACCGGAAGCACGTGAGCATCGGATCGTGACGCCATGACCGAAGAGTCCGGTTCGGCCCGTACCGCCGAAGCGCCGCCGCACCACGTGGAGTCCGGCGCCGGCCCGCCCGTGGTGCTGCTGCCCGGCCTCACCGGCGCCGACGGCGTCGTCCGGTTCCCCGTCGAACGCCACGGCGTCGGCGTGCCGCCCGCCGGTGCCTTCGGCGAACCGGAGGACGCGCTGCCGCGCTGCCCACCCGCGCCGCCACCAGCCGCCCGTACGGCGACACCGACGAGCGGCGCCCGGCCGCGCCCGGCCGCGCCGGCCGCACCCGACCCGCTCGCCCCGCCGTGGACCGGCCGGCCCCTCGACCACCCCGGCGAGGCCCCGGCGGACCTCGCCCGCCCCTGACGTCCGCCCCTGACGTCCGCCCGTGACGTTCGCCCCTGACCCAATCCCGACGTCCGTTCCTGACACCCCCTTTCGGAGGATCTCCCATGTCCCAGTCCCTGCCACCCGTCCTCGCCGAGGTGGCCTACCAAGGCGGCCACTACGCCACCTTCGCCACCTCCGACACCTTCGACCGGCCCGAGCCGGGCGAGGACCAGCCGCTGCACCGGATCGCCGAAGGCGCCCTGGCCGCCGCGTCCACCACCACCGGCGGCTCCGCCGCGTCCACCACCACCGGCGGCTCCGCCGCGTCCACCACCACCGGCGGCTCCGCCGAGGCCGTCCTGGCCGCCGTCACCGAGGGCACCGAGAACGCCGAGAGCGCCGAGGGCACCGAGAGCGTCCGCCCGGCCGCCCCCTCCTCCCTCCCGGCCGCATGAGCGGGGCCCCCGAGACCGCCGGACGCCGCCAGGTGCACCTCGCGGTGCAGCTGCCCGCCATCCACAACATCACCCTGTGGGCCGACCCGCGCTCGAAGAGCCAGATCGCCTTCGAGTCCTTCCGCCACCTCGCCCGGACCGCCGAACGCGGCCTGTTCGACTTCTTCTTCCTCGCCGAGGGCCTGCGCCTGCGCGAGCACAAGGGGAGGATCTACGACCTGGACGTGGTCGGCCGCCCCGACAACCTCACCCAGCTCGCCGCACTGGCCGCCGTCACCAGCCGGCTCGGACTCGCCGCGACCGTCAACGCCACCTTCAACGAGCCCTACGAACTCGCCCGCCGGCTGGCCACCCTGGACCACCTCAGCGGTGGGCGGGCCGCCTGGAACGTCGTCACCAGCTTCGACGCCTTCACCGGCGAGAACTTCCGGCGCGGCGCCTTCCTGGAGGAGCGCGACCGCTACGGCCGCGCCGCCGAGTTCCTCACCACGGCCCGCGAGCTCTGGGACAGCTGGGACGACGGCGACGTGCTCGCCGACACCGCCTCCGGTGCGTACGTACGGCCCGGGGCCGGCCGCTTCGCCCACCACGGAGGGCACTTCGACATCTCCGGACGCTTCACCACCCCCCGCTCCCCGCAGGGGCACCCGGTGATCATCCAGTCCGGGGACTCCGACGCCGGACGCGAGTTCGCCGCCGCCGAGGCCGAGGTCGTCTTCAGCAAGTACAACCGGCTCGACCAGGCCCGGGAGTTCTACCGGGACGTCAAGGGCCGCCTGGCCGCCCACGGCCGCACGCCCGACCAGCTGAAGATCCTCCCCACGGCCGGCGTCGTCGTCGCCGACACCGACGGGGAGGCCCGGGCCCTCGCCGTCGAGATCACCCGCGCCCAGGTCAGCCCGCAGACCGCGATCGCCCACCTGGAGGCCGCCTGGGGCCGCGACCTCTCCGGGTACGACCCGGACGGCCCGCTGCCCGAGACCGATCCCGACGGCGAGGCGCAGACGCTCAAGGGCCACTCCGTCTTCCGCCGGGACCGCGCCGAGACCGCCCGCCGCTGGCGGGCCCTCGCGATGGAACGGGGCTTGAGCATCCGCGAGTTGGTCATCGAGGTCCACGGCGCCCAGCAGACCTTCGTCGGCTCCCCGCAGACCGTCGCCGACCGGATCGACCACTTCGTGCAGACCGGCGGCGCCGACGGCTTCGTCCTCGTCCCGCACCTGACCCCCGCCGGCCTGGACGACTTCGTGGACCGGGTCGTACCGCTGCTCCAGGACAAGGGCGTGCACCGGCGCGAGTACACCGGCACGACCCTGCGCGACCACCTCGGGCCGGCGCCCCTGGAGAAGGGACAGACCCCGTGACCCTGCCCCCGCTGCACCTCGCCGTCGCCCTCGACGGCGCCGGCTGGCACCCCGCCGCCTGGCGGGCCGAGGGCTCCCGGCCCGGCGAGCTGTTCACCGCCGCCTACTGGGCCGACCTCGCCACCGAAGCCGAACGCGGCCTGCTCGACTTCGTCACCATCGAGGACGCGCTCGGCCTCCAGACCACCGCCTTCCACCGGCCCGACGAGGACACCGGGCGCGTGCGCGGCAGCCTGGACGCCGCGCTGATCGCCTCGTACCTGGCGCCGCTCACCACCCGCCTCGGCCTCGTCCCGACCGTCAACGTCACCCACACCGAGCCCTTCCACACGGCCGTCGGCATCGCCACCCTCGACCACGCCAGTGGGGGCCGCGCCGGGGTGCGCCCGCAGATCGCCTCCCGCGCCGCCGACGCCACCCACTTCGGACGCCGGACGACGCCACAGCTCACCGAGGAGGACGTCCGCGACCCGGAACGCATCGCCCGGCGGCTGCGCCCGCTGTTCGACGAGGCCGCCGACGTGGTGGAGGCCGCCCGGCGCCTGTGGGACAGCTGGGAGGACGACGCCGAGATCCGCGACGCGGCCACCGGCCGGTTCGTCGACCGCGACAGGATCCACCACGTCGACTTCACCGGCGAGCACTTCTCGGTGCGCGGCCCCTCCATCACCCCGCGCTCCCCGCAGGGCCAGCCGCTGGTGACCAGCCTCGCCCACGCCCGCGTCCCGTACGAGTTCGCGGCGCGCTCCAGCGACCTCGTGTACGTCACCCCGCACTCGCGCGAGGGAACGGCGCGGATCCTCGGCCAGGTGGACGCCGCCGTCACCGCCGCCGGCCGCGACCCGGTCGAGCGGCCGCTGCTGCGCTTCGCGGAGGTCCTCGTCCTCCTGGACGGGGAACCGGGCGCCGCCGCCGCGCGCAAGGAGCGGCTCGACGCCCTCGACGGCACCGAACTCGCCTCAGACGCCGAGGTGTTCACGGGCACCCCCGCCGAACTCGCCGACCTCCTCCTCGACTGGCGCGAGGCCGGCCTCGACGGCTACCGGCTGCGCCCCGCCACCCTGCCGCACGACCTCCGGCAGATCACCCGCGGCCTCGTCCCCGAACTCCAGCGGCGCGGCGCCTTCTGCACCGCGTACGAGGCGACGACGCTGCGCGGCCACCTGGGCCTGGCCCGGCCCGAGAGCCGCTACGCGCGCCGAGTGCCCGCCCGGGACCGGGAATCCGGTGGCGGGGCCGGGCGGTGATCACGGTCGGGACGCTCGACCGGACCGCCGGCGGCTTCGGTCCGTGCCCGTCAGTCGGCCGGGCCGGGGGCCGGGGTGAGGCGTAGTGCGGTGTCGATGAGTGGGACGTGGCTGAAGGCCTGGGGGAAGTTGCCGACCTGGCGTTGGAGTCGGGGGTCCCATTCTTCGGCGAG
>NZ_JBVITE010000072.1:0-43235 GCF_055575155.1 Kitasatospora sp. NPDC034533
GCGCTTGCCCGCCGACGGGTAAGCGTCCTGTGGGCGCTCCTGCGCGACAACCGGGTCTTCACCCCCGATCACGTCGCGCAGACGGCTTGACTCGGTCATTGAGACTCCTTGGTCCTGGACGGTGCCAGGAGTCAAGCAGGCGCGGGAGGTTGACTGCAAGATCTTGCTGAAAATTTCAGTCGGCGGGTGGTCGCTCCGGCCCCGCCTCGACGCGGGCCCCGGCCCTGGCCCCTTCGGCCTTCCCGGCCCCCTCGGTCGCCCCGGCCTCCCCGCCCGGCGCGACCGGGGCGGCCCCGCGGGGCTCCGGGCGGTGGTCGATCATCAGCGTCGCGACCACCGCGGCCAGCAGCAGGACGCCCATCGCCACCCAGATCGCGACGACGTAACCGTGCACCGCGCCCTGCGCCCGCAGCACCGGACCGGCGGCGCCCCGGGTGGCCAGGAAGCTCGCGGTGGCACTCGCGGCGACCGTGTTCAGCAGCGCGGTGCCGACCGAACCCCCCACCTGCTGGGCCGAGTTGATGGTGGCCGAGGCCGCGCCGGCCTCGTGCGGGGCGACCCCGAGGGTGGCCAGGTTCATCGCCGGCATGAACACCAGGCCCATGCCACAGCCGAGCAGCGCCCCGGGCAGGTCCAGCCGCGTCCGGCGGCCCCTGGCCCGGTGATCGCGCTTCAGCACGGTGAAGGCCGCGAGGGCGGTGACGGCGGCGATCGGCACGTTGACGAACAGGCACCAGCGCCAGTCCAGGTACTCGGTCAGCACGCCGCCGGCCAGCAGGCCGATCGCGGAGCCGCCGCCGGCGACGGCGCCGAAGACGCCGAAGGCCGTACTGCGCTCCCGGGGGTCGGCGAAGGTGGTGGAGAGCAGCCCCAGCGCGGAGGGGGCGAGCAGGGCTCCGAAGGCGCCCTGGAGGGCGCGGGCGCCGAACAGCACGGCCGGGCCGAGCGCGGCGCCGCCCAGGGCGGAGGCGAGGGCGAAGCCCACCAGGCCGACGGTGAAGACGCGCTTGCGGCCGAGGAGGTCGCCCAGCCGTCCGCCGAGCAGCAGCAGACCTCCGAAGGCCAGCGAGTAGGCGGTGATCACCCACTGGCGGTCGGCGTCCGAGATGCCCAGCTCCCGCTGGGCGGACGGCAGGGCGATGTTCACGATGGTGATGTCGAGCACGATCATGAGCTGGGCGGTGGCGATGACGGCCAGCGCCCACCAGCGGCGTCGGTCCGCGTCCTCATGACCGGTGGCGGGGTGCGCGGGCACTGGTCCGGCCTTCCGGAGTGGGGCGGAGAGGTCACGCAGTCGCCTTCCAGCCAAACCCCGGCCCGGACGGATCGCAAGGAAAAACCTCGCAAATCGACTCGTTCGGGACCGGAAGACGAGGGGCCCGGGACCCGCGAGCGGATCCCGGGCCCCTCGGGGACGGCTCAGAGCGCCGAGAGCTCCTCGACCAGGTCGTCCAGCCCCAGCGAGCCCAGCGAGAGCGCCGCCATGTGCCAGGCCTTGAGGTCGAACTCCTCGCCGCGCGCCTCGTGCGCCGCCTTCGCCGCCGCCCGGCCGCGCAGCCAGGCGCGCTCGCCCAGCTTGTAGCCGATCGCCTGGCCGGGCAGGCCCAGGTAGCGGACCAGCTCGCTGTCCAGGAAGTCGTCGCCCAGGCCGCAGTACAGGCCGAAGAACTCCCGGGCGTTCTCGGGGTCGACCGGCTCGCCCGGCTTGTACGGGGAGTCCGCCGGGAAGTCCAGGCCCACGTGCATGCCGATGTCGACGATGACCCGCAGCGCGCGCATCATCTGCGCGTTGAGGTAGCCCAGGCGGTGGCCCGGGTCGGTGAGGTAGCCGAGCTCGTCCATCAGGCGCTCGGCGTACAGCGCCCAGCCCTCCAGGTTGGCGCTGACCCCGCCGAGGCTGACCTGGTAGGTGGAGAGCCGGTCGGCGACGTAGTTCCACTGCGCGAGCTGGAGGTGGTGGCCCGGGACGCCCTCGTGGTACCAGGTGGAGACCAGGTCCCACACCGGGAAGCTGTCCCGGCCCACCAGCGGCAGCCAGGTCCGCCCGGGACGGCTGAAGTCCAGCGAGGGGGCGGTGTAGTACGGCGCGGCGGCGCTGCCCGCCGGGGCGATCCTCGACTCGACCCGGGTGACCGGCTCGGCCAGGTCGAAGTGGGTGCCCTGGAGGTCCCGGATCGCCTGGTCCATCAGGCCCTGGAGGTACTCCCGGGCGGCCTCGGCGCCCTCGATGGCCGGACCGTCGGTCTCCAGCCACTTCATCGCCGCCAGCCGGCCCTCGCCCGGCCGCACCTTCTCGGCCTCGGTCTCCATCTGCGCCAGCAGGTCGTGGAACTCGCCCCAGGCCCAGGAGTAGGCCTCGTCCAGGTCCAGATCGGCACCGGTCCAGTAGCGCACCCAGCGGACGTAGCGCTCCCGGCCCGCGGTGTCCGGGGCGCCGGCGGCGGCCGGGCCGTAGACGTCGCGCAGCCAGTCGCGCAGCTCGGCGAGCGCCGCGTCGGCGGCCACCGCGTGCTTCGACAGCTCCGGGCGCAGGCCCTGCGGCGCGTCCTGGACGAACTGCTCGAACCATCCCGCCCGCCGCCCGTCACCACCCCGGTCGGAGCCGCCGCGCGGCGCGTCCCCCTGCGCGTCCCGCTCACCGGCGGGCGCGCCCTCGCCCAGCCACTCGCCGAACTGCCCGATCACGGTGGCCACCTGGCGCGGCCCGACCAGCAGGCCGCGCTCGATGCCCTCGGCCAGCGTCCGGCGGTACTGCTCGAACGCCACCGGGACCTTCGCCAGCCGGCGGCCGACCACCTGCCACTCGGCCTCGGTGTCCGTGCCCATCAGGGTGAACGACTCCCGCAGCTCGTGCACCGGGGAGCCGAGGTTGCGCAGCGAGCGGAAGCCCTCCCCCGCCTCGTGGACGAGGAGTTCGGCGGTCAGCCGCTCGCGCAGCAGCCGGGCGCAGCGGCGCTCCGCCTCGTCCTCGGCGGCGCCGGACCGCTCGGCCTCGTCGAGCTTCGCCAGGGTGCGGCGGGCGAGGTCGGCGACGGCCTCGCGACCGGCCGGGGAGAGGTCGGGCAGACGGTCGTCCTCGGGGTTGAGGCCGAGGTAGACCGCGATCAGCGGGTCCAGTTCGGCCAGTTCGCGGACGTGGTCGTCGGCGATGCGGCGCGGGGTGGTGCCGCCGGCGGTGATCAGTTCTTCACGCATCCGGACATCATTTCGCGGCCGGGCCGCTTCGCAACCCTTTTGCCTGGTCCCGGCCGGGAAATCCGTTCGGCACGACCGGTTCCGATCCGTAGCACGCCCGTTACGCTGGCCGCCATGGAAGCCAGCCCCGCCCCGGCCGTCGCCCAGTCACCCACCCCGGCCGAGTCCGAGCCCCGTCCGCGCCGCACCGGCTACCGGCGGCTGCCGGTCGAGCAGCGGCGCGAGCAGCTGATCGCGGTCGCCCTGGAGCTGTTCGCCTCCCGGCCGCCCGAGGAGGTGGGCCTGGACGACGTCGCCGAGGCCGCCGGGGCCTCCCGCCCGCTGGTGTACCGCTACTTCGCGGGCGGCAAGCAGCAGTTGTACGAGGCCGCGCTGCGCTCCGCGGCGCAGGAGCTGACCAGCCGGTTCGCGGTGCCGGTGAGCGGGACGCCGTCCGAGCAGCTGTCGGCGGTGCTGGACGGCTACTTCGCCTTCGTGGTCGAGCACGAGGCGGGCTATTCGGCGCTGCTGCGCGGCGGTTCGGTGGTGGAGACGGCCCGCACCTCGGCGATCGTGGACGACGTCCGGCGGGTGGCGCTGCGGCGCACCCTGCGCCACCTGGGCGTGCGGGAGGCCGGGCCCCGGCTGACGCTGCTGGTGCGCTCGTGGATCGCGGTGGTCGAGGGCGCGTCGCTGAGCTGGCTGGACGAGGGGCGGGCGCTGCCGGTGGCGGAGCTGCGCGACTGGCTGGTGGACCAGTTCACCGCGATGGCGGCGGCGACGGCGCTGCACGATCCGCAGACGGCGGAGGTGCTGGCGGGCCTGCTGGCGCTGGAGGGGCCGCGGGCCGAGCGGGCGGAGCGGCTGCGGGCGGTGCTGGAGCGCCCGTGAGGCTCCCGACCCCCGTGCCAGGGGTCGGGGCCGGCCGGCGCGCCTACGCCTTGCCGAGCACCTGCCGCTGGCGGCCGAGTCCGTCGATCTCGATCTCGACCACGTCGCCGGGGGCGAGGTAGGGCGTGCCGGGGCGGCCCAGGGTGACCCCGGCCGGGGTGCCGGTGATGACCACGTCACCGGGCTCCAGCACCGTGAACTGACTCGCGTAGCGGACCAGTTCGTACACCGGGAAGATCATCTCGGCGGTGCTGCCGTGCTGCCGCCGCTCGCCGTTGACCCACAGCCGCAGGGTCAGCGCCTGCGGGTCGGCCACCTCGTCGGCGGTGACCAGCCAGGGGCCGAGCGGGGTGAAGGTCTCCGCCGACTTGCCCTTGTCCCACTGGCCGCCGCGCTCGAACTGGAAGGCCCGCTCGGTGACGTCGTTGGCGATCATGTAGCCCGCGATCACCCCGGCCGCCTCCGCGTGCGAGTCCAGGTAGCGGGCGGTGCGGCCGATCACGACCGCGAGCTCGGCCTCGTAGTCGGTCTTCTCGCCGCCCCGCGGCACCAGCACCTCGTCGTACGGGCCGACCACGGTGGAGCTCGGCTTGAGGAAGATCACCGGTTCCGCCGGGATCGCCGCCCCGGCCTCGGCCGCGTGGTCGCGGTAGTTGAGCCCGATGCCGACCACCTTGCCCGGCCGGGCCACGGGTGCGCCCACCCGCAGGCCGTCGAGGTCGACCACCGGCAGGACACCGGAGGCCGCGTCCCGGGCCAGCGCGGCCGGGTCCAGCCCGGCCAGGAAGGCCCCGTCGAGGTCGCGGACGCGCCCTGAGAGGTCGTACGCGGTGCCGTTCTCGCCCAGGACGACCGGGCGTTCGGCGCCCGGGGGTCCGACGCGCAGGAGCTTCATCGATCCGTCACCAGCCTTTCGTCACGGCTCGCCGGAGCGGCACGGGCGCCGCTCCCGAGTCCGGGAACGAGGTATACCAACGCCCCGGGCGGCGGACCAGACCGTCCCGATGGGCGGGATCCGTACGGATCCGACTGCGCCCAACGGCTGACGCCCGCACGCCCAGGGCGAACGCGGGCGTGCCGGGGCGCCGCGGGGCGCAGGATGCCTGGCATGGAGATCATCCGGGTACGCGACGAGTTGCACATGATCACACTGGAGTTCGGCGCCGCCTACCTCTGGCGGGACGAACACGGCCTCACCCTGGTCGACACCGGCATCGCCGGCTCGGCCGACGCCATCGAACAGGGCATCCGCGCCACCGGACAGGAGCCGGCCGCACTGCGCCGGATCGTGCTCACCCACCACCACGAGGACCACAGCGGATCGGCCGCCGTGCTCGCCCGGCGGTACTGCGCCCAGGTGGTGGCGCACCGGCTGGACGCCCCGGTGATCCGGCGCGAGCAGCCGGCGCCGCCGCCGGTGCTGAGCCCCTTCGAGCAGCAGCTGTGGGACGGCCTGCCGCCGATCCCGCCCGCCGAGCCCTGCCGGGTGCACCGGGAGGTCGAGGACGGCGACGTGCTGGACATCGGCGGCGGCGCGGTGGTGCTGCACGTGCCGGGGCACACCGACGGCAGCATCGCGCTGCACCTGCCCGGCCCCGGTGTGCTGTTCACCGGGGACACGGTGGCCAACGTCCAGGGCCGGACCATGCCGGGGGTGTTCAACACGGACCCGGCGCGGGCGCTCGCCTCCTTCCACCGGCTGGCCGAGCTGCCGGTGGAGACGGTGGTGTTCGGGCACGGCGACCCGATCGCCCGGGACGCCTCAGCCGCCCTGCGCGCCGCCGCCGCGCAGCACGCCCGGGTGTAGGTCCTCCCGCGCGCGGCCCGGGCCGTGCCGGGTGACCTCCCGCTGCCAGTGGGCGAGGTCACGCCGAGCGTCCGCCCGGGCCTGCGGGGTGGCGCCCGGCGCCTGGGCCAGCTCGTCCAGCAGGGCGACGGCGGCGCCCGGGCTGCCGTCCCGGGCCAGCCAGAGCGCCAGGTCGTGGCAGGTGCGCAGGGTGCGCGGGTCGTCCGGGCCGCAGATCCGGGCGAAGTCGGGGACGAGCGCGGCGAGGATCTCCACCGCCTGTGCCACCTCGCCCGCGCTGCCGTGCTGCCAGGCCCGGTCGGCCCGCCGGCGCAGCTGCTCCGGGCTGGGGTCGTCCGGGCGCAGCATCCCGGGCCGGATGCCGCGCAGCCGCTCCAGCACCTCGGCGGCGCTGCCCGGCCGCTGTTCGGGCCGCTTGGCGAGCAACCCGGCGATCAGGTCGGCCAGCTCCGGGTCCTTGCTGCGGACCCGCGGCGGGACCTCCTCCAGGTGCTTGTACATGAACTCGGCGGCCGAGGCCGCGCGGAAGGGGCGGGCGCCGGTGCAGACCTGGTACAGCATGACGCCGAGCGCGTAGAGGTCGGCCCGGCCGTCCACCGGGCCGCCGGACCAGCACTCCGGCGCCAGGTACGGCAGGGTGCCGACCACGTTGCCGGTGGAGGTCAGCCGCACGGTCTGGGTGCTCAGCAGGGCGATGCCGAAGTCCAGGACCTTGGCCCGCTGCCCGTCGTCCGCGATCATCACGTTCTCGGGCTTGATGTCCCGGTGGACGACCCGCGAGCGGTGCGCGGCGTCCAGCGCCTTGCACACGTGCCGCATCCAGCGCAGCGCCTGCTTGGGGTCCGGCGGGCCCTCCTTGAGCACCTCGGACAGCGCCCGGCCGCGGACGAGCTCCATCACCAGGTACGGGATCTTGCCGGCGCCGGTCTCGGTCCATCCGTAGTCGTAGACGGTCACGATGTGCGGGTTGCTGAGGCCGCCCGCCGTCCGGGCCTCGCGGACGAACCGGCCGACCGCCTCCCGGTCGGTGGCGTGCTCGGCGAGCAGCACCTTGACCGCGACCTCCCGGTCGATCGTCGTGTCGGTCGCCCGCCAGACCACGCCGAACCCGCCCTTGCCCAGCCGCTGCTCCAGCCGGAAGCGACCGCCGAGCACCTCGCCCTTCTCCATGCCCTCCCCCAACTCGACCGCGCCCGCCCGGCGTTCGCCGCCGGGCGGGTCGGAGGGGTCACCATAGCGGCGGCCGGGGACGAACGGGTGAACGAACCCGGGCGGCCACGGCCCCGGCTCCGGCGCGGGCCACGACGTGGGCCACGGCCTCGGACCCGGCGTGGGCTACGGCTTGGGCTTGGGCAGTCCGGGCGGGTTGATCTCGGAGTTCGGCACGGCCTCGCCGTCCAGGCCCCAGCGCTTGAGCACCTGCCCGTACGTGCCGTTCCTGATCAGTTCGTCGATCGCCCCGTTCAGCGCCTTGACCAGCCCGTTGTCCTTCCTGGTGGTCGCCGCGATCTTGCCGAGGACGTCCGCGCCGCCGCCGGAGTAGGTGCCGACGATCTCGGTCTCGCCGGTCTGCACGGCGTGGAAGGCCAGGCTGGGGTTGGGTCCGGTGTAGACGTCGATCCGGCCGGAGGAGAGCGCCAGGTAGTACTCCGGCCCCTGGAAGTACTTGATGTCGATCGGCTTGAGGCCGTTCCTGACGTTCTCCTCGCTCCAGGAGACCAGCAGCTTCTCCTGGTTGGTGCCGCTGTTGACGCCGACCGACCGGCCCGCGAGGTCCTTCGCGCCGGTGACCTTGATCCCGCTGCCCTTCTTGGCCTCGAAGCCCAGGACGTCCAGCCGGTAGGTGGCGAAGTCGTACTTCTCCTTGCGCGCCTCGGTGACGGTGATGTTGGACAGGCCCACGTCGTACTTGCCGCTGTCCAGGCCGACGAAGATGTTCTCCCAGGAGACCGGGTTGAACTCGACCTTGAGGCCCAGCACGTTGCCGATCAGCTCCGCGAGGTCCGGCTCGACGCCGATGATCGTCTTGTCGTCGTCGGCGTAGAAGTCCAGCGGCGGGGTGGTGCCGAGGGAGTCGACCACGCTCAGCGTCCCCTTGCGTCTGATCTCCTCCGGGACGAGCGCGGCGATCGCCTCGACCTTGGGCGTGGTGATCCGGTTCTGGTTCGGCGACAGGTTCACCACCGTGCCGTCGGGCGCGGTGCTGCCGCCCTTGGCCGGGGCGAGCTCCGCCGCCGCGCCCGTGGCACCGCTGCCGCAGCCGGCCAGGGCGAGGGCGGCGGCGAGCGCGCCGGCGGCGGTCACGAGGGCGCGACGGGGTACGGGCATGGCGTGGCTCCTGCTCGGTGGAAGGGGGTCGGGGGGAAGCGGTTCAGAGGACCTTGGCCAGGAAGGCCCGGGTGCGTTCGTGCCGCGGCCGGTCCAGGACCTCGGCGGGCGGGCCCTGCTCGACCACCACGCCGCCGTCCATGAAGACCACGGTGTCGGCCACCTCGCGGGCGAAGCCGATCTCATGGGTGACCACGATCATCGTGGTGCCGCTGCGGGCCAGGTCCTTGATGACGTCCAGCACCTCGCCGACCAGCTCCGGGTCGAGCGCCGAGGTGGGCTCGTCGAACAGCAGCACCTTCGGCTCCAGCGCCAGCGCCCGGGCGATCGCCACCCGCTGCTGCTGCCCGCCGGACAGCTGCCGGGGGTAGGCGGCGGCCTTGTCGGCCAGCCCGACCCGCTCCAGCAGCGCCAGCGCCGTCGCCCTGGCCTCGGCCCTGGGGCGGCGCAGCGCGGCGACCGGCGCCTCGACCAGGTTCTCCAGCACGGTGAGGTGCGGGAACAGGTTGAAGTTCTGGAACACGAAGCCGATGCCGGTGCGCTGGCGCAGCACCTCGCGCTCCTTGAGCTCGTACAGCCGGTCCCCGGAGCGCCGGTAGCCGATCAGCTCGCCGTCGATGGCGACGTGGCCGCGGTCCAGCTTCTCCAGGTGGTTGATCGCCCGCAGCAGGGTGGACTTGCCGGAGCCGGACGGGCCGAGCACCACCGTCACCGAGCCGGCCGGGACGTCCAGGTCGACCCCGCGGAGCACCTCCAGCCGGCCGAAGCTCTTGTGCAGGCCGCGGACCTGCACCATCGGGGCCTGCGAGGCCGGGCCGACGGGGGCGGGTTCGGGCTTCGTCAGGGTGGTCACGACTGTCCTCCGGAGGTGCGGGCGGCGGGCCGGGTGCGGTCCGGCAGGCTCCGGGCGAAGGCCCGGACGCGCTGCCACGGGGTGGGCGGCGGGGTGCGCTCGGCGCCGCGGGCGAAGTGGCGTTCGACGTAGTACTGGCCGATCGAGAGCACGGTGGTCAGCAGCACGTACCAGACGGTGGCGACCATCAGCAGCGGCACCACCCGGCCGGTGCGGCCGTAGATGACCTGGGCCTGGTAGAAGAGCTCGCCGATGGCCATCACGTAGACCACCGAGGTGCCCTTGAGCAGCGAGACCACCTCGTTGGCGGCGGCCGGCAGGATGCCCCGCATGGCCTGCGGCAGCACGATCCGCCAGCCCTGGCGCCAGCGCGGGATGCCGAGCGCGGCGGCGGCCTCCCGCTGGCCGGCGTCGACCGCGACGATGCCGCCGCGGATGATCTCGGCGGCGAACGCGGCCTGGTGCAGCCCGAGGCCGAGCACCGCCGCGCCGAGCGCGCCGAGCACCCCGACCGTCTCCACGTCGCCGAAGGTCGGGCCGAACGGGATGCCGATCCCGAACCGCTTGTACAGGTAGGAGAGGTTGAACCAGAACACCAGCTGGACGATCAGCGGGATCGAGCGGAACACCCACACGTACGCCCAGGCGACGGACCGCAGGATCGCGCTGCGGGACAGCCGCATCGCGGCCACCACGGCGCCCAGCAGGAAGCCCAGCACCGTGCCGTAGGCGGTGAGTTCGAGCGTCCGCCCGATCGCCCGGAGGATGGTGTCGGCGGTGAAGTAGAGCCGGAAGGTGGCCCAGTCCCAGCCGGGGTTGGTCGCCAGGCCGTGGGCGAACTGGGCGAGGACGACCACGGCGGCGAGGCCGACGGCCCAGCGCCAGGGGTGCCGGGCGGGGACGGTCCGCAGACCGTCCAGGTCGTCGAGGTCGAGGGCGGCCGCCGGTCTCGACGGGGCCGGCGGCGCTGCGGTGCTGACGGTCATCGGGGCTCCTTCGGCCGGACCCTGTGGTCGGGCGTGCTCGGGGGTCAGGCGTGCGCTGGGTCAGGCGTGCTCGGGCGGGCTGATCTGCGACTCCTTGATCGCCGAATCGGCGACCCCCCACTTGCGCAGGATTCGCTCGTACGTGCCGTCCTTGATCAGCTGGTTGACGGCCGCCTGGAGGGCCGGGGCGAGCGGCGAGCCCTTCTTCAGGGCGAAGCCGACGTCGAGGCGGTGGAACTCGCCGAGGAAGCGGGTCCCGGAGGCCTCCTGCGCGGCCTGGTGGCGCAGGCCGTTGATGGTGGACATCTCGATGTCCACCCGGCCCTGCTGGAGACCGGCCAGCAGGGCGCCGCTCTCGCTGAACGCCCTGACCTCGTACGGCTTCTTCCCGGCGTCGGTGCAGACGTTCTTCCGGCTGTTCAGGGTCGTCTCGAAGGTCGTGCCGGCGCCGGTGCCGACGACCAGGCCGCACAGCTGGACCAGGTCGGTGATGGGCTGGATCGCGGTGTTGTCCCGCTTCACCGCGAAGCCCTGGCCGTCGTCGATGTAGGTGACGAAGTCGATGGTCTTCAGCCGGGCCGTGGTGACCCCGAAGTTGCCGGTGCCGACGTCGAACTTGCCGCTGTCCAGCGCGGGCAGGATGGTCTCGAAGGCGGCCTCCTCGCGCTGCACGGTCAGGCCGAGCAGCTTGGCCACCGCGTCGGTGAAGTCCACGTCGATCCCGGCGGGCTTCCTGCCGTCCTGGTCGACGTGGAACGCGGAGGGCGGTGCGCCGAAGGAGGAGCCGAACTTCAGGGTGCCGGCCTTGCGGACGTCCTCGGGCAGCAGCGCGGCGGCGGCCTCCGACTTCGCCAGGCCGGCGACGACGTCCTCGGTGGCGGTGGCGGCCGGACCGCCCGTCCCGGCGGCACTCGCGATCTTCGGGTCCGAGCCGCAGGCGGCCAGGGCCAGGACCGGCAGCAGGGCGGTGGTCGCGAGCAGGCGGCGGACGGTGGTGGTTCTCACGGGGGGCCTTTCAGGAGGTCGGGGCCGGCACGGGCGACTGCGGCTGTCCGAGGGGCGGCCGCCGCTCGGACGGCCGCTGCTCGGGTGGTCGCCGCCCGGGCGGTCGCCACCGGGGCAGTCGCTTCTCGAAGGGCAGCAGGTCGAGGGTCAGCGGATCGGCGGAGACGTCGAACAGCGGGGTGTAGCCGGCCGTCAGGTAGAGGCCCCTGGCCTCGGGCTGGCGCGGGCCGGTGGTGAGGTAGAGCCGGGTGTACCCGGCCGCGGCGGCCGTCCGCTCCAGCTCGGCCAGCACCCGGCGGGCCAGCCCCCGGCGGCGGTGCGCGGAGTGCGTCCAGACCCGCTTCGCCTCGGCGGTGTGCTCGTCGTACCGCTTGTACGCGCCGCCGGCCACCGGTTCGCCGTCCTCCAGCAGGAGCAGCAGCACGCCGTGCGGCTCGGCGAAGGCCTCGCCCGGGTAGCGGGTCATCTCCTCGCGCCCCTCGGGGCCGTACCGGGTGACGTACTCGTGGGTGAGTTCACGCAGCAGCGGCTCGGCCAGCGGATCGTCGATGGCGACCCGGAGGAACTCGGCGGACATGGCAGGACCTTTCGGGGTGGGCAGCGCCGGCGGCGGCCGTGGCGGGGCCACGGCCGCCGGGCGGGGGTACGCGGCGGCGGGAGCGGTGGAGTGCGGCCGGAGCGCAGTGCGGAACCGTCGGAGACGGTGCGGAATCGACGGAGCGTCAGTCACGTCCTGCGGGCGAGCCGAGGGAGGGCTGCCCGAGGGGACCGGGGCCGAGCGGGATCGGGGCCGGACGGGCGGCCCGCCGTCCGGTCAGCCGCGACACGCCGCGGACCACACCCGACCGAAGTCGATGTGGTCGCGGGTGACCAGGGGCTGCTCGGCGTACATGGCCTCAAGTTGAGCAGTCGGCCGATCGGTACGTCAACCACCCGTCATTGCCGCACTGTTGCGATCTCCCGTCGCGTTTCCGAGGTGTTTCGGGCGGATGGCCAGGCGCTCCGATCACCCTTGACAGCCGTCGATCGCGCATGCGTACGATCGGCGCGGAGTGCAGTGCCATGCGCCGGCCGTGTTGAGGGACACGGGCCGCGCCCGCGTACGTGACCACCGCCGTACCTCCTCCCACCCGCACTCCGCCCAGGAGCCGCCGCCATGGCCACCCCGCAGGACGTCCTGCCCGCCCTTCCCGCCCCCGACCGGCCCTCCGCGCCCGGCCACTCCGGCGGGCCTCCCTCCGCACCGCCCGCCACCGAGGCCCGGATCGTCGCCCGCCGCAAGCCCGGCCAGTGGGCCGCCGCCGCCGTCGCGCTGCTGCTGGCCGCGATGGCGGTCAACTCGGTGATCCGCAACAAGGCCTTCCAGTGGGGCGTGGTCGCCGACTGGTTCACCGCCCGCTCGGTGCTCGACGGCCTCACGCTGACCCTGTGGCTGACCGCCGTCACCCTCGCCCTCGGCTTCGTGCTCGGCACCGTCCTCGCCACCATGCGGCTGTCCACCAACCCGGTGCTGCGCACGCTCAGCTGGGGCTACATCTGGGTGTTCCGCTCCACCCCGCCGCTGGTGCAGCTGCTGTTCTTCTTCAACATCGGCGCGCTCTACCCGACCCTCGGCCTCGGCATCCCGTTCGGCCCCGAGTTCCTCACGGTGAAGACCGTCAACCTGATGGGCCCCACGCTGACGGCCGTCATCGGCCTCACCCTGCTGGAGACGGCGTACGCCGCCGAGGTGATCCGCGGCGGCATCCTCTCCGTGGACCGCGGGCAGCTGGAGGCGGCGGCCGCGCTCGGCCTCGGCCGGTGGCGGGTGCTGCGCCGGATCGTGGTGCCGCAGGCGATGCGGGCGATCGTGCCGACCGCCGGGAACATGCTGATCGGCGCGCTCAAGGGCACCAGCATCGTCAGCGTGCTGGCCGTCTCCGACCTGCTGTACTCGGTGCAGCTGGTCTACCTCCAGTCGTACCAGGTCATCCCGATGCTGATGGTCGCCACCCTCTGGTACCTGGTCGTCACCACCCTGCTGTCCATCGGCCAGTACTACGTGGAACGGCACTTCGCCCGGGGCGCCACCCGCGACGGGCTGCCGCCCACCCCGCTCCAGCGGGCCCGGGCGGCCTTCGCCAAGGTGGTGCGGGCCCATGAGTGAGCGCGGCGAGCGGATCACCGGCGGCAGCACCCTGGTGATCGTCGGAGCGGGCCCGCGCGGCACCGGGCTGCTGGAGCGGATCGCCGCCAACGCCCGTGAACTCCTGCCCGAGGACCGGCCGTTGGAGATCCACCTGGTCGACCCGCACCCGCCCGGCGGGGGCCGGATCTGGCGCCACGAGCAGTCCCCGCTGCTGCGGATGAACTCCATGGCCGAGGACGTCACCATGTTCACCGACGAGCGCTCCACCCTCGAAGGACCGGTCCGCCCCGGCCCCTCGCTCGCCGAATGGGCCCGCCGCCAGGAGGAGTTCGCGCCCTACCGGGAGGTCGCCGACCCGGCCGTCCGCGCCGAACTGCGCACCCTCGCCCCCACCGACTTCCCCACCCGCCGGGCCCAGAGCGCCTATCTGGACTGGGTGTTCCGCCGTGCCGTCGCCGACCTGCCGCCGCACGTCGCGGTCACCGTCCACCGCGACACCGTCCGGCGGATCGACGGCCCGGCCGACGGCCCGCAGACCGTCCACCTCACCGACCGGACGCTCACCGCCGACCACGTCGCACTCACCCTCGGCCACCTCGACTCCGCCCCGCACCCGCGCCACGCCGCCGACGCCGAGTTCGCCGCCCGGCACGGCCGCTTCCACCTGCCGCCCGCCTACTCCGCCGACGTGGCGGCCGAGTTGGAGCGCATCGCCCCCGGCGAACAGGTGGTGCTGCGCGGCCTCGGCCTCGCCTCGGTGGACCTGGTCGCCCTGCTCACCGAGGGCCGCGGCGGCCGCTTCGAGCCCACCGGGGACGGGCCCGCGCTGCGCTACCTCCCGTCCGGCCGCGAACCGGTGCTCCACCTCGGCTCCCGGCGCGGTGTCCCGTACCACTCCAAGACCGGCTACCGCCTCCAGGGGCCGCCCGCCCCGCTCCCCCGGTACTTCGACGCCGCCGCCGTGGACGCCGTGCTCGCCCGCGGCGGACAGCTCGAACTCCGGCGCGACTTCTGGCCGTTGATGGCCAAGGAGATCGGCTTCGGGCATTACCACGAGCTGTTCCACGCCCACCCCGAGCGCACCGCGCTGCCCTGGACGGAGTTCCTCACCCGGTACGACCGGCACGGCTGGTACACCCCCGAACTCACCGCCCTGGTCGCCGAAGCCGTGCCCGACCCGGCCGACCGGATCGACTTCGAGCGGCTCGACCACCCGCTGGCCGGGCTCGAACTCGGCAGCGCCGAGGAGCTCCAGGACCATCTGCGCGAGTACGTCACCGCCGACGCCGACCGCCGCGCCGACCCGGCGCACAGCGCCGACCTCGGCGCCTTCCTCGCCCTGCTCTCGCTGTTCGGCCAGCTCCCCCGGATCACCGCGAGTGGCCGGCTCACCGCCCGCTCGATCGCCGAGGAGGTGGACGAGTGGTTCTTCGGCTACTTCAGCTTCCTCGCCTCCGGCCCGCCCGGCTTCCGGCTGCGCCAACTGCTCGCCCTCTCCGAAGCCGGGGTGGTGCGCTTCCTCGGCGCGAACGTCCGGATCGAGCGGGACGAGGCGAGCGGCACCTGGCAGGCCTCCGGCTCCACCGTGCCCGGCCACCTGGTCCGCGCGACGGCGCTGGTCGAGGCGTACCTGCCCAAGCACGCGCTGGGCCGCACCCTGGATCCGCTGCTGGCCGAGCTGCACCGCGCCGGGCGGGTCGTCGAGGAGGTGATCACCGACCCGGACCACACCCACCGCTCCGGCCTGGTCACCATCGCCCCCGCCGACGGCCGGCTGCTCGACCCGGCCCTCGGCGGCGCCCCGCACCCGCGCCGCACCGCCCTCGGCCCGCACACCAGCCAGCGCTCGGCCGCCGCCTTCGCCCGGCCGCGCACCGACGCCCCGAGCTTCCGGCAGAACGACGCGGCCGCCCGCGCCCTGCTCCGGGCGCTGGCCGCGCTCCCGGCGGCACCGGCGCTGGCGGCGTGAACGGCCGCGCTCAGGGCCCGAGGAGCTCCTCCACCAGGTCCTCGTCCGAGACGAAGGCCGGCGCCGAGACCACCCGCTCCTCAAGGCCCTTGGCGCCCGTACCGCGTTCGAGCTCGCGGGCCAGCTCCGGGACCGGCTCCCCGGCGGAGCGCATCCACCGGACCAGCCGGAGCGCCTCGGCGCGGTCGATCCGCACCCGCCAGGCGCGGACGGCCCGGTGCGACGCACGGAGGAAGCCGGTCCGCTTCCGGTACTCCGCCAGGTCGGCCCGTGCCTTCACGCAGCGGCGGTCGGCCGGGCCGAAGACCTCGACGAGCCGGGGCAGCAGCTCCTCCAGCCGGAGCACGGCGGCGTGGAAGTCGCCCCGCCGGGCGTGGCACCCCGCGAGGTCGGTCCAGGCCTGGAGGAGGAGCGGGCTCCGGGGGCCCAGGGCGTTCCTCAGCTCGGGCAGGAGTCCGGTCAGCAGCCGGGTCGCGGTGACCGCCTCCCCGCTGTCGCGGACCAGAGCGGTCAGCTCGTACCGGACGTCCAGGACCCGGGGATCGATCGCCCCGAAGACGGACGTCAGGTCCTCCACCAGGCCCTCCAGCAGCTCGACGGCCCGTGCCGCCCGGCCGGACCGGCCCAGGTACCCGGCGAGGTCCCGCCGGGCGGTGACGACCTCGGGGTCGGTGGCGCCGAGCGACCGCACGGCGGCGTCGACCACCGGCCCGAGCCGGTGCGCCGCCACCGCCGGCCGCGCGTCCCGCACGGCCTCGGCGGTCTCCAGCAGCCGGCCCCGGACGGCCACCGCGTCCTCGACCGGCGCCGGCGGTGCGGCGGGGCGCCCGGGCCGGCGGGGCTCGGAGTACACCAGCGGGGCCCGCCCGACCGGCCTCAGCATCGGCTGACCCGGAGCCCTGAACCCGCCACGCCGCCGCACCGGCCGGACCGGCTTCAGCGGCGGGCTGCCCGCGGGCGCGGCCGTGGCGGGCGGAGCGGGCGCGGGTGCGATCTCAGGCGCGATCTCGGGCGCGGGCTCGGGCTCCGGCGCGGGCGCGGGCGTCGGCTCGGGCGGCACCTTCCCGTCGGCCAGGTCCGCGAGCCGCCGGGCGACCGTCCGGGCGTCGGCCGGCCGGTCCGCCGGGTCCTTGGCCAGCAGCTCGGCGACCAGGGCCGGCAGCTGCGGCGGCAGCCCGTACCGGCCCGCGTCCAGCGCCGGGGGCACCTCGTTGAGGTGCTGGTACATCAGTACGGGCGTCGAGTTCCCGGTGAACGGGCTCCTCCCGGTGCAGAGTTCGACCAGCAGGCAGCCCACCGCGTACAGGTCGGCCCGGCCGTCCACCCGGTCGCCGCTCCACCGCTCGGGCGCCATGTACGCGGGGCTGCCGATGACCGTCCCCACGGTGGTCAACCCCCCTGTGCCGGTGTCCAGTTGGGCGATCCCGAAGTCCAGCACCTTGAGCTGCCCGGTGTCCGTGATCATCACGTTGTCCGGCTTGACGTCCCGGTGCACCATGCCCGCGTCGTGCGCCGCCGCCAGCGCCTCGCAGATCTGCTGCCCCCAGCGCAGGCTCCGCTCCGGCTCCGGCAGGCCCTCCCGCAGCACCTGCGTCAGGGTGCGCCCGACGAGCAGCTCCATCACCAGGAAGGTGACCTCCTGCTCGTCACCGCTCCCGCACTGGCCGAGGTCGTGCACGGTGACGATGTGCGGATGGGAGAGCTGGCCCGCCGCGTGCGCCTCCCGGACGAACCGCAGCGCCGCCTTCGCCCGATCGCCGTCGTGGTGCCCGATGACCTTGACCGCCACCTCGCGCTCCATCCGGGCGTCCTCGGCCCGCCACACCACCCCGAAGCCGCCCTGCCCGAGCTTCTCCAGCAGCTGGTACCGGCCGTCCAGGACGTCACCGACTCGCACGCACGCTCCCCCGCCCTCCCCACCATGACGCCCAGACTCTACCGACGGCCCTCCCCTCGCGACGGAGCCGGTGGAAGGATGGAGCGTGGGCCCCGCGACGGCGCGGCGGCCCGGACCAGCGGAACCGAGGAGCGCAGTCATGGCCAAGCAGGCCCCGCAGAGCGACCCGGCACAGGACGCCCCCGAGGTGTCCGCGCCCCAGCACGCGGCCGCCGGGCTGCCCGCCGTCGGCCACAGCCTGCGGATGGCCACCGAGCAGATGGGCGCCCGCCGCACCCTGGCCACCCTGCTCAAGGTCAACCAGCCGGACGGCTTCGACTGCCCCGGCTGCGCCTGGCCCGAGCCGGACAAGCCCCACACCGCCGAGTTCTGCGAGAACGGCGCCAAGGCCGTGGCCGAGGAGGCCACCGAGCGCCGCGTGCGCGCCGGGTTCTTCGCCGCCCACCCCGTCGCCGACCTGGCCGAACGCTCCGGCTACTGGCTCGGCCAGCAGGGCCGGCTCACCCAGCCGATGCTGCTCGACGAGGGCGCCACCCACTACGCGCCGATCTCCTGGGACGACGCCTTCGCGCTGGTCGCCGAGGAGCTGAAGGCCCTGGACACCCCGGACGGCGCGGCCTTCTACACCTCCGGCCGGACCAGCAACGAGGCCGCCTTCGCGTACCAGCTGTTCGCCCGCCGCTTCGGCACCAACAACCTGCCGGACTGCTCCAACATGTGCCACGAGTCCTCCGGCTCGGCGCTCACCGAGACCATCGGCGTCGGCAAGGGCAGCGTCAGCCTCAAGGACCTCTACCAGGCCGACCTGATCATCGTGGCCGGCCAGAACCCGGGCACCAACCACCCCCGGATGCTCTCCGCCCTGGAGCGCGCCAAGCGGGCCGGCGCCACCATCGTCAGCGTCAACCCGCTGCCGGAGGCCGGGCTGGAGCGGTTCAAGAACCCGCAGCACGCGCGCGGCCTGGCCGGCCACGGCACCAAGCTGACCGACCTCTTCCTCCAGATCCGCCTCGGCGGCGACCTCGCGCTGTTCCGGGCGCTCAACCGGATCGTCCTGGAACACGACGGGGTCGACCGCGAGTTCGTCGCCGAACACTGCCACGGCTTCGAGGAGTTCGCGGCCCAGGCGCTGGAGACCGGGCGGGACGAGGTGCTCGCGGCGACCGGCCTGCCCTGGGAGCAGATCGAGGAACTCGGCCGGCTGGTGCTGAAGTCCGAGCGGATCATCGTCTGCTGGGCGATGGGCCTCACCCAGCACAAGCACGCCGTGCCGACCATCCGCGAGGTGGTCAACTTCCTGCTGCTGCGCGGCAACGTCGGCCGCCCCGGCGCCGGGGTCTGCCCAGTGCGCGGGCACAGCAACGTGCAGGGCGACCGGACGATGGGCATCTTCGAACGCCCGAGCACCGCGTTCCTGGACGCGCTGGGCGAGGAGTTCGGCTTCGAGCCGCCGCGCGAGCACGGCTTCGACTCGGTGGACACCATCCGCGCGATGCGCGACGGCCGGGTCAAGGTCTTCTTCGCGATGGGCGGCAACTTCGTCGCGGCCACCCCGGACACCGAGGTCACCGAGGCCGCGATGCGCCGCTGCCGGCTGACCGTCCACGTCTCCACCAAGCTCAACCGCTCGCACGTGGTCACCGGCGCCCGCGCCCTGATCCTGCCCACCCTGGGCCGCACCGACCGGGACGTCACCGCGCGCGGCCCCCAGTTCGTCAGCGTCGAGGACTCGATGGGCCAGGTGCACTCCTCGCGCGGCGGTCTGCGCCCGCCCGCGCCCGGCCTGCTCTCCGAGACCGCGATCGTCTGCCGCCTCGCCCGCACCGTGCTCGGGCCGCGGGACACCGTGCCCTGGGAGGACTTCGCCGAGGACTACGACGCCCTGCGCGACCGGATCGCCCGCGTCGTGCCGGGCTTCGAGGACTACAACGACAAGGTCCGCCGCCCCGGCGGCTTCACCCTGCCGCACGGCCCCCGGGACACCCGCACCTTCCCGACCGCCACCGGCCGGGCCAACTTCTCGGTCAACCCGCTGACCGCCCCCGAGGTCCCGCCGGGCCGGCTGCTGCTCCAGACCCTGCGCTCGCACGACCAGTACAACACCACCGTCTACGGCCTCGACGACCGCTACCGGGGCATCAAGGGCGGCCGCCGGGTCGTCCTGGTCAACCCCGCGGACGCCGCCGAACTCGGGCTCACCGACGGCGCGTACGTCGACCTCGTCAGCGAGTGGACCGACGGCGTGGAACGGCGCGCCCCGCACTTCCGGGTGGTCCACTACCCCGTCGCCCGCGGCGGCGCGGCGGCCTACTACCCGGAGACCAACGTCCTGGTGCCGCTCGACTCCACCGCCGACATCAGCAACACCCCCACCTCCAAGGCCGTCGTCATCCGCTTCGCCCCCGACACCGGCGCGTAGCCGCCCCGGACGGCACGGAGGCCGCCGCGCGTCACCGGACGCGGGGCGGCCTCCTCGTCGAGCGGCCGGGTCAGTTCGTCGGCGTGCCCAGCGGCAGCGTGGCGGTGGGGCTGCCCGGCGCCGGTGCGCTCGCCGAGCCCGTCGCACTCGGGCTGCCCGTCGGGCTGCCCGTGCCGGTCGGGGTGGGCGTCCCCGGGGTGCCGGTCGGGGACGGGGTGGCCGGCGTCGTCCCCGTCGGAGTCGGGGCCGGCGTGCCCGGCACGGTCGGCGTCCCCGGGTCGGTCGGCGTCCCCGGGTCGGTCGGCGTGCCGGTGCCACCCGGCGTGGTCGGCGTGGTCGGCGGCGTCCCCGCGCCGCCCGGGGCCGGTGGGGCCGGTGGGGCCGGCACCTGCTTGACCGGGCTCGGCGCGATCGGCGTGGCGGCGTCCCAGCCCGACGGCAGGTCCGGCACCTTCCAGGCGCCGCCCGCCTCGTCCGCCGCGCCGGACGGGTCCGGCCGGACGGCTCCGAGGATCGGCATCGAGCCGATCGGCGAGACCTTGATGAACGCCCCGGGCCGCGGCGCCTGCACGATCAGCCCGCCGCCGATGTACATCCCGACGTGCGAGGCGTCCTGGAAGTACACCACCAGGTCGCCGGGCCGCAGCTGGTTGAGCGCCACGTGCGGCAGCTGCGCCCACTGCTCCTGGCTGGTGCGCGGGATCGGCCGGCCGGCGTGCAGCCAGGCCTGCGAGGTGAGGCCGGAGCAGTCGTAGGAGTCCGGTCCGGTGCCGCCCCACAGGTACGGCTTGCCCAGCTGCGCCAGCGCGAAGACCACGGCCGCACGCCCCTGGAGGGAGGGCGTGCGCTCCCCCTTGCCGAGCGCCCCGGAGGCGAGGAACGCCAGCTGCGCCTCGTCCGCCTTGGCCTTCTCCAGCTGCTCCAGCTCGGCCCGCTGGGCGCCGGTCAGCGAGGAGACCAGCTGCTCGACCGCGGCGAGGTCGGCGGCGGCCTTGGCCTTGGCCGCGTCCTGCTGGGCGACGAGCGCCTGGGAGGTCTTCAGCACCTCCTCGCTCTCCTTCTTCAGGCCGTCCAGCGTGTCCCGGTCGCTCTTCAGCTTGTCCAGGAACTCCGACTGCGAGCGGCTGGCCGCGGCGAGCAGCTCGGCGATGGTGACCGCCTCGTACGGGTCCTTGGAGAGCAGCAGCTCGGCGTAGGCGGAGGCGGCCCCGTTGCGGTACTGCGCCGCGGCGAGCTGCGAGGCGATGTCGGTGCCGGCGTCCACCTGCTTCTGCTGGCGGTCCAGCCGGCCCTGGACGTCGGTGAGCGCGGTCTGCTGCTCCGCCACCTTGGCGACGGCGCCGTTGTACTGCTCGGTGGCGGCCTCGGCGCTCTGGTAGAGCGCGTGCAGCTGGTCGAGCATCGGGCCGAGGGTGGCCTTGGCGGCGGCGAGCGGGTCCGCGCCGGGGGCGACCTGGCCGATCCCGGGGTCGGGCGCGGCCCAGGCGGCCTGGGCGGCCACCGGCAGCGCGAGGGCGGCTGCCGCGAGGACGGCTCCGCAGCGCAGCGCCGCCCGCACCCAGGGCCGTACGGCCGTCGTCTCGGTTCTCTGTCGCGCCCCGCCCATGGCTCTGGTCCTCCCCGCCGCGCACTGCCCCTGTCCCGGCTTGCCGGATCCCGCAGATCCTCCCACGGGTTACCCGCCGGAAACAGGGTGCGCGAGGACCGGGAGGTTAATTCTCGATTGACCTGTGAGACAGGTCTCAGCAAATCGGGTCGAACCGCCAGGTTCTTCGCTAATGTCCAGTTCAGCGCGCCCGAGATCACGAGGAAGAAAGCCCCTGGTCACCGAGAGTAAACCTTGGGAACCACGATTCCCGGCCCCGTTCACCTTCCGTTTACCAAGCAGACCTACGGTCGCGACGTCATCAACGTCCGTGTGACAACTACGACGATTGTTTGGGTATGGAACACATCTCGTTCCTGGTGGCCGTTGTGATCATCACGGCGCTCGCCTTCGACTTCACCAACGGGTTCCACGACACCGCCAACGCGGCCGCCACCGCGATCGCGACCGGCGCCCTCCGCCCGAAGGTCGCGGTCACCATCGCGGCCCTGCTCAACTTCGCGGGTGCGTTCCTGTCCGTGAAGGTCGCCACCACCATCTCCGGCGGAATCGTCAACGAGAAGGCCGGCGTCCATCCCGAGATCATCTTCGCCGCACTGGCCGGCGCGATCCTCTGGAACCTGCTGACCTGGCTGCGCGGCCTGCCGTCCAGCTCCTCGCACGCCCTGTACGGCGGCCTGATCGGCGCCACGATCGTCGGCGTCGGCATGAACGGCGTCAACTTCGACACCGTGGTCACCAAGATCCTCATCCCGGCGGTCGCCTCCCCCTTCGTGGCCGGCATCGCCTCCTGGGGCGCCACCAAGCTGGCCTACGCGATCACCCGCAAGGGCAACGCCGCGACCACCGAGAAGGGCTTCAAGACCGGCCAGGTCTTCTCCTCCTCGCTGATCTCGCTGGCGCACGGCACCAACGACGCCCAGAAGACGATGGGCATCATCACCCTGACCCTGGTCTCGGTCGGCGCCCTGCCGCACGGCGCGCTGCCCCCCACCTGGGTGATCGTCTCGGCCGGCGCCGCGATCGCGCTCGGCACCTACATGGGCGGCTGGCGGATCATCCGCTCGATGGGCAAGGGCCTGGCGGACATCCGTCCGCCGCAGGGCTTCGCCTCCGAGTCGGCCGCCGCGACCGTCATCCTGACCTCGTCGCACATGGGCTTCGGCCTCTCCACCACCCAGGTCTGCTCCGGCGGCATCATGGGCGCCGGCCTCGGCGGCCCCAAGGGCGAGCTGCGCTGGAGCCTGGTGCGCCGCATGGTCTACACCTGGGGCCTGACCCTGCCGGCCGCCGCGGTGGTCTCCGGCCTCGCGGCCCTGGTGGCCGAGCAGGGCAACTGGGGCATCGCCCTGGTCGGCGCCGCGCTGGTGGCCGGCGCGGGCGCGATGTGGCTGATCTCCCGCCGCCAGCCGGTCGGCGCGGACAACGTCAACGACGTCACCCCCGTCGAGGTCGCCCCGGTCGACGTCGCGGCGAACGGCGCGGTGAACACCCCCACCCCCGCCTCGACCACGGTCGCGGCCTGAGCACGGCCGGCTGAGGAGCACTCACCATGCACATCAAGTGGAACGCCCTGGCCCAGACCGCCGGCGTCAGCTTCGGCGTCACCGTCGCCGTGGTCTCCGTCTTCGCGCTCGGCATCCTGGCGCTGTCCCGCCGCGAGGCCGCGGCGAGCGCCGCCCGTGACGGCGGGGCCGCCGGGGCCGCCGGCGGCGGCAGGCTCGCCCTGGCCGGCGCGTACGTCTGCTTCGCGCTGTGCGGCGCGGCCGTCCTCTACGGGCTGTCGCTGATCGCCGGAAGGTAGCCGCCGGATCCGAGCGTGCGAACGGGCCGGGGAGCGTCTCGACACTCCCCGGCCCGTTTCGCGTGTCCCGACCGGTCGGCCCGCCCGCCGGGTCAGTTCTCCTGGGTGGTCCGCAGCGCCGTCTCGCGGATGAACAGCACGGTGACGAAGGCGAGCACCGCGAACGGGGCGGCCCACAGGAAGACGTTGCCGACGCCGTGGCCGAAGGCGTCCGTCACCAGCGGCACGATCGGGGCCGGGAGCTTGGCCAGGTCGGGGATGCCGCCGCCGGAGGCCGCGGGCGAGGCCGGGATGTGCGCGGCGGCCAGGTTCTCGGCCAGGTAGTGGCCGACCTTGTTGGTCATCAGCGCGCCGAGCGCGGAGACGCCCATCGCACCGCCCATGGTGCGGAAGAAGGTGACCACCGAGCTGGCCGCGCCGAGCTCGTTGCGGGGCACCGTGTTCTGCACCGCGAGCACCAGGTTCTGGCTGGTCAGGCCGAGGCCGACGCCGGTGATCGCCATGTAGACGGAGAGCAGCACGTAGCTGGTGTCGGCCCGGGCGGTGCCCAGCAGGCCGAAGCCGGTCGCGAGCAGCGCGGTGCCGGAGACCAGGTAGGCCTTCCACTTGCCGTACTTGGTGATCAGCCGGCCGACCACCGCGGAGGAGAGCGCCAGGCCGAGGATCATCGGCAGGGTCATCAGGCCGGCCACGGTCGGGGACTTGGCGCGGGCCAGCTGGAAGTACTGGCTGAGGAAGGTGGTCGCGCCGTACATCCCGACGCCGACCAGCACGCTGGCCAGCGCGGCCAGGGTGACGGTGCGGTACTTGAAGAGGTCCGGCGGGATGATCGGCTCGGCCGCGCGGCGTTCGATCGCGACGGCCAGGGCGCCCAGCAGCAGTCCGCCGCCGACCATGGCCGCGGTCTGCCAGGACAGCCAGGCGTAGTTCTTGCCGGCCAGGGTGATCCAGATCATCAGCAGGCTGACCGAGGCGGTGATGACCACCGCGCCCAGGTAGTCGATCTTCGCCTTGCGCTTGACCACCGGCAGCTTGAGGGTGCGCTGCACCACCAGGATCGCGGCCAGCGCGAACGGGATGCCGACGTAGAAGCACCAGCGCCAGCCCAGCCAGGAGGTGTCCACGATGACGCCGCCGATCAGCGGGCCGCCGATGGTGGCGAGCGCGAAGACCGCGCCGAAGTAGCCGCTGTACCGGCCGCGCTCGCGCGGCGGGACCATCGCGGCCAGGCAGATCTGGCCGAGCGCCACGACGCCGCCGGCGCCGATGCCCTGGAGCGCGCGGCAGGCGATCAGCTCGCCGGTGTTCTGCGAGAGGCCGGCCAGCGCCGAGGTGCCGACGTAGATCAGCAGGGCGATCTGGAGCAGCAGCTTCTTGCTGGCGAGGTCGGACAGCTTGCCCCAGATCGGGGTGGAGGCGGTGAGGGTGAGCAGGGCCGCGGTGATGACCCAGGTGTACGCGGACTGGCCGCCGTGCAGGTCGGCCAGGATGTGCGGCAGGGCGTTGGAGACGATGGTCGAGGAGAGCACGGCCACGAACAGGCCGAGCAGGAGGCCGGAGAGGGCCTCCATCACCTGCCGGTGCGTCATCTGTGGACTGTCGGTCGCGGCGGCGGTTGCGCTCGCGGCCTCGGTGGTCACGGTCATCTGGGTCCTTCGGCGAGGCGGCCTTCGGCGAGGCGGGCGGGATACGCGGATCATGAAATTTCGTTGCCGTAAGCAACCATAAGACTGGATGGTTGAGTTAGGCAACTTTCTTCAAGGGAAAGTAAAGCCCCGCCCCCGGACGCCGGCCCCGGACCCCGGCCGCGCCGCCGCGGACCGCCCGGTCACTCGGCCGGCGGCTCCCCCAGCACGTCGTTGAAGCGGTGCAGCAGCACCGCGAAGCGGGCCACGTCCTCCGGCGACCAGTCGCCCATCACCTCGCGCACCCGCCGCATCCGCACGTCCCGCGCCGCCAGGAAGCGCCGCCGCCCGTCCTCGGTGAGCGAGACCAGCGCGGACCGGCGGTCCAGCGGATCCGCCTCCCGGGCCACCAGGCCCAGTTCTTCCAGCGTCCGGACCTGCCGGCTCACCGTCGCCTTGCCAATGGCGAAGTGCACGCCGACGTCCGTCACCCGCACCGGCTGCGCCTGCTCGATGTAGGCGAGGAGGCTGTACGCCATGCCCTCCAGGCCGGGGTGCACCCGCCGTGAGAGTTCCGCCACTCTGGCCCGGCCGCGCCGGAACATCAGCGCGACCTCCCGCTCCACCGCCACCAGGGCTTCCTCGTCGCTCACCGCGCCAGTATCGCCCAGCGGCACGCGCCACAGCCCGGCGCGTTGTGGTACGACGAGCCAACTAGTTCATGGTATGAAGTATCGGTTCTGGAAGTACCGTTTTTCCCCGATACGCAAGGAGATGTGGATGGCAGCCCCGGGGCAGGGTTTCGTCGCCGAGTTGAAGAGCGCGGTCACCCCGCGCGCGGCACTGCTCGTATTCGGAGTGCTGCTGCTCCAGCTCGGCTTCATCACCTCCTACATCGGGGCGCTGCACAAGCCCGCCCCGCAGAACCTCTCGATCGCGGTGGTCGCCCCGCCGCAGGTCGCCCCCAAGCTGGTCGGCGCGCTGGAGTCGGTGCCGAACGACGCCGTCCGGGCCTCCACCGCGCCGGACGCCGAGACGGCGACCCGGCTGATCAAGGAGCAGAAGCTCTACGCCGCGCTGGTCGTGGACCCGACCTCCACCCAGGACACCCTGCTGGTCGGCAACGCCCGCGGCACCGCCGCCGCCAAGGCCGCCGAGTCCATCACCACCGCGATCGACCAGAGCCAGGGCCGGACCGTCAAGGTCGAGGACGTGGTGCCGCTCGCCAAGGGCGACAACAACGGCCTCTCCGCCTTCTACCTGGTGATCGGCTGGTGCGTCGGCGGCTACCTGGTCGCCTCGATCCTCGGCATCAGCGCCGGTTCCAAGCCCGCCAACACCAACCGCCTGCTGATCCGCCTCGGCGTCCTCGCGGTGTACTCGATCGGGGCCGGCGTCCTCGGCACGGTGATCGCCGGACCGGTGCTGGACGCCCTGCCGGGCTCGGTGCTCGCCCTGAGCGCCATCGGCGCCCTGGTGGTGTTCACGGTCGGCGCGTTCACCATGGCGCTCCAGTGCCTGTTCGACATCCTCGGCATCGGCGTCGCGGTGCTGATCTTCGTGGTGCTCGGCAACCCGAGCGCGGGCGGGGTCTACCCGGCCCCGATGACGCCGCCGTTCTGGCGGGCCATCGGCTCCTGGATCCCCAACGGCGCCGGCACCAGCGCCACCAAGTCGATCGCCTACTTCGGCTCCACCAACCTGGGGATGCCGATCCTGGTCATGGTGGTCTGGGCGCTGATCGGCATCGGTGTCGCCCTGCTGGCCGTCCTGCGCGGCCCGCGCTCCGGCGGCCGCGAGCTGGCGGCCGCCGAGGCCTGAGCCTCCCACCGCTGAACGTTGCCCGATCCCCCGGCCTCCCCAGGCCGGGGGATCGGGCGCGTTCGCGGGCCGCACCCCGGTCAGCCGAGCGGCCCCGGGTCGGCGATCACCGCCCGCACTGCCGCGCCCAGCGGCGGGCCCGCCCAGCCGGGAGCCGGACAGCCGCCCCACCACCGGGACTGCCACCCGGACGACCAGCCCGGCACACACCGCCCCCGGCGGACCCGAACCCGCCGTGAGCCGCGCCGAGTCAGCCGAGCGGCCCCGGGTCGGCGATCACCGCCCGCACCACCCGCACCGCCGCGCCCAGCAGCGGGCCGCGGCGGCCGAGCCGCGAGACGGTGAGCCGGTCGGCGGACCACGGCCGGACCGTCACCCGGGCGGCCAGCTCGGCCCGCATCGAGGGCAGCAGCCAGGGCGCCAGCCGGGCGTAGCCGCCGCCGAGCACCACCTCGGCCGGGTCCAGCAGGTTGACGGCCCCGGCGGCGGCGGTGCCGAGTGCCGCACCCGCCCCGGCCAGCGCGGTGCGGGCCGCCCCGTCCCCCGCCCCGGCGCGGTCGGCGAGCAGTGCCACCCAGTCGCCGCCGGCGCCGGTCAGGCCGGCCGCCCGCAGCACCGCCGCCTCGCCCGCGTACTGCTCCAGGCAGCCGTGCGCCCCGCAGGCGCAGCGCGGCCCGTCGGGGTGCACCGGCACGTGGCCGAACTCGCCGGCGAAGCCGCGCGACCCGCGCAGCAGCCGGCCCCCGACCACGATCGCCGCGCCGACCCCGGCCTCGGCGGAGACGTACAGGAAGTCCTCCGGGCCCTCCCCCAGCCAGCGCTCGGCCAGCCCGCCGAGGTTGGCCTCGTTGTCCGCCTCTATCGGCAGCTCGGCCAGGCCGCCGCCGACCGCCCGCAGCGCCGGTCGCAGTCCGGCGGCCAGCGGGACGTCCCGCCAGCCCAGGTTGGCGGCCCGCCGGAGCACTCCGCCGGACGCGCCGACCAGCCCGGGCACGGCCAGGGTGAGCCCGGCCGGGCGCAGCCCCGCCTCGGTGACGGCCTCGCTCAGCAGCCCGGCGAGGTCGGCCATGACGGCGGCGGGCTCGCGGCCGTGGTTGGAGACCTCCCGGCGGCGTACGGCGCGGACCTCGCCGCGCAGGTCGACCACGCAGGCGCCCAGGTGCCGGACCCCGATCTCGGCGCCGAGGCCGCCGGGTCCGGCCGGGTTGAGGCCGAGGGCGGTGCCGGGGCGGCCGACCCGGCCGCTGGACGTGGCGGGGCCCTCCTCGACCACCAGGCCTGCGGCGATCAGCTGTTCGGCGAGCGAGGAGACGGCGGCCCTGGTCAGCCCCGTCCCGGCGGCCACCTCCGCCCGCGAGCGCGGTCCGCTCGCGATCACCCCGAGCACCAGGGCCAGGTTGGCCCGGCGCATCCCCTGCTGGCTGGCGGGTCCGGTCCGGAGGGCGTCCGGTTCGCGCACAACGCTCACCTCGCCCCTTTACGGCACATCCCGTGGCATCTCGGGTGCAGCGTAGCCGGGTTCCGGGGCCACCGCCGGGATCGGGGTGGGCCGGGCGGGCCCGGCGAGCGGGGTGGCCCCGGCGAGCGGGGCGAAGACCCACCGCCGCATCGCCCAGTAGCGGAACAGCATCGCCACGAAGGTGCCGACGACCATTCCGCTGAGGAAGTCCGCGACCTCCTGCTGGAAGGGGCCGATGTACGGCTCGCGCAGGTCCAGCAGGTACCGGGAGACCACCAGCGGTACGTCGTTGACGGCGATCGCCACCGCGCTGACCAGGGCGAACATCAGCGCCTCGCGCTGCCGCCCGTCCGCCCGGAAGGCCCAGCGGCGGTTCAGCACGTACGAGACCGCGGTGCCGATCACCGTCGCGACCGTCAGCGCGACCACCGGTTTGTGCTCCAGCACGGTGAACTTGAGCTCGACGTCGATCACCGTGGTGAGCACGAAGCAGCCGCTCCCGACCAGCAGGAACTTCACCAGCCGGCGGTGGCGCACCAGGAAGGGGCGCAGCCGGTCGGGCACCCGGGCCAGGGCGCGCTGCGTGGGGGACGGCATCTCCGCAGTGTCGCACGCGGGGATGCCGTCGGCCCGTCAGATCGCCGTGGCCCCGGGGACATCGGTGTTCGGGCCGCCGCGTGGGCGGCCCGGACACCGATCAGGCGGTCGGACGGTGAGGTGGTCAGGTGGTCAGACGGTCCAACCGCTCACGCCGCCACCAGCACCGCGGCCGGCTCCAGCGCCAGCTTCAGCACCTCCCGCACGTCCGCCACCGGGTGGACGGTGAGCCGCTCCAGCACCTCGGCCGGGACGTCGTCCAGGTCGGCCTCGTTGCGCTTGGGGATGATCACCGTGGTGATCCCGGCCCGGTCGGCGGCGAGCAGCTTCTGCTTCACCCCGCCGATCGGCAGCACCCGCCCGGTGAGCGACACCTCGCCCGTCATCGCCACGTCGGTGCGCACCTTACGGCCGGAGAGCAGCGAGGCCAGCGCCGTGGTCATGGTGATGCCGGCGCTCGGCCCGTCCTTGGGGACGGCACCGGCCGGGACGTGCAGGTGCACGCCGCGGTCGCGCAGCGAGGTGACCGGCAGTTCCAGCTCGGCCCCGCGCGAGCGCAGGAAGGAGAGCGCGATGTGCGCGGACTCCTTCATCACGTCGCCCAGCTGGCCGGTCAGCGTGAGCCCGGTGCCGCCCGTCTCGGCGTCGGCCAGCGAGGCCTCGATGTAGAGGACGTCGCCGCCGGCGCCCGTCACCGCGAGGCCGGTGGCCACGCCGGGGACGGCGGTGCGGCGCTCGGCCGGCTCGTGGGCGGACTCCGGCACGTGGTGCGGCCGGCCGATCAGGGCGCGCAGGTCCTGCGCGCCGACCGTGGCGGGCAGCTCGCGCTCGCCCAGCTCGGCCTGCGCGGCGATCTTGCGCAGCACCCGGGCGATCGAGCGCTCCAGGTTCCGGACGCCGGCCTCCCGGGTGTACTCCCCGGCGAGCTTGCGCAGCGCCTCCTCGTCCACGGTGGCCTGCTCGCCGCCGAGTCCGGCCTTCTCCAGCTGGCGCGGGAGCAGGTGGTCGCGGGCGATGACGACCTTCTCGTCCTCGGTGTAGCCGTCCAGCCGGACGAGCTCCATCCGGTCGAGCAGCGGCTCGGGGATGGCCTCCAGCACGTTGGCGGTGGCGAGGAAGACGACGTCGGAGAGGTCGAGCTCGACCTCCAGGTAGTGGTCGCGGAAGGTGTGGTTCTGCGCCGGGTCCAGCACCTCCAGCAGGGCGGCGGCCGGGTCGCCCCGGTAGTCGGAGCCCACCTTGTCGATCTCGTCCAGCAGGACGACCGGGTTCATCGAGCCGGCCTCCTTGATCGCCCGCACCAGCCGGCCGGGCAGCGCGCCGACGTAGGTGCGCCGGTGGCCGCGGATCTCCGCCTCGTCCCGGACGCCGCCGAGCGCGACCCGGACGAACCGGCGGCCCATCGCCCGGGCCACGGACTCGCCGAGCGAGGTCTTTCCGACGCCGGGCGGGCCGACCAGGGCCAGCACCGCGCCCCCTCGGCGGCCGCCGACCTGGCCGAGCCCCTGGTCGGCCCGGCGCTTGCGGACGGCCAGGTACTCGACGATCCGCTCCTTGACGTCGGCGAGGCCGGCGTGGTCGGCGTCCAGCACCGCGCGGGCGCCGGCGATGTCGTACGCGTCCTCGGTGCGCTCGTTCCAGGGCAGCTCCAGGACGGTGTCCAGCCAGGTGCGGATCCAGGAGCCCTCGGGCGACTGGTCGGAGGCCCGCTCCAGCTTGTCGACCTCCTTGAGCGCGGCCTCGCGGACCTTCTCGGGCAGGTCGGCGGCCTCGACCCGGGCGCGGTAGTCGCCCTCCTCGTCGGCGGCCTCGCCGTTCAGCTCGGCCAGCTCCTTGCGGACGGCCTCCAGCTGGCGGCGGAGCAGGAACTCCTTCTGCTGCTTGGCCACGCCCTCCTCGACGTCCTTGCGGATGGTGTCGTTGACCTCCTCCTCCGCGAGGTGGTCGCGCAGCAGGGTGAGCGCGTACTCCAGGCGGGCGACCTGGTCGGCCTCCAGCAGCACCTTGAGCTTCTGCTCGGCGGTGGCGAAGGGCGCGTAGCCGATGTTGTCGGCGAGCTCGCCGACGCCCTCGATCTGCGCCACCCGGTCGACGATCTGCCAGGCGCCGCGCTTGCGCAGCCACTGGGTGGACAGCGCCTTGTACTCCTTGACCAGCTCGGCGGCCCGGCCGGCCACCGGCAGGCCGACGGAGGACTCCTTGAAGGGCGTGGTCTCCACCCAGAGGGCGGCGCCGGGGCCGGTGGTGCCGACCCCGATCCGCACCCGGCGCACGGCGCGCACCAGCGCGGCCGGGTCGCCGTCGGCGAGCCGGCCGACCTGCTCCACGGTGGCCAGGGTGCCGGCCGCGGCGTACGAGCCGTCCACCCGCGGCACCAGCAGGACCTGCGGCTTGGCGGGGCCGGCGGCCGCGGCCCGGGCGGCCTCGACCGCCGCGCGCACCTCGGTGTCCTTCAGGTCCAGCGGGACGACCATGCCCGGCAGGACGACCTCGTCGTCGAGAGGCAGCACGGGCAGGGTGAGCGGTGTGGACGTGGATGCCATGATCTCTCCCCAGTCATCGAACTTGAGTCGACCTGACTAAGGATCGGCGGGCGGCGAATGTTCCCGGCGCCCGGTTCGCCGTGAGCGAACAGGAATCGGCGCGGAATGCGCCGCACCCGGCTCCGTCAAAAGAGCCCCAAAAGCACATGAAGGGAACCTCAAGAGAACCTGATGGCGAGCTCGGCCCTGCCCCGCCGGAACCCGTCCGGGTGACGGCGTCAGCGCGCCGTGCGCACCCGCGCGGGGGCGGACGCGGCGGCCGTCACGGTGGCCGGACGCGGCCGGGGCGGGCGCCGCTCGACCCGGCGCAGCCAGCGCCACAGCGCGACCCCGGTGAGCACCGCGGCCGGGTGCCCCACCCCGGTGACCACGTCCCGGTCGGTGGCGATCTGCTCGGCGATCATCAGTCCGGCGCCGCCCAGCGCCAGCAGCCGCCCGTGCCGCGAGAGCAGCCCGGCCACCGCCCCCAGGCAGGCCAGCACGCCGTAGCTGACCCCGATGTCCAGGTGGTCCATCGCCTCGGGGGCCATCCGCCCGGTCTCCACGGCGACGATCACCACGCCCTGGGAGAGCAGCGTCGCCACGACGTGCCCGGCCGCGAAGACCGCCGCCGCCCGGGCGGGGCCGACCTTGCGCTCCAGCGGCGCCAGCGTGAACGCAAATCCCCACAGGTACGGCATCCACACCTCGCCGGCCACCCAGAATCCGCTCAGCACAAGGGCGCGCAAAGGGTGCTGGAGCAGGTTGTGCCCGTCCGAACTGGAGGCTTCCTGCAAGCGCTGGACGAGTTCCGGATCGGCGACATTGGCGAACGTCGTGGTGACTCCCACGACGGCGAGATATCCGAGCGTGAAGGGCGTCCGCCGGGGCGTCGGCACCCGTTCCAGCAGCCACTCCAGGACGCCGGTGCGCAGCCCGAGACGGAGCATTCCGTACGGCGCACCCGTGGCCCCGCACCCGCCGACGCCCCGCCTCAGCCCTGCCATGCCGCCTCCGCTCCGCCTCGCGCCCACCGGCCCCCGCAGGTGCCCAACGTACCGGCGCGCGGCGCGGAATCCGCCCCTTCGGGTGTCGTCGCGGTCACCGTACGTCGAGGTTATGAGAGGCACCTGGGAAAAGACGGTGAAGGCCGTCGCCGCGACGGACCGCCGGATTCCCGACATTGGTCCAGACCTTCTCCCGATTAACGCGGCAGCAGGGCCTCTGACCGGCGACTTGGCGTCAACTCGACTGCATACGTACCGTTACGCAGTGAAAATTCGCCGGGTAAGGTATCGGCCCGTGCCCACTCGCGCAGTGGGCCCGAGGGCGGCCCGACAGCCGGCCCACGGGCCGGAAACGTCCGGTCCACCTGCCGGGAAGCATCCGCTGTCCGTACGCTGCGAAGTGCGCGGGAGAAGTGGGCGGCCGACCATCCGTCCTCGGCTCCCGATCGCGCGACGGGACGGCGGACCCGGCACAGTCCACGACGGAACAAGACTACGAGCGGAGCCCGCCATCCCCACGGGTGGCCGGCCCGCAGCCCTGGGGGCGGTGGCGTGACCGTGACAGAGATTCAGCAGGACAACCACAACACCGGTGGCACTGTGAGCAGCCAGCGCAGAGTCCTGGTGGTGGAGGACGAGCCCACGATCGCCGAGTCGATCGCCGCCCGACTGGGCGCCGAGGGCTTCAAGGTCGCCGTGGCCCACGACGGCCCCGGCGCGGTCGACGGCTTCCACACCTGGCAGCCCGACCTGGTGGTCCTCGACATCATGCTGCCCGGCTTCGACGGCCTGGAGGTGTGCCGCCGGATCCAGGCCCAGCGCCCGGTGCCGGTGCTGATGCTGACCGCCCGCGACGACGAGACGGACCTGCTGGTCGGCCTCGGCGTCGGCGCGGACGACTACATGACCAAGCCGTTCTCGATGCGCGAGCTGGCCGCCCGCGTCAACGTCCTGCTGCGCCGCGTCGAGCGCGCCCAGCAGGCCGCCCGCACGCCCGCACTGGGCAGCCTGCGCTTCGGCGAGCTGGAGATCGACCACGTGCAGCGCCGGGTCCGGCTGGCCTCGGGCGACGTCCACCTGACGCCCACCGAGTTCGACCTGCTCGCCTGCCTGGCCGCCCAGCCCCGCGCGGTGCTCACCCGCGAGCAGCTGCTGGCCGAGGTGTGGGACTGGACCGACGCCTCCGGCACCCGCACCGTGGACAGCCACGTCAAGGCGCTGCGCCGGAAGATCGGCGCCAGCTGGATCCGCACCGTCCACGGCGTCGGCTACGCACTGGAGGCACCGCTCTCCTGACGGCGCCCCTCGGACGACGGGCCACCGGGGGCCCGCGCCGGGACCGACGCCGTGCCACCAGCGGGGACCACAGGGGACGATGACCTTTCCACAGCAACGCAACGGGGAATCCGACGGCACGCGGCCGCAGAACCTGGCCGCCCGCGCCGCCCACCGGGTCTGGGCCGACATCCGGCCGCTCGACCCGGTCCGCTCGATCAAGGGCAAGCTCGCGCTGCTCGTGGTCGTCTCCGTGTTCCTGGCCACCGGGATGGTGGTGGTGGCGATCCGGTCCGAGACCCAGATCCGGATCATCATGGTCTTCTCCATGATCGCCTCGCTGCTCTTCATGCAGTTCCTCGCGCACGGGCTGACCGCCCCCCTGCGCGAGATGACGGCCGCCGCCCGCGCGATGGCCTCCGGCGACTACAGCCGCCGGGTCGAGGTGAGCTCGCGCGACGAGATCGGCGAGCTGGCGTCCGCCTTCAACGCGATGGCCGCCGACCTCCAGGCCGCCGACCGGCACCGCCGGGAGCTGGTCGCCAACGTCTCCCACGAGCTGCGCACGCCCATCGCCGCGCTGCGCGCCGTCCTGGAGAACGTGGTGGACGGCGTCGTCCAGCCCAATCCGGCCACCCTGGAGGCGGCGCTGGAGCAGACCGAGCGGCTCGGGCGCCTGGTCACCCACCTGCTCGACCTCTCCAAGATCGACGACGGCGTGGTCGACCTGGACGCCCGCCGCTTCGAGGTGCGCGAGTTCCTGGACGGCGTGCTGCGCGGGGTCACCGTGGACGGCGCGACGGCCGGCGGCGCCTTCTCCCGGCGCGGGGACGTCCGGCTGGCCCTGGAGGTGAACCCGGCCGGCCTGACCGGCGTCGCGGACCCGGAGCGCCTCCACCAGGTGGTCGCCAACCTGGTCGACAACGCCTGCAAGCACTCCCCGCCCGGCGGCACCGTGACGGTGCGGGCCAGGCCGGAGGGCGAGGCCGGCGGCCTGCTGCTGGAGGTCGAGGACGAGGGCCCCGGCATCCCGCCGGCCGACCGCACCCGGGTCTTCGAGCGGTTCGGCCGCAGCGGCACCCCGACCGCCGCCGGACCGGGCGCGGACGGCGGCACCGGACTGGGCCTGGCCATCGCCCGCTGGGCCGTCGACCTGCACGGCGGGCGGATCGCGGTGGCCGAGTCCCCGCGCGGCTGCCGGATCGAGGTCAGGCTGCCCGGGCAGCGTCAAGGTGACGGTCAGGACATTTGTCACAAGTCCGACACAGAGCGCGGCGAAGATCACTAGCGGATTTGGCCGAGTTCCTGTCCGGTTTTGTCCTGGTTTGGGCCCTGTTCGGCGTCGATCGCTTCCCCTCAGATGCGGCTTTCTAACGCACTTTTTCAGCCAAAGTGCAGGTCAGGACTGTGATCTGGGCGACGCCTGGGCCTCGGGGACTGCGCGATCACCGGTCAGGGGCGTAGCCTTAATCCCCGCTGTCCAAACATCCCAAAAGGAAGCGGAAGAGGGCGGTTGCCGCCGTGTCGCCACAGTCCCCTGAAACACCCAACAGCTCGGCAAGCTCCACTGGCTTCGGCCCGAATGAGTGGCTCGTCGACGAGATCTACCAGCAGTACCTCCAGGACCCGAACTCGGTCGACCGAGCCTGGTGGGACTTTTTCGCCGACTACAAGCCCGGTACCGAGGTGACCCCAGTGACCCAGGCCGCGACCCAGGCCGGCTCCGCGCCGACCCCTGCCGCTGCCCCCGCGCCCGCTGCTGCTGCGGCCGCGCCCGCCGCCCCCGCCGCTCCGGCCCCGGCTCCGGCCGCCGCTCCGGCCCCGCTCGCCGCCGCGCCCGCCGCTCCGGCCCCGCTCGCCGCCGCGCCCGCCGCGCCGCCGGCCCCCAAGGCCGCCCCGGCCCCGGCCGCGCCCGCCCCGGTCGCCACCGGCCCCGAGCTGGTCCAGCTGCGCGGCCCGGCGAAGGCCGTCGCCACCAACATGGACGCCTCGCTGGAGGTGCCGACCGCGACCTCGGTCCGCGCCGTCCCGGCGAAGCTGTTGATCGACAACCGCATCGTCATCAACAACCACCTCCAGCGCGCCCGCGGCGGCAAGGTCTCCTTCACCCACCTGATCGGCTACGCCCTGGTCCAGGCCGTCAAGGCCGCGCCGGGCATGAACTACAGCTACAAGGTGGAGGACGGCAAGTCCTTCCTGGTCAAGCCCGAGCACGTCAACCTGGGCCTGGCCATCGACCTGGTCAAGCCGAACGGTGACCGCCAGCTGGTCGTCGCGGCCATCAAGAAGGCCGAGACCCTCGACTTCTTCGGCTTCTGGCAGGCCTACGAGGACATCGTCCGCCGGGCCCGCGCCAACAAGCTGACCATGGACGACTTCACCGGCGTCACGGTCTCGCTGACCAACCCCGGCGGCATCGGCACCGTGCACTCCGTGCCGCGCCTGATGCAGAACCAGGGCACCATCGTCGGCGTCGGCGCCATGGAGTACCCGGCCGAGTTCCAGGGCTCCGCCCCGGAGACCCTGTCCCGCCTGGGCGTCTCCAAGATCATGACGCTGACCTCGACCTACGACCACCGCGTCATCCAGGGCGCGGCGTCCGGCGAGTTCCTGCGCGAGATCCACCGCCTGCTGCTCGGCGAGAACGGCTTCTACGACGAGATCTTCGAGTCGCTGCGGATCCCGTACGAGCCGGTCCGCTGGGCCACCGACGTCGCCACCACCCACGACGACGAGGTCAACAAGACCGCCCGCGTCATGGAGCTGATCCACTCCTACCGGGTCCGCGGCCACCTGATGGCCGACACCGACCCGCTGGAGTACAAGCAGCGCAAGCACCCCGACCTGGACGTCACCACCCACGGCCTCACCCTGTGGGACCTGGAGCGCGAGTTCGCCGTCGGCGGCTTCGGCGGCCAGAAGATGATGAAGCTCCGCGACATCCTCGGCCTGCTACGCAACACCTACTGCCGCACCGTCGGCATCGAGTACATGCACATCCAGGACCCGAAGCAGCGCAAGTGGCTGCAGGAGCGCCTGGAGAAGCCGTACGCGAAGCCGGAGCGCGAGGAGCAGCTGCGGATCCTGCGCCGGCTGAACTCGGCCGAGGCCTTCGAGACCTTCCTCCAGACCAAGTACGTCGGCCAGAAGCGCTTCTCGCTGGAGGGCGGCGAGTCGCTGATCGCCCTGCTCGACGCGACCATCGACGCCGCCGCCGAGCACCGCCTGGACGAGGCCGTCATCGGCATGGCCCACCGCGGCCGCCTGAACGTGCTGGCCAACATCGTCGGCAAGCCGTACGGCAAGATCTTCGGCGAGTTCGAGGGCAACCTCGACCCGAAGTCGATGCACGGCTCCGGCGACGTCAAGTACCACCTGGGCTCCGAGGGCACCTTCACCGGCCTGGACGGCGAGACCATCAAGGTCTCGCTGGCCGCCAACCCCTCCCACCTGGAGACCGTCGACCCGGTCGTCGAGGGCATCGCCCGCGCCAAGCAGGACATCCTGGACCAGGGCGGCACCACCTTCCCGGTGCTGCCGATCCAGGTCCACGGCGACGCGGCCTTCGCCGGCCAGGGCGTCGTCGCGGAGACGCTGAACATGTCGCAGCTGCGCGGCTACCGCACCGGCGGCACCGTGCACGTCGTGGTGAACAACCAGGTCGGCTTCACCGCCGCCCCGGCCAGCAGCCGCTCCTCGATGTACTGCACCGACGTGGCCCGCATGATCGAGGCCCCGATCTTCCACGTGAACGGCGACGACCCGGAGGCCGTGGTCCGCGTCGCGCGGCTCGCCTTCGAGTTCCGCCAGGCGTTCCACAAGGACGTCGTGATCGACCTCATCTGCTACCGCCGCCGCGGTCACAACGAGGCCGACAACCCGTCGTTCACCCAGCCGCTGATGTACGACCTGATCGACAAGAAGCGCTCGGTGCGGAAGCTGTACACCGAGGGCCTCATCGGTCGCGGCGACATCACCATGGAAGAGGCGGAGCAGGCGCTCCAGGACTTCCAGGGCCAGCTGGAGAAGGTCTTCGCCGAGGTCCGCGACGCGGCCCAGGCGCCGGCCGACACCACCGCCGGCAAGCCGGTCGCCGACTTCCCGGTCTCCATCCAGACCGGCATCTCCCAGGAGATGGTCAAGCGGATCGCGGCCTCGCAGGTCAACTTCCCGGACTGGCTGACCGTCCACCCGCGCCTGCTGCCGCAGCTCCAGCGCCGCGCCGCCTCGGTCGAGGACAACACCATCGACTGGGCGATGGGCGAGACCCTCGCCATCGGCTCGCTGCTCATGGAGGGCCACCCGGTCCGCCTGGCCGGCCAGGACAGCCGCCGCGGCACCTTCGGCCAGCGGCACGCCGTCCTGATCGACCGCAAGACCGGCGAGGACTACACCCCGCTGCAGTACCTCACCGAGGACCAGGCCCGCTACACCGTCTACGACAGCCTGCTGTCGGAGTACGCGGCCATGGGCTTCGAGTACGGCTACTCGCTGACCCGCCCGAACGCGCTGGTCATGTGGGAGGCGCAGTTCGGCGACTTCGTCAACGGCGCGCAGACCATGGTGGACGAGTACATCGCCTCCGCCGAGCAGAAGTGGGGCCAGCACTCCGGCGTCGTCCTGCTGCTGCCGCACGGCTACGAGGGCCAGGGCCCGGACCACTCGTCCGCCCGCCCGGAGCGCTTCCTCCAGCTGTGCGCGCAGAACAACATGACGGTCGCCATGCCGACCCTGCCGTCGAACTACTTCCACCTGCTGCGCTGGCAGGCGCACAACCCGCACCACAAGCCGCTGGTCGTCTTCACCCCGAAGTCGATGCTGCGCCTGAAGGCCGCGGCGAGTGCGACCGAGGAGTTCCTGTCCGGCTCGTTCCGCCCGGTCATCGGCGACACCACCGTCGACCCGGCGCAGGTCCGCAAGGTGATCATCACCGCCGGCAAGTTCTACTACGACCTGGCGGCCGCCCGCACCGAGCGCGGCGTCACCGACACCGCGATCGTCCGGGTCGAGCGGCTCTACCCGCTGCCGGTGGCCGAGCTCCAGGAGGAGCTGGCCCGCTACGGCGACGACGTCCAGTTCGTCTGGGCCCAGGAGGAGCCGGCCAACCAGGGTGCCTGGCCGTTCATCGCGATGAACCTGGTCGACCACCTCCAGGTCGTCATCGGCCGCAGCGGCGGCGACGCCCGTCTGCGCCGCGTCGCCCGCCCGGCGGCCTCGTCGCCCGCCGTCGGCTCGGCCAAGCGGCACGCCGCCGAGCAGCAGGCGCTGGTCGAGGAGGTCTTCGCGCTCTGACGCGCGAGGCCCCGCCGTTCGAACGCCCGCGGCCCCGCTCTCCCCACCGGGAGGGCGGGGCCGCGGGCGTCGAGGTGTCCCTTGGGTCCCAGCTCTGCAACCAATCCGGAACCCCGCTGCGCGCGCTCCTGACGGATCGGTAGGTTAAGCCTCGCCGCTCGGCGGCCCGGCGCCCGTCACCGCGCCCGGCCGCCCCGGCCGTACCGCCTCACCGCACTCCCAGGGGGATCACCACATGACCGCCGACACGCCTCGGGACGCCGGCCAGCTCCCGCCGGTCTTCCAGCCGCTCCTCCCGGAGGACCCCCGGGACGTCGGCGGCTACCGGTTGTTCGCCCGGCTGGGCGCCGGCGGCATGGGCCGGGTCTACCTCTCGTACACCCCGGGCGGTCGCCCGGTCGCCCTCAAGGTGGTGCGCCCGGAGTTCGCCGAGGACGGCGAGTTCCGCCGCCGCTTCGCCCAGGAGGTCAGCAACGCCCAGCGCATCCACGGGCTCTACACCGCCCAGGTGATCGACTCCGGCGGCCTGGACTCCGACGCACCCTGGCTGGTCACCGCGTACGTCCCGGGCCCGTCCCTCCAGCAGGTGGTGCGCGAGCACGGCGCGCTGCCGGCCCGCACCGTGCTGCTGCTGATCGGCGGCATCGCCGAGGCCCTCCAGGCCATCCACAGCGTCGAGGTGGTCCACCGCGACCTCAAGCCCGCCAACGTGCTGGTCGCCGGGGACGGCCCGCGGGTGATCGACTTCGGCATCGCCCGGGCGGCCGACGCCACCGCGCTGACCGGCACCGGCTACCGGATCGGCTCCCCCGCCTTCATGTCCCCCGAGCAGGCCCAGGGCCGCCCCGTCACCCCGGCCACCGACGTCTTCGCGCTCGGCGCCCTGGCCGCGTACGTGGCCGGCGGCACCGCGCCGTTCGGCGACGGCCCGGACACCGCGGTGCTCTACCGGGTGGTGCACGAGGAGCCGGACCTGACGGCCGTCCCCGCGGACCTGCGCGAGCTGGTCCAGCGCTGCCTGGCGAAGAGCCCGGAGGACCGCCCGAAGCCCGCCGAGATCATCCAGGCCGCCCGCAACCACCCGGAGGTCGGCGGCCAGCTGCGGTTCGGCGAGGACTGGCTGCCGCGCCAGGTCAACACCGAGATCACCCGCCGCTCGGACCTGCCCCGGACGCCACCGGCCCCGCTGCCGGCCGCGCCCGCCACCCCGCCGGCCCCCCAGCCCGCGGTGCCCTCGACGCCGGCCGCTCCCCCGCCGCCGGCCGGCGCCCCGGCCCACCCGGCCACTGCCGCGCAGCCGCCGCGGCAGCCCGTGACGCCCCCGCCCGGCTTCGCGCCGCCGCCGGTCGGCTCGTACGGCGCCCCGCAGCCGCCCACCGAGGCGCCGACCGCCCCGGTGCTGCCCACCCCGCCGACCGCGCGGTTCCGGCCGGAGCCGCCGTCCCACGACACCCCGCCGCCCGCCCCGGCGTTCACCGCCGAGCCGGCTCCCGCGCCGGAGCCCGCCGCCAAGCCCGAGCGCAGGGGCGGGGTGTCCTGGAAGGTGCTGCTCACCGTCGCCCTGGTGATGGCGATCGGCGGCACCGCGGGCGGCGTGGCGCTGATGAAGAAGCTGGACGACGGCAAGGCGTCCGACGCCAAGCCGGCCCCGGTGGTCACCGTGACCCAGGGCCCGGCGCCGACCAGGCCGGCCTCCTCCCCGAGCGCCGCCGCCTCCGCCGACCAGGTGACGGCCGCGCCCTCCGCGTCCGGCCAGAGCACCGTCTCGGCCCCGGCCCGGCCGACCGGCTACTCGGCGATGCTGGACAAGAAGTCCCTGTCGATCCCCGCCGCCGAGTACGCCAGCGACACCTACCGGATCGACCTGAACGCGGGCACCGTGGTGCCCCGCTCCACCGACCTCAAGTGGGGCCTGGGCGTCACCAACGTCGGCGGCAGCAGCAAGGCCAACGCCTTCGACTCCTACGGGGACGACAAGTCGGACTTCGCGGTGATCACCGAGCCGTCCGTCACCGCCGAGCAGTGCGCCGCCGCGATCGACTCCCGGCCGGACACCGACCTCTCGTACAACCGGGTCGCGCCCGGCCGCCTGCTGTGCGTCCGCGACCGGGTCACCCGCAACATCGCCATCGCGGCGATCGAGCAGGCGGACCCGACCAGCGGGGCCGCCAAGGTCACCGTCAGCACCTGGCGGGCGAGCTGACCGGTCTATCCTGACCAGGTCAATCCCCATCCGACCGGAGCGAACCGTGTACTTCACCGACCGAGGCATCGAGGAGCTGGAGAACCGGCGCGGCGAGGAGGAGGTCACCCTGGGGTGGCTGGCCGAGCAGCTGCGCACCTTCGTGGACCTCAACCCGGACTTCGAGGTCCCGGTCGAGCGACTGGCCACCTGGCTGGCGCGGCTCGACGACGAGGACGACGAGTGACCCGGTGAACGCCGCGGAGAGGCCCGGGAGGCAACCGCCACCCGGGCCTCCCGCGTGTCCGGGCCCGCCCACCCGTAGGGGCGGGGCCCGGAGCGGATCGGGGGCGGATCGGGGTCGGGATCGGGGTCCGGTCCGCTTGACTCTGCCAGCACGCGATATATCGTCTTTAAAAGAGAACGCGATACATCGCGATCGACAACGGGAGGCGGCAGAGATGAGCCAGTGGACGGTGGAGGGCACCGAGAGGATCACCTTCGACGAGCCGGTGCGCGCGCTCCACGTGCGGACCATCGAGGGCACGGTGAACGTGGTGGCGGCCGAGGGCCCGACCCGCCTGGAGGTCACCGAGCTGGTCGGCGACCCCCTGCACGTGACCCTGGTGGACGGCGTCCTGACGGTCACCTACAAGGACATCAACAGCTGGGGCGAGTTCGGCGACTGGCTCAAGTCGGTCGGCTCGGTGAAGAGCTTCTTCGGCAGCTTCAAGCGCAAGCGGATCGCCGGCGTGACGCTCACCGTCCCCGCCGACGTCGACGTCAAGGTCGGCACCGTGTCGGCCGACGCCACCGTCACCGGGGTCCGCGGGCACGTCTCGGTGCAGAGCGCCAACGGCGGCACCACCCTCGCCGGGGTGACCGGCCGGATCGACGCCTCCACCGTCACCGGGGACGTGGACGCCCAGGCGGTGGGCGGCCGGCTCAAGGTCAACACCGTCTCCGGGCAGCTCACCGTCATCGCCGGCACCGCCGACCGGGTCCAGGCCAACACCGTCACCGGCGCCGTCACCCTGGACCTCGACGTGGCCGGCGAGACCGACGTCAAGGTCAACACCGTCAGCGGCCCGGTCGTGATCCGCATCCCCTCGCTCGCCGACGCCACCGTCGAGGCCGGCTCCACCAGCGGCGACGTCTCCAGCACCTTCGAGCAGCTCCAGATGAGCAGCACCTGGGGCGCCAAGAAGATCTCCGGCCGGCTCGGCGAGGGCCGCGGCAGCCTCAACGTCACCACCGTCTCCGGCGCGGTCACCGTGCTGCGCCGCCCCGACGCGGAGGACGACGGCCCGGTGGTGGTCAAGGAGCTCCCGGCCGGCCCCGGCACGCCCAACTTCACCAAGGAGGCCTGAGATGACCCCGGTGTTCGGCCACGGCCGGCTGCGGCTGTACCTGCTGAAGCTGCTGGACGAGGCCCCGCGGCACGGCTACGAGGTGATCCGGCTGCTGGAGGAGCGCTTCCAGGGCCTGTACGCCCCCTCGGCCGGGACGGTCTACCCGCGGCTGGCCAAGCTGGAGCAGGAGGGCCTGGTCACCCACACCACCGAGGGCGGCCGCAAGGTGTACCGGCTGACCGAGCCGGGCCGTGCCGAACTCGAAGCCCGGCAGGGCGAGTTGGACGAGCTGGAGCTGGAGATCCACGACTCCGTGGCGCAGCTCGCCGGGGCGATCCGGGAGGACGTCCGGGACAGCGCCAAGGACCTGCGCGAGGAGCTGTGGCACGCCGCCAAGCAGGCGCCGAGGCCGGAGCGCGCCGAGCGGGCCGGGGATCCGTGGGCCGGGCCCTGGGGCGACAACGAGTCCTGGCAGCGCGCCAAGGAGGAGTTCGCCCAGTTCAAGCAGCAGGCCAAGGAGCAGGCCAAGCGCGCCCGGGAGCAGGAGAAGGCCGCCAAGGCCAAGGCGAAGGCCGCCGAGGAGGAGGCCCGCCGGCTGCGCGAGCAGGCCAAGGCCTCGCGCACCGCGGCCCAGCAGGAGGCGCTGCGGATCAAGCGCCGGGTCGAGCAGCAGGTGCGCGAGCACGCCGCCAGGGGCGACTGGCCGACCGGGCTGGCCGAGGGCCTGTCCGAGCTGACCAAGGGCCTGGCCGGGCTGGCCGACGCGGCCCGCTGGGGCCACGGCGCGGACGAGCCCGCGGGGTCGGCCGAGCGGGTCACCGCGACCCGGATCGACCTGGACGGGGACGGGCCGGGCGCCGCCCCGGCCGACCTGCCGCCGTGGGCCCGCACCGACCCGGCCGGGGACCCGGCCCGCGAGCTGGAGCGGCTGCTCGACCGCTTCCGCGACCAGGTCCGCGACGCGGCCCGGGACGGCGGGGTGAGCGCGGCCGGGCTGGCCGAGGCCGGTGCGGTGCTGGGCGCCGCGGGCGAGCGGCTGAAGCGGCTGCTCGGCTGAGCCGGCGGTCCGGCCCGGTGCCCCCTTCGCGGTGGGCGCCGGGCCGCCGCCGTTCCCGGGCGCGAGTTCGACGGCCGGCCCCGGCTAGATGACTGATGCCAAGGGCTCGCCTGCGCGCATGACATGAAGCGAGGGAGTCCAAAGATCGGTTGTGACGCCTGATCTGGACTCCCTCGCCA
>NZ_JBVITE010000073.1:0-43181 GCF_055575155.1 Kitasatospora sp. NPDC034533
GCTTCACAGGCCCCTGCGCCGTCCGGACCTTGCGAATCTCGAAGTCCAATGCATCCCCTGAACTGGGGTGTTGCAACGACTCCTAGAACCCAAGCACCTCCGACCGGCCCTTCGGCGTTCGCGGGGACGGGCGGGTGGTGTGCCGCGCTCCCGGTGTGGATCCATTCTGCCGTGGCCGGCCGCCCCGGGTCACCCTCTCCGGGGATGATCTTCGTCGCGGATTCCCCGCCTAGCGTGGTGGCGGGCGGCCCTCGGCAGGAGGGCCCGGACGCGAGGATCGGATCGGCATGACGCGGGAACGGCGGCTGGACGCACCCATGGGGGAACTGGCCCGGGAGCTGGTGGGGATGATGGCCGAGGACGGTGCGAGCGCCCGGCTGGCGAACAGCCCCGACCTGGCCGAGCAGGCGGCTTGGCGGCGGCTGACCGCCCGGCACGGGGACCGGCTCGCGGAGATCATGGCGGAGCACGGCTGGCCGAGCGAGCGCACCGTCGGCCCCGAGGCCGCCCGGGCCGCCTGGCTGGTGGCGCAGCACGCGGACCGCCGGCTCGACGTGCAGCGGACCGCCGGCTCGACGTGCAGCGGCGGGCGGCGGAGCTGATGGCCGGGGCCGTCGCCCGGGGCGAGGCGAGCGCCCGTGACCTGGCCTTCCTCCAGGACCGGCTGGCGGTCAACGAGGGCCGGGAGCAGCGCTACGGCACGCAGATCGGCGCGGTGGTGGACGACCGCCCGGTGCCGTGGCCGTGCCAGGAGCCGGAGCGGCTGGACGAGCGGCGCGCGGAGGTCGGCATCGAGCCGTTCGACGAGTACACCGCGCGGTTCGCCCCGAAGTAACCGGCAGGTCCGCCGGTCCGGCTTGACTCTTGCGCGCGGCCGCCCGCGCCGCATTGACTGGCCTCCGGCCGGCGCTGCCGGTCGGGGCGGCTGAGCGGATGAAAGGACGATCAGTGCGGCAGTACGCGGAGTACAGCGACCAGTACATCGGCGGCGAGTGGCGGACCTCCGGGGACACCGGCTCGATCACCGTGCTGAACCCGGCGACCGAGCAGGTGCTCGCCACGGTGCCGGCCGGTGGCACGACCGATGTCGACGCGGCGGTGACGGCGGCGCGCCGGTCGGCCCGCGGTTGGGGCGCGACCACCCGCGAGGAGCGGCTGGAGCCGCTGACCCGGCTGCGGGACGGGATCGCCGCCGCGCAGAACGAGATCACCGAGACGGTCGTCGCCGAACTGGGCTCGCCGGTCGGCTTCGCCGGGGCCGTGCACGCCGGGCTGCCGCTGGCCGTGGCCGGCTCCTACGTGACGCTGCTCGCCGATCACGCCTTCGAGGAGCGGATCGGCAACTCGGTGGTGCACGCCGAGCCCGCCGGGGTGGTCGCGGCGATCACGCCGTGGAACTACCCGCTGCACCAGATCGTCGCCAAGGTCGTCCCGGCGCTGGCGGCCGGTTGCCCGGTCGTCCTCAAGCCGGCCGAGGACACCCCGCTGGTGGCCCGGCTGTTCGCCCGGCTGGTGGACGAGGCGGGGTTCCCGGCGGGCGTCTTCAACCTGGTGACCGGCACCGGCGCGGTGGCGGGCGCGGCGCTCGTGGGGCACCGGGAGGTGGACGTGGTCTCGTTCACCGGCTCGACCGCCGTCGGCCGGCAGGTCGCCGAGACGGCGGGCCGGGGGCTCAAGCGGGTCTCCCTGGAGCTGGGCGGCAAGTCGGCCAACGTGGTGCTGCCCGGCGCCGACCTGGCCCGGGCGGTCAAGGCGAACGTCGCCAACGTCTTCGCCAACTCGGGCCAGACCTGCAGCGCGCTGACCCGGCTGCTGGTGCACGAGGACCAGTACGAGGAGGCGGTCGCCCTGGCCGGGCAGGCCGCCGCCCGGTACCTCCCGGGCGACCCGACCGACCCGCAGACCCGGATCGGCCCGCTGGTCAACGCCGGGCAGCTGGCCCGGGTGCGCGGCTACATCGACGGCGCGCTGGCCGAGGGCGCCCGGCTGGTCGTCGGCGGCTCGGAGCCGGTCGACGGGCTGCCCACCGGCTACTACGTCCGCCCGACGGTGCTGGCCGACGTGACCCCGGAGATGACGGTGGCGCAGGAGGAGGTCTTCGGCCCCGTCCTGGCGATCCTCCGCTACCGGGACGAGGACCACGCCGCCGAGCTCGCCAACGGCACCGCGTACGGCCTGGCCGGTGGCGTCTGGGCCCGCGACACCGAGGCGGCCGCCGCCTTCGCCCGCCGCCTCGACACCGGCCAGGTGGACCTCAACGGCGGCCGCTTCAACCCGCTCGCGCCCTTCGGCGGCTACAAGAACTCGGGCCTCGGCCGGGAGCTGGGCCGGCACGGGCTGGAGGAGTTCCTCCAGTACAAGTCGTTGCAGTACTAGGCGGTACCGGGGTGGCGCTGGGTGGGGGTGGCCGGGCGTCGGCGAACAGATGACAGCGAACAGATGACAGATTTCGAAATCTGTCATCTGTTCGCTGTCGTTCGTCCGCTGTCCGCTGTCCGTCCGCCGCCTGCGGTCAGGCCAGGTCGACGCCCGGGTAGAGCGGGTAGGGGGTGAGCAGGTCGGCGGCGCGCTTGGCGATGGCGTCGCGGAGGGCGGTGTCCAGGGCGTAGGAGGCCTTGGACGGGGCGCCGGCCGCGCCGGTGGTGGGAGTGGCGGCGCTCAGGACGGTGTGGATCAGGTCGGCGATCTCGTCCATCTCGGCGGTGCCGAGGCCGCGGGTGGTGAGGGCCGGAGTGCCGAGGCGGACGCCCGAGGTGTACCAGGCGCCGTTCGGGTCCTGCGGGACGGAGTTGCGGTTGGTGACGATGCCCGAGTCCAGCAGGGCCGCCTCGGCCTGGCGGCCGGTCAGGCCGTAGCCGGAGACGTCGGCGAGGACCAGGTGGTTGTCGGTGCCGCCGGTCACCAGCTTGCCGCCGCGGCGCAGCAGTCCCTCGGCGAGGGCCTGGGCGTTGGCGACGACGGCGCGCGCGTAGGCCTGGAACTCGGGGCGGCGGGCCTCCGCGAGGGCGACCGCCTTGGCCGCCATCACGTGCGAGAGCGGGCCGCCGAGCACCAGCGGGCAGCCCCGGTCGACGTGCTCGGCCAGCTCGGACTCGCACAGCACCATGCCGCCGCGCGGGCCGCGCAGGGACTTGTGGGTGGTGGTGGTGACGATGTGGGCGTGCGGGACCGGGTCGTGGTCACCCGTCAGCACCTTGCCCGCCACCAGGCCGGCGAAGTGCGCCATGTCGACCATGAGGGTCGCGCCGACCTCGTCCGCGATCTCGCGCATCCTGCGGAAGTCCACCAGCCGCGGGTACGCGGAGTAGCCCGCCACGATGATCAGCGGGCGGAACTCCCGGGCGCTCTCGCGCAGCGCGTCGTAGTCGATCAGGCCGGTGGCCGGGTCGGTGCCGTAGCTGCGCTGGTCGAACATCTTGCCCGAGATGTTGGGCCGGAAGCCGTGGGTGAGGTGACCGCCGGTGTCCAGGGACATGCCGAGCATGCGCTGGTTGCCGAGCTCCTGGCGCAGCCGCGCCCAGTCCTGCTCCCTGAGGTCGTTGACGTTGCGCACGGCGGCGCGCTCCAGGGCCGGGCTCTCGACCCGCTGGGAGAGGACGGCCCAGAAGGCGGTGAGGTTGGCGTCGATGCCGGAGTGCGGCTGGACGTAGGCGTGGTCGGCGCCGAACAGTTCGCGGGCGTGCTCGGCGGCGATGCTCTCGACGGTGTCGACGTTGCGGCAGCCCGCGTAGAAGCGGCGCCCGACGGTGCCCTCGGCGTACTTGTCGCTGAGCCAGTTGCCCATGGTGAGCAGCACGGCCGGGGAGGCGTAGTTCTCGCTGGCGATCAGCTTGAGCGAGGCGCGCTGGTCGGCCAGTTCCCGGCCGATGGCGTCGGCGATCCGCGGTTCGACGCCGGCGACCACGTCGAGGGCGCTGCGGAAGGCGGTGTCGGCCGCGACGGAGGCGGCGGTGTGGGGCTGCTGCTGGGCCAAGACGGTCTCCTGGTGGGGATGACGGGGCCCAGGCGCTCGGCAAGTTCGCGTGAGGTCCACGGGGCCGCTTCCCGATGGTTGATTCCATCCCTGCGCGCCAGTCACGGCCCACCCGGATCGTACCAATACCGGAAGGACTGTGGCGGAGGTCTCAGAATGCGGGACGCCTGGTCCGGTATGTGCTCGTATGTCCGTTCTTTTGCAACGCCGGTGTTTCAGCGAAATGAAGCCGCCACATTTCCCGAAACAGTTCGGCGGGAATTCTGGGAAGACCCCTCGGAGGTGATTTGCGGAACCTCGGACGCATCCGATCCAATGGCACTCGAACGGCCGCCGGGAAACCCCCGGTGGACGCACCGGAAATGCACACCCGCGCACCCTCATCCATGGGGCGGCGAAGAATTCGGGAGTTACGCCTCATGGCAGTGGCCGACACCGTCCCAGTCCCTGCGGCCGGGCCCTCGCCCACGGCCGGGCCCCCGCCCGCCGCCACCTCGAACCCGCTCCGCCGCGTCCTGCGCGACCGGGTCGGCGCCGCCGCCCTCACCGTGGTGGTGCTCTTCCTGCTGCTCGCCCTCGGCGCCCCGCTGGTCGCCGCCCTGTACGGGAAGAACCCGGTCGACCACTACGGCCAGAACATCCCGGGCCTGCTCAGCGACAACGGCCTGCCGATGCTGCCGAACGGCGGGATCTCCGGCGACTTCTGGTTCGGCCTGGAGCCCGGCCTCGGCCGGGACGTGTTCACCCAGCTACTGTACGGCATCCGCACCTCGCTGCTGATCGCCTTCGCGGCCGCGGCGGTGACCACCGCCCTGGGCGTGCTGGCCGGCGTCGCGGTCGGGTACCTCGGCGGGGTGACGGACCGGCTGTTCGGATTCCTCGCCAATGTGCTGCTGGCCTTTCCGACCCTGCTCCTGCTGCTCGCGCTCAGCCCGGTGATCCAGTCCCGGCTGGTCGATCCGGGCACCGCGGAACCGGAATGGATTCAGTTCCTGGTGCTGATCCTGGTTTTCTCCGCGTTCGGCTGGATTCCGCTGGCGCTTTCCCTGCGGGCCACCGTCCGCTCGCTCCGGGAAAGGGATTTCGTGCAGTCCGCTCGGGCCCAGGGCGCGAGCCGGTTCCACGTCGTCGTCCGCGAACTCCTGCCGAACGTGCGCTCGCAGCTGCTGGTGCACGCCACCATGGCGGTGCCGACCTTCGTCGCCTCCGAGGCCGCGCTGTCCTTCCTCGGCGTCGGCATCACCGAGCCCGTCCCGGACTGGGGGCGGATGATCTCGCGCGGTTCCGAGGTCTTCCGGGCCGACCCCACCTACATGGTGTTCCCGGGGGTGGCGCTGCTGCTGTTCGTCATCGCCTTCAACCTGCTCGGCGACGCCGTCCGGGACGCGCTGGACCCGCGCACCGGCACCGCCCGCTGAACCGTTCCGCCTCCTCCCATCCCCATCCATCACCCCGAGCCCGTCCGGCGCGATCCGCCGGAACGGTCCGCCGGGACAAGGAGAGATTCGCCATGCGCTGGACCAGACCGTCCCTCGCCGTCATCGCCACCGCCCTGCTGGCGACCTCCTGCTCGGCCGGTGCGGGCTCCACCGCCGGCTCCGGGGGCGCCGGCGCCTCCGCCAGGGAGACCTCCCCGCTGACCGCCGCCCTCGGCACCGAGCAGGAGAGCGCCGGGCCGGCCCCGGCCGTCCCCGGCGCCCGGGCGGGCGGCACGGTGAACGTGTACAACAGCGTCGAGTTCCGCCACCTCGACCCGCAGAAGGTCTACGCGGGCGCCACCTACAACGCCTCGCTGCTCTGGGGCCGCCAGCTGACCCAGTACCAGGTCGTGGACGGCAAGGCCAAGCTGGTCGGTGACCTGGCCACCGACACCGGTACCCCGGCGGACGGCGGGCGCACCTGGACGTACCGGCTCAAGCAGGGCGTCGCCTGGGAGGACGGGCAGCCGATCACCTCCCAGGACGTCAAGTACGGCATCGAGCGCACCTTCGGCAAGGGCTACGAGGTCGGCCCCCCGTACTGGCCGCAGTGGCTCACCGGCGAGAGCGACTACGAGGCCGCGCGCGCCAAGTACGCGGGCCCGCAGGCCGGCGACCTGGACGCGATCGAGACGCCGGACGAGCGCACCATCGTCTTCCACTTCCCGCAGCCGCAGGCCGACGTCCCGTACATGGCCGCCCAGTCCTCCTCCTCGCCGGTGCGCCGCGACAAGGACACCGGCACGGAGTACGACCGCCTGCCGTTCGCGACCGGCCCGTACCGGATCGTCGAGCACGTCCAGAACACCCGCATGGTGCTGGAGCGCAACCCCGCCTGGAAGCCCGAGACCGACCCGATCCGCAACCAGTACCCGGAGAAGTTCGTCTTCACGTACGGCAAGGAGGCGCTCAACCTCAACCAGGAGATCCTCTCCGGCCGGGACGGCGGCGCCAACGCCACCACCGCCGCCGACACCCTCTCCGCCGAGCTGTACCAGACCACCGAGACCGACCCGAAGGCGAAGGAGCTGGTGGTCTCCGGCCGGCAGGGCGCCTTCGTCACCCAGCTGATGATCAACAACGAGCGGGTGCCGGACGTCGAGGTCCGCAAGGCGCTGCACCTGGCCTACCCGCGCCAGCAGGCCCGCCAGGTCCAGGGCGGCGCCCGGACCGGCGAGCTGGCCACCACGCTCAGCTCGCCCGCCCTGCTCGACTACCAGAAGTACGACCTCTACCCGGTCAAGCCCGAGGGCGACCCGGAGGCCGCCAAGGCCGCGCTGGCCAAGGCCAAGCAGGCCCCGGCCGGCCTGACGTACGGGTACAAGAACACGCCGACCGGGCAGCGCGTGGCGCAGGTGCTGGTCGAGGGCTTCGGCAAGGCGGGCATCACCGTCGTGCCCAAGCCGATCGACCCCAAGGCCTACCTGGACGAGGTGCACCGCGCGGACTCCCCGTACGACCTGTTCGAGGAGACCAGCTCGGTCGACTGGCCGACCCCGTCCACCCTGATCCCGTTCTCCTTCGACGGCCGGGCCGGCAGCGACATCAACTCCGCGCGCTACCGCAACCCCGAGGTCGACAAGGAGATCGACCGGATCAACCAGATCGGCGAGCCGCGCGCCAAGGCCAAGGAGCTGTACGCGCTGGAGCAGACCGTGATGAAGGACGTGCCGGTGCTGCCGTACGCCTACCCGACGGTCAACCAGCTGCGCGGCAGCAACGTCGGCGGGGCGTTCATCCACCCGATCTACGGGACCGTGTCGCTGGCCTGGCTGTACCTGAAGTCCTGAGTGAAGGGGCCCGCTCCTCGCGTTCTGTGCCCGTTCCATGCCCGTTCTGTGCCCGTTCTCCGCCCGAACGGCGGACGACCGGAAACGACCGGAACGGTCGGAACGGTCGGAACGAGGAGCGGGCCCCTTCCGCCGTCTTCCCCGCCTTCCCCGGCCCCGCCCCGTCTCCCCGTCTTCTCCGCCTCCCCGTCACGTCGACCCCGGATCGGCCATGCTCTCCTTCGTCCTGCGGCGGACCGCCCAGGCCCTCGCGGTCCTGGTCGCGGTCTCCGCCGCCGCCTTCGCCCTCTTCTACGCCGCGCCGGCCGACCCGGCCCGCGCCGCCTGCGGCCCGCGCTGCGACAGCGGGCAGGTCGCGGCGGTGCGCCAGAGCATGGGCCTGGACCAGCCGCTGCTCACCCAGTACACCGACTACCTGGCCGGAGTCGTCGCCGGGCGGGACATCGGCGACGTGGACGGCTCGACCATCCACTGCGACGCGCCCTGCCTCGGCTACTCCTACCGGCTGCACCAGCCGGTCAGCGAGGCCCTGGCGGACCACCTGCCGGTCACCCTGTCGCTGACCGCCGGGGCGCTCGCCGTCCTGCTGGTGTTCGGCCTCGGCACCGGGTTCGTCTCCGCGCTGCGGCACGGGCGGCGCACCGACCGGCTGCTGTCCGCCTTCACCCTGGTCGGCGCCAGCGTGCAGATCTACTTCCTCGGGTACGTGGCCCAGTGGCTGCTGGTGTACTCCACCGGGCTGCTGCCGCTTCCCTCCTACACCTCCCCGGCCGAGGACCTGGCCGCCTGGGCGGGCGGGATGCTGCTCCCCTGGTTCGTCCTCGGCTTCGTCAACTCGGCGGTGTTCGCCCGGCTTTCGCGCTCCCAGCTGCTGGAGACGATGAACGAGGAGTACGTCCGGACCGCCCGCGGCAAGGGGCTGGGACGGTTGCGCGCCCACCTCAAGTACACCTCGCGCGGCGCCGCCGGTCCGCTGGTGCAGCTGATCGGGCTGGAGGCCGGGGCGCTGCTCGGCGGGGCCGTGATCACCGAGACGGTGTTCGGGCTGAACGGGGTCGGGCGGTTCGCCGCGGAGGCCGTCGGCGGGCAGGACCTGCCCGCCGTGGTCGGCGCGGTGCTGCTGGCCGCCTGCTTCGTGGTGCTGTTCGTCGCGCTGGCCGACCTCGCGGTGGCCTGGCTCGACCCGCGTGTCCGGCTGAGCTGAGGGGAGCGTTTCGATGAAGTCCACTGTTCCGGGTGCCGGCGACGGCACCACGCCCGGGGTCGGCGACACCAGGCACGGCGTCGATGGCACCACGCACGGCGTCGATGGCGCCACGCCCGGGGCCGGCGGGAGCGCCGCCGAGCCAGTGCTGAGCGTCCGCGACCTGACCGTCACCTTCGCCGATCCTCGCGGCGGCGCGCCGGTGACCGCCGTCCGGGGGCTCTCCTTCGACCTCGCACCGGGTGAAGTCCTGGGCCTGGTCGGCGAGTCGGGCTCGGGCAAGTCGACCGTCGGGCTCGCCGTCCTCGGGCTCCACGACCCGCGGACCACCACCGTCACCGGCTCGATCCGGCTGGGCGGCCGGGAGTTGGTCGGCGCCGAGGAGTCCCTGCTGCGCGGTGTGCGGGGCGGCGAGGCCGCACTGGTCTTCCAGGACGCGCTCACCTCGCTCAGCCCCTTCCACGGCGTGGGCGCCCAACTCGCCGAGATGTACCGGCTGCACCACCCGGGCGCGGGCCGCGGCGAGGCGGCCCGTCGGGCGGCCGAACTGCTCGACCGGGTCGGCATCCCGGCGGACCGGACCCGCGACTACCCGCACCAGTTCTCCGGCGGCATGCGCCAGCGGGTGATGATCGCGATGGCGCTGATGAACGACCCCCGGGTGCTCATCGCGGACGAGCCGACCACCGCCCTGGACGCCCGGGTTCAGCGCCAAGTCCTCGATCTGCTCGGTGAGTTGCAGCGCGAGCACGGCACGGCGGTCCTGCTGGTCAGCCATGACCTGGGGGTGGTCGCCGGGACGACGGACCGCACGCTGGTGCTGCGCGGCGGGGTCGAGGTCGAATCCGCCCCGACCGCCGAGCTGCTGGCCGCGCCGCGCGAGCCGTACACCCGGGCGCTGGTGGGCGCGGCACTGCGACTGGACTCCGTCCCGGGCACCGCCCTGCCAACGGTCGACGACCCCGCGCCGTCGCGGACCTTCCGGCCGCGCTCCGTCGAGCGGACTGTCGAGCGGGCTGTCGAGCAGTCCGTCGAGCGGGCCGGGCAGCCCGGGCGACCCGGGCGGTGGCTGGTCGAGGTGGACGACCTCTGCGTGCACTTCCCCGGACGGCGGCGCTTTCCCGGGCTGCGGGCCGAACCGGTCCGGGCGGTCGACGGCGTCGGGCTGCGGATCGCGCCCGGCGAGACACTCGGGCTGGTCGGCGAGTCCGGCTCGGGCAAGTCCACCACCTCGCGGGTCCTCGCCGGACTGCAACGCCCCACCGGTGGACGGGTGTTGTACGACGGGCAGGACGCCACCCGGCCGGACCGGGAGCTGCGCAAGCGGCTCAGCCGGGAGATCCAGCTGGTCTTCCAGGACCCGTACGCCTCGCTCAACCCGCGCCGCACCATCGCCCAGACCCTGGACACCCCGCTGCGGCTGCACACCCCGCTGGGCCCGGCCGAACGGCGGGACCGCTCAGCGGAGTTGCTGGAACAGGTCGGGCTGACGGCCGGGCACCTGGACCGCTACCCGCACGAGTTCTCCGGCGGGCAGCGCCAGCGGATCGGCATCGCCCGGGCGCTGGCCCCGCAGCCGCGCCTGATCATCGCCGACGAGCCGGTCTCGGCACTGGACGTCTCGGTGCAGGCACAGGTGCTCAACCTGCTGATGGAGCTGCGCGAACGGCTCGACGTGGCCTTCCTGTTCGTCTCGCACGACCTCGCGGTGGTGCGGCACTTCTGCGACCGGGTGGCGGTGATGCACCGGGGCCGGCTGGTCGAGTCCACCGACCGGGACCGGCTGTTCGAGGCGCCGCACACCGAGTACACGAGGGAGCTGCTGGCCGCGGTGCACTGAGGCGGGTGAGCGGGGCTGGGCTGGGCTGGGCGGGTGACGGGGGCGGCGTGGTGCGGCTTGGTGCGGCGGTCTGGCGGTCTGGTGGTGCGGGGGTGCGGCGGTGCGGTGTAAAGGGTTGGCGCGAGCACGGGGCCGCGGCTCATGATCGAACCCTGACAGGTCCGATCGGAGAGGTGCAGTGGAGATGTCGACCAACGACCGGCCGGCCGTGGACGAGGAGCTCGTCGAGGCGGCCCTGGAGGTGGCCCGGCGGTACGCCCGGGGGGACAACCACACCGTGGCGGCGGCCGGCCGCAACGCCGACGGGCGGATCGTCACCGCGCTGAACGCCTACCACTTCACCGGCGGCCCCTGCGCCGAGCTGGTGCTCATCGGCGCGGCGGCCGGACAGGGGGCGTACGACCTCACCACCGTGGTGGCGGTCGGCGACCGGGAGCGGGGGGTGATCCCGCCCTGCGGACGGTGTCGGCAGGCGCTGCTGGACTACTTCCCGCAGCTGCGGATCATCGTGGCGAAGGGGAGGGAACTGCGCACCGTGCCGGTGCTGGACCTGCTGCCGGAGGCGTACGTCTGGGCCGATCACCAGGACGAGTGAACCGGGGAGGGCGACCCGATCGGCCGACACCGCCGTTCGCGCTTCGTTCGGCTGCGCAAGCGCGGCTCAAGGCGTTAGCGTGCTGGCGATGTGATGTAGGGGACCCATACCTTGCCAGCCGAGGGGACACATTGTCGGACGACCTGCTCATCGCAAAGATCAACCACGGCTTCGACCACCTCGACGCCGACGGCGACGGCCTGCTCACCGAGCGGGACCACGTCCTGATGGGCCAGTCGGTGGCCCGCTCGCTCGGTCACCAGGAGGGCTCGGAGCCGGAGGCCGTGATCGTCCGCGCGTACCTGACGCTCTGGCACGACCTGCACCTCGCCCGGCTGCCCGCCGACACCGAGGCGATCACCCGTGAACAGTTCGTCGCCTCGACCGGGGCACTCGCCGACGACCCGGAGGCGGCGCGCGAGATCCTCGGCGCGCTCGCCGAGGCCTTCCTCACCATCGCCGACACCGACCACAGCGGGACGGTGGACGCCGGCGAGTTCTTCGTCTTCCAGCGCGGCCACTTCGCGGGCCTCTCCCGTGACGACGCCGACGAGGCCTTCCGCCACCTCGACACCGACGGCGACGGCACGCTCTCGGCCCGCGAGTTCACCGACGCGATCATCGAGTACTGGACCAGCCGCGATCCGGACGCGCCCGGCAGCTGGTGGACGGGCAAGCCGCCGCACACGTTCTGAGGCGCGGGCCCGGGGCTCCGCCCGGTGCACGTCCGGTGTCTCGCGTGCCTCCGGCGCCTCCGGGTGTGTCCGACGCGTCCGGTGGGTCCGATGGTGCGATGGTGCCGATGGCCGTCCCCGCGCTCGCGGTTCGCGAGGGGGCGGCCGTCGGGTCCGCTCAGCCGCGGGCGGATGGCTGCGGCGAGCCCGCGTGTGCCTGGCTCGGCGTGCTCGGCGAGCGCCCCGGGCGCCGGCTGACGCTCACCACCAGGCACACGCCCGCCACCACGATCGCGCCGCCCGCGACGGTCGGGCCGGTCAGCGGCTCGGACAGGATCAGCCAGCCCAGCAGCACCGCGACCACCGGGTTCACGTACGCGTAGGTGCCCACCAGGGTCAGCGGGGCGGCGCGCAGCAGCCAGGCGTACGCGGTGAAGGCGAGCAGCGAGCCGAACAGCACCAGGTAGGCGAGGGCCAGCCAGGACCGGCCGGAGATCGTCCCGAGGTCCAGCCCGTGCTGCTCGCCGCGGACCAGTCCGATGAGCAGGTCGCAGAGGCCGCCGGTCAGCATCTGGACGGCGCTCGCGGCGAGCACGTTGCCCGGCATCGGGATCTTCTTGCTCGCGAAGGAGCCGGCGGCCCAGAGCAGGGTGGCCACGAGGATCAGGACCACGCCGACCGGTTTGACGGACCCGCTGATCGCGGGGGCCGACAGGACGCCGAGACCGACCAGCCCGAGCAGCACCCCGGCGAGTTCGGCGGGCTTCGGGCGCTCGCCTCCGCCGAAGGCCGTCAGCACCACCATCCAGAGCGGGACCGCGGCCACCAGCAGGGCGGCCAGGCCGGAGGGGACGGAGGTCTCGCCCAGGACCACCAGGCCGTTGCCGCCGGTCAGCAGCAGCACGCCGACCAGGGCGGCGGAGGCCAGCTGCCGTCCGGTCATCTTCAGACCGGCCGGTCCCTGGCGCACCAGGAGGTAGCCGGTCAGCAGCAGACCGGCGGTGAGGAAGCGGGCGGCGGCGGAGAGGAAGGAGGGCATCGTCTCGACGGCGATCCGGATCGCCAGGTAGGTCGAGCCCCAGACGACGTAGACCACCAGGAGGGCCAGCCAGACCGCGCCGCCGAGGCGAGGGGCCGGGCGGGCGTCGGCGAGCGTGGGTGAGGCGGGGGTGGACTGGGCCCGGGCCCGGGCGTCGGCCCTGGCCGGTCGCGACGAAGCGGATGATGTCATGCGTGTCCCCCTTGGACGGTGCTGGCCGAACATTCGACATGACAGCGTATGAACGGCCCGGTGCGCCAGTCCGTATCGGTGACCGGACCGCAGGACGTACCGTGGGCGCTTCCCTACGAGGAGGTCGAACCCGTGTCCGCATCCGAGGCGCCCCTGCCGTTCTTCGTGTACGGCACGCTCCGCCGTGGTGGCCACAATCACGCCGCCCACCTGGCCGGGCGCTGCGCCGACATCAGGCCGGCGGTGCTGGAGGGAGCCGCGCTGCACGACGGCCCCGGCTTCCCCTACGCCCTGCCGGACGCCACGCCCGGGCGCCGGATCACCGGCGAGCTGGCCACCGTACGCCCGGGCGCGTACGCCGGAGCACTGGAAGCCCTGGACCGGCTGGAGGACTGCCGGGAGGACGGGACCGGGCTGTACGTGCGACGACGGGCGGCGGTGCGGACGGCGACGGGCGAGCTGCGGGAGGCGTGGGTCTACTTCGCCGGGCCTGCCGCCGAGGCCCGGCTGCGGGAGCGGCCGGCGCTGATCGAGTCGGGGGACTGGGCGGAGAGGTGACGGCGGAGAGGTGAGAGGGGGAGGGAAGTGGGGGCAGCGGTGGCGGCGGGGCAGCGGCGACGGACGGGCGGCGACGGACGGCCAACAGCGAACGGATGACAGCAAACAGAAGTTGAAATCTGTTATCTGTTATCTGAAAGTTGTCGACTGTCATTTGTCACCCCGCGAGATCCGGCACCACCCCGCCCACGTACCGCCAGGTAGGCTGCCCCGGCCAGCAGCTTCGCTGGATCACTGGTCCGCAGGATCGAACGACGAGGAGCCACCCGGTGCCCGAGCTGCCACCCCCGATCACCGTCGTCGGGATCGGGGCCGACGGCTGGCCCGGACTCGCCGACACCTCCCGGGCCGCGCTGCGCGCCGCCGAGGTCGTCATCGGCGGCCCCCGCCAACTGGACCTGCTCCCCCGCGACGAGGTCACCGCCGAACCGGTCCCCTGGCCGTCCCCGCTGCGCCCTGCCGTCCCCGGGCTGCTCGCCGCCCACGCCGACCGCCGCGTCGCCGTCCTGGCCAGCGGCGACCCGATGTTCTTCGGCATCGGCCGCACCCTCGCCGAGACCGTCGGCCCCGAGCGCCTGCGCGTGCTGCCGCACCCCTCCTCCGTCTCCTACTCCTGCGCCCGGCTCGGCTGGTCGCTGGAGACCACCGAGGTGGTCAGCCTGGTCGGCCGCCCGCTGGACGCCCTCTCCCTCGCGCTCCACCCGGGCCGCCGCCTGCTGGTGCTCAGCGCCGACGCCGCCACCCCCGCCGCCGTCGCCGCGTTGCTCACCGCCCGCGGCTACGGCACCGCCCGCCTGCGGGTGCTCGAACAGCTCGGTGCCCCCGCCGAACGCCACCTGGACGGCCCCGCCGACGGCTGGCCGCACCCGCCGGGCGACCCGCTGAACGTCATCGCCGTCGAACTCGGCGACGGCCCCCGCAGCTCCCTCGTCCCCGGCCTGCCCGACGCCTCGTACGAGAGCGATGGCCAGCTCACCAAGCGCCACGTACGCGCCGCGACCCTCGCGACCCTCGCTCCCTCCCCCGGCGAACTGCTCTGGGACGTCGGCGGCGGCTCCGGCTCGATCGCCGTCGAGTGGCTGCGCGCCCACCGCGACTGCCAGGCCGTCAGCATCGAGCGCGACCCGGTGCGGGCCGAGCGGATCGCCCGCAACGCCGCCGCGCTCGGCGTGCCCCGGCTCCGCGTGGTGACCGGCCCCGCCCCCGCCGCCCTCGCCGAACTCCCCACCCCGGACGCCGTGTTCATCGGCGGCGGGCTCACCGCACCGGGTCTGCTGGACAGTTGCTGGGACGCGCTGCGCCCGGGCGGCCGGATCGTCGCCAACACCGTGACGCTGGAGTCCGAGGCACTGCTCGCCGAGTGGTACCGGCGCCACGGCGGTGAGCTCGTCAGACTCGCCGTCGCCCACGCCGTCCCGGTGGGCGGCTTCACCGGGTGGCGCCAGGCCATGCCCGTCACCCAGTGGTCCGCCGTCAAGGCCGGTACCCCGCACGACACCCCTCAGGAGAACGTCTCGTGACCGTCCACTTCATCGGAGCCGGCCCGGGTGCCGCCGACCTGATCACCCTGCGCGGCCAGCGCATCCTGGCCCGCGCCGAGGTCTGCCTGTACGCGGGCAGCCTGGTCCCGCGCGAGCTGCTGGACGAGTGCCCGCCCGGTGCCCGGCTGGTCGACACCGCGCAGCTCAACCTGGACCAGATCACCGCCGAGCTGGTCGCCGCGCACGAGGCCGGCCAGGACGTGGCCCGGCTGCACTCCGGCGACCCGTCCGTCTTCTCCGCCGTCGCCGAGCAGATGCGCCGCCTGGACGCGGCCGGTGTGCCGTACGAGGTGGTCCCCGGTGTGCCGGCCTTCGCCGCCGCGGCGGCCGCACTGAAGCGGGAGTTGACCGTCCCGACCGTCGGCCAGACCGTCATCCTCACCCGGATCGCCAAGCGCGCCACCCCGATGCCCGAGGGCGAGGACCTCGCCACCCTGGGCCGCAGCGGCGCCCTGCTGGTGCTGCACCTGGCCGCCGGCTACGTGGACGACGTGGTCGAGCAGTTGCTCCCGCACTACGGCGCCGACTGCCCGGCCGCCGTCGTCGCGATGGCCAGCCGCCCCGACGAGCTGGTGCTGCGCGGCACCGTCGGCGACATCGCGGGGCAGGTCAAGGCGGCGGGCGTGGTCCGCACCGCCGTCATCATCGTCGGCCGCACGCTGGCCGCCGAGCAGTTCCGCGACAGCCACCTCTACTCGGCGGACCGCGAGCGTCCGCACGAGCCCTGCGGCGCCTGATGCGGCACGTCCTGATCCTCGGCGGGACCACCGAGGGGCGGGCCCTGGCCGCCGAACTCGCCCCCACCGCACACCGGGTGACCAGCTCGCTGGCCGGCCGCGTCGCCCGGCCCCGGCTGCCCGCCGGGGAGGTGCGGATCGGCGGCTTCGGCGGACCGGAGGGCCTGGCCGAGTGGCTCCGCGCCGAGCGGGTGGACGCGGTGGTGGACGCCACCCACCCGTTCGCCGCGGGCATCTCGCGGAACGCCGCCCTCGCGGCCGCCGCCACCGGCGTCCCCCTGCTGGTGCTGCGCCGCCCCGGCTTCACCCGGGTCGACGGGGACCGTTGGCTCCCCGTCCCCTCGCTCGCCGCCGCGGCCGAACTGCTGCCCCGGCGCGGGGAGCGGGTCTTCCTCACCATCGGCCGGCAGGGCGTCGCCGCCTTCGCCCACCTCGACGGGGTCCACTTCCTCGCCCGCTCGGTGGATCCGCCCGAGCCTCCGCTGCCGCCCTCCTGCGAAGTCCTGTTGGACCGTGGCCCGTTCACGGTCGAGGGCGAGGAGGCGCTGCTGCGCGAGCACGGCATCGACATGCTGGTCACCAAGGACAGCGGCGGCTCCGCGACCGCCGCCAAGCTGACCGCCGCCCGCGGGCTGCGCCTGCCCGTCGTCATCGTGGAGCGGCCGCCGCTCCCGGAGGACGTTCCGGTCGTCCCGGACGTCCCGGGCGCGCTGCACTGGCTGGGGCAACTGCGGTAACGGGCCCGGTGGTCCCGGTGCCCAGCGGTGCTGGCGGCCGCTCTTCGCCGCGCCTCCCACGCACGACCGGGATATTCGCGGGCAGGCCCGCGAGCGTTCCGGCAGGATGGCCCGATGACCGATGACCAGCGCCCCCAAACCTCCCGCACCGCCGACGAACGCACCACGCTGGCGGGCTTCCTGGACTACCAGCGCGCCACCCTGGCGATGAAGTGCGAGGGCCTCACGGCCGAGCAGCTCCGGACCCCGGTGCTGGCACCCTCCGGACTCACCCTGCTCGGCCTGGTCCGCCACAGCGCCGAGGTGGAGCGCAGCTGGTTCCGCAACGTCCTCAACCAGGAGGACGTACGCGGCTTCTGGGGCCGCCCCGACGGCTCCGTCTCCGAGTTCGACGTCGAGACCGCCGACCCGGACGAGGCCTTCGCCATCTGGCGCCGGGAGTGCGACCACGCCAGGGAACTCGTCGCCGCCGCCGAGTCGTTGGACGTCCTGGGCCACTACGGCGACGAGGTCTTCTCGCTCCGCTGGATCCTGACCCACATGATCGAGGAGTACGCCCGCCACAACGGGCACGCCGACCTCCTGCGCGAGCACCTCGACGGCACCACCGGCGAGTAGCCCGGGCAGGGCCGGTGCGGACAGCGCGCAGAAGGAGTCGACAGGACGTGCGGACCCGCCAGAAGGAACGCGACACCCCCGGGCCGCCGGAGCCCTGGAACGAGATCGTCCCGGGGCTCTGGATGGGCGGTCACTACTACAGGCCGCCCGGCGGCGGGCTGGAACTCGCGGTCGTCCGGCGCGAGTTCGATCTGGTGGTGAGCCTCGTCGGGATTCCCGGGCACGGCCCGGCGCCGGGGGTGGAGCACGTCGTCCGGGAGGTGCCCGACGGCCCGCTCTCGCCCGGTCAGCTGTTCGCCGTCCAGGAGGCGGCCGAGCTCACCGCGGCAGCCGTCGGCCGGGGCCGGCCGACGCTGGTGCGCTGCCACTCGGGCTACAACCGCTCGGGCCTGGTGGTGGCGCAGGCGCTGGTCGACCTCGGGCACGGGCCCGGCGAGGCGGTTCGGCTGGTCAGGGAGCGGCGGTCGCCGTGGGCGCTGAACAACCCGGTGTTCGGGACTACCTGAACACCGGGTTGGCGGTCTCCGCGCTGCTGGCCGGCCTCGAAGGGTGAGGCCGGCCAGCCGAGTGACGATGTGTCAGATGTCGCGGAAGGTCTCGATCTGGGCGCCGATGGAGTTCAGGCGCTCGGCGAGGTCCTCGTAACCGCGGTTGATGACGTAGACGTTGCGCAGGACGGAGGTGCCCTGGGCGGCGAGCATGGCGAGCAGGATGACCACGGCGGGGCGCAGGGCCGGCGGGCACATCATCTCGGCGGCGCGCCAGCGGGTGGGGCCCTGGACCAGCACGCGGTGCGGGTCGAGGAGCTTGACGTCGGCGCCGAGCCGGGTCAGCTCGGTCAGGTAGATCGCGCGGTTGTCGTACACCCAGTCGTGGATCATCGTGGTGCCGTGCGCGGCCGCGGCGATGGCGGCGAAGAACGGCACGTTGTCGATGTTGATGCCGGGGAACGGCATCGGGTGGATGGTGTCGATCGGCGCGGTCAGCTTGGAGGGCCGCACGGTGAGGTCGACCAGCCGGGTGTGGCCGTTGTGCGCCGGGTACTCCGGGGTGCGGTCGTAGTCGAGGCCCATGCCCTCCAGCACGGCGAGCTCGATCTCCAGGAACTCGATCGGCACCCGCCGGATGGTCAGTTCGGAGGAGGTGACGACGGCGGCGGCCAGCAGGCTCATCGCCTCCACCGGGTCCTCGGCCGGGGTGTAGTCGACGTCGCAGGTGATCTCCGGGACGCCGTGCACGGTGAGGGTGGTGGTGCCGATACCCTCGATCCTGACGCCCAGCTCCTCCAGGAAGAAGCAGAGGTCCTGGACCATGTAGTTGGGCGAGGCGTTGCGGATGACACTGACGCCGTCGTGCCGCGCGGCGGCCAGCAGGGCGTTCTCGGTGACGGTGTCCCCGCGCTCGGTCAGCACGATCGGGCGGTCCAGCGGGGCACCGGGCTCGACCGAGGCGTGGTAGGCGCCGCCGGTGGTGGCGACCTCCAGCCCGAAGCGGCGCAGCGCCGTCAGGTGCGGCTGCACGGTACGGGTGCCGAGGTCGCAGCCGCCCGCGTACGGGATGGCGAAACGCTCGGCGCGGTGCATCAGCGGGCCGAGGAACATCAGCACGCTGCGGGTGCGGCGGGCCGCCTCGACATCCATCGCCGCGAGGTCCAGCTCGGCGGGCGGGGTGAGTTCGAGGTCGCGGCCCTCGTTGATCCAGCGGCTCTTGACGCCGATGCTGGTGAGCACCTCAAGGATGCGGTAGACCTCCTCGATCCGGGCGACGCTGCGGATCGTGGTGCGGCCGGTGGTCAGCAGCGAGGCGCAGAGGATCGCCACACAGGCGTTCTTGCTGCTGCGGACGTCGATCGCGCCGGAGAGCCGGGTGCCGCCGGCGACGCGCAGGTGCATCGGGCCGGAGTATCCGAGGGAGACGATCTCGCTGTCGAGGGCTTCGCCGATGCGGGCGATCATCTCAAGGCTGACGTTCTGCTTGCCCTGTTCGATGCGGTTGACCGCGCTCTGGCTGGTTCCGAGGGCCTCTCCGAGCTGCGCCTGGGACCAGCCGCGGTGCTGGCGCGCGGTACGGATGAGGGTGCCGATACGGGTGAGGTAGTCGCCTGTCACTCGCCAGACGATATCTCATGGTTGAGATGACGGCGCACCGAGGGCCCGCCCCGGTGCTCCATTTGTCCGTTTCTCACCCCGTATGGCCGTCAGTTCTTCACATCACCAGGCGATGTTGTCACGCGCCCGTGACACTCGTGACATTGTCACGGCCCGAACCGCCGCCCGCGCGGAGCCCGGCCCGCCGTCACGCCCCCAGCGGCTCCGCCCGGCCGACGACGGTGCCCGCCCGGTCGATGCAGATGACGTCCACCGCGACCGGCGAGCCCCGCAGCACCCCGAGCGCCGTGGCCCGGGCCGCCTCGGCGACCAGGTCCCCGAGCGGCACGCCGGCCGCCCGGCACAACTGCACCGCCTCCAACGCGGTGTTGGCTCCGGCGACCGCCCCTGCCAGCGCCTCGTCCGCCCCGCCGCGGCGGGCCAGTTCGGCCAGGTACCCCTTGTCCACCTGGGAACGCGCCGAGTGCAGGTCCAGGTGGCCGGCCGCGAGTTTGGACAGCTTGGCGAAACCGCCCGCGATGGTCAGCCGGGGCACCGGGTGGCGCTTGAGGTACTTGAGCACGGCGCCGGCGAAGTCGCCCATGTCCAGCAGCGCGTCCTCCGGCAGTGCGTGCTCCGCGACCGCCACCTTCTCCGAGGTCGAACCGGTGCAACCGGCCACGTGGGTGCGGCCCGCCGCCCGGGCCACGTCCACGCCGCGGCGGATCGAGTCGATCCAGGCCGAGCAGGAGTAGGGGACGACGACCCCGGTCGTGCCGAGGATGGACAGGCCGCCGAGGATGCCGAGCCGGGGGTTCCAGGTGGAACGGGCGATCTCCTCGCCGTGGTCGACCGAGATCTCGACCACCACGTCCCCGCTGCCACCGTGCGCGGCGGCCACCTCGGCGACGGCGTCCCGGATCATCTGCCGGGGCATCGGGTTGATCGCGGGCTCTCCGACGGGCAGCGGCAGGCCGGCCTTGGTGACCGTTCCCACCCCGGGGCCGGCCCGGAACACCACCCCGGTGCCGGGTTCGCCGGACCGCACGGTCGAGCGGATCAGGGCGCCGTGGGTGACGTCGGGGTCGTCGCCCGCGTCCTTGACCACCGCCGCCATGGCGGTGGTTCCTCCGCGGCCGCCGGCCCCGATCCGGTCCTCCGCGCCGATCCGGTCCTCCGCGCCGGTCGGTTCCTCCCCGGCGGTCAGGTCCCCGGCGGTCAGGTCCTCGACGGTCAGCGCGTGGGCGGTCAGCTCCTCGGCGGCGAGGGTGAAGGCGGGCTGCTGCCCCTTGGGCAGGGTGATGACCACCGGGTCGGGGAACTCGCCGGTGAGCAGCGCGGTGTAGGCGGCCTTGGTGGCGGCGGTGGCGCAGGCCCCCGTGGTCCAGCCGGGCCGCAGGCCGCTGCTCTTCAACTGGCCCGCCCGGCCTCCCGCTCCGGCCCCGGTTCCGGCTTCCGCCCCGGCTTCCGCTGCGGTCACCTGTGCCCCGTTTCCGACGGCACCCGCGCCGTCCTGCTCCACTCGGGCGACCACGCCGGCCGCCGTCGTCGATCCTCCCCCAGGCGGCCGGGCGGGGAGCGACCGGGGTGGGCCCGTCAGGGCCGGTGGACGGGCTGCGGAGGAACGGTGGCCCGCGTTCCCGAAGAGTTCGCCGCACGGGCCTCGCCCACCGTGCCTACCAGTGAGTAATCTGGCGGTCCGCCAGAAGCGGGTTCATGACACACGTGGGCCCGGCCGGGGGTCGACTGCCCCCGCCGGGCCATCAGTATGTGGGGGTTTTTGTGGCAGGGATGAGTCGGCGTACGTTCCTCACGGGCACGTCGGTGGCCGCCGCCTGGTCGGCCTTGTCGCTGGGCGGCGCGCGGTTCGCCTCGGCAGCGGCGCGCGACCAGGCGCTGGCGACGACCGCCGCACGGGCGGTCACGGTCGCCGGGACCACGCTGGAGCAGGTGGCCACGCCCGTCGGCAGCGGCGGCTACAAGCGCCTGGCGGCCGGACCGGGCTGGCCGCTGGTGGTGCGCGGCGACCTGGCGGCGGGCAGCGCCGGACGGGACGACCGCCGGACCGGCCTGGCCAGCTTCGTCCAGTTCAGCGACCTGCACCTGGTGGACACCGAGTCCCCGGTGCGCTTCGAGTACCTGGCCAAGTTCAACGGCAGCGCGTACCGGCCGCAGGAGGCACTGAACGCGCGCGGCGTCTCGGCCCTCGTCGAGCGGGTCAACTCGCTGGCCGGCGGCCCCTACACCGGCATGCCGTTCAGCATGGTGATGGCCACGGGTGACAACACCGACAACCACGAGCTCGCCGAACTCGACTGGTACCTCAAGGTCATGGGCGGCGGTCGGCTGGCCCAGAACACCGGTGACCCGAGCCGCTACGAGGGTGTGCAGAACTCCGGCAGCGCCACCTACTGGAACCCCGAACTCGCCTACAACGACGGCTACAAGGCGAAGGGCTTCCCGCAGATACCCGGGCTCCTGTCCGCCGCCGGCCGCCCCTTCGACGCGCCGGGCCTGCGCACGCCCTGGTACACGACGGTCGGCAACCACGACGACAGCATCGAGGGCTCCCTGCCGGACCTCGGCCTGCTGAACGACCTGTACGCCGGCCAGTACAAGCTGGAGGGCTGCGACGACGCGACCGCCGCCCAGCTGATGGACTCGCTGCGCCGCGACCCGGCGGGCGCCGTGCTGCTGCTGGCGAAGCTGATCGCCACCGGCGACCTGGTGCGCAAGGTCACCCCGGACGAGCGCCGCCGGCCGTTCACGCTCAAGGAGTTCGCCAAGGCCCACCTGAACCCGGCGGTCACCGGCGCCGGCCCGTACGGGCACGGCTTCACCTCGGACATGGCGAACAGCGGCAAGCTCTACTACACCTTCCGCATCTCGGAGAAGGTGGTCGGCATCAGCCTGGACACCACCAACCAGGCCGGGTTCGCCGACGGTTCGCTGGGCACCGCGCAACTGCGCTGGCTGGAGCAGCAGTTGCAGGCGCACAGCGGGCACTGGTACGACGCCGACGGGCGCAAGGTGACCGGCGGGAGCACGGACGAGCTGATCCTCGTCTTCAGCCACCACACCAGCGGGACGATGGGCAACCTGCTGCCGGACCCTCGCAACATCTTCGAGGGGCGGCACGACGGCAACGAGCTGGTGGCGCTGCTCCAGCGCTACCCGAACGTGGTCGCCTGGGTGAACGGGCACACCCACATGAACAAGATCACGCCACACGGCCACGCGGTGCCGGAGCGGGCGTTCTGGGAGATCAACACCGCCTCGCACATCGACTACCCGCAGCACGGGCGGATCATCGAGATCGCGGACAACGGGGACGGCACGCTCTCGCTGTTCACCACGCTGATCGAGTCCTCCGCGCCGTACGGGACGGACTTCGGCAGCACCTCGGACGCCAACCTCGCGGCGCTCTACCGGGAGCTGTCGTACAACGACCCGAACGGCCGCCCGACGGCGCTGCTGGGCACGGGCGGGGACCACAACACCGAGCTGTTGATCACCAAGCCGACCCGGTGACGGCCGGAGGGAGAAGGCGGGTGACGGCCGAGCGGCGGATGACGACTGACAGCTGACAACTAACAGATGACAGATGACAGATGACAGCGAACAGATTTCATCATCTGTTCGCTGTCGTCTGTTCGCTGTCATCTGTTCCTCGTCAGCCGCTTCCCGTCATCCCTCCGGGTAGCGCCGCGGCGTCCAGACGACCTCCACGCCGCCGCCGCGCTCGACGGCCCGGGTCTGCGAGGAGCCGATCAGCAGGATGGTCCGCATGTCGACCAGCGCCGGGTCCAGCTCGCCGAGCCGGACGATCCGGACCCGCTCGGTCGGACCGCCGACGTCCCGCGCCATCACCACCGGGGTCTGCGGCTCGCGGTACTCCAGCAGCAGGTCCCGGGCGAGTCCGACCTGGGTGGTGCGGGACTTCGAGCCCGGGTTGTACAGCGCGAGCACCAGGTCCGCCTCGGCCGCGGCGCGCAGCCGCTTCGCCACCACGTCCCAGGGCTTGAGCCGGTCCGAGAGGGAGATCGTCGCGTAGTCGTGCCCGAGCGGCGCACCGGCCCGGGAGGCCGCCGCGTGGGCGGCGGTCATCCCCGGGAGCACCCGCACCGGGACGTCCCGGTAGGCCTCCTCGCAGGCGACCTCCAGCACCGCGGTGGCCATCGCGAACACACCCGGATCCCCCGAGGAGACCACCGCGACGCGGTGCCCGCGCCGGGCGAGGTCCAGGGCGAACTCGGCCCGCTCCGACTCCACCTTGTTGTCCGAACCGTGCCGCTGCTGCCCCGGCCGCTCCGGCACCCGGTCCAGGTAGGTGGTGTAGCCGACCAGGTCGGTGGCCTCGGACAGCGCACCGCGCGCCTCGGCGGTCAGCCACAGCGGCCCGGCCGGCCCGGTGCCGACCACGGTCACGCTGCCCATGCCGTCCGACAGCCGGACCTCCGGCTCCAGCGGCGCCACCTTGCTCGGCAGCACCGCGACCGAGAAGTACGGCACCGTCTCCTCGTCGACCTCCGCGAGCGGCGCCACCCGCTCCCCCGCCATGAAGGCCCGCTCCACGTACTGGGCGTCCGCCAGCCGCCCGGCCCGCTCCAGGGCCCGGCGGACGGTCGGGAAGGTGCGCCCCAGCTTCATGACCACGGCGGAGTCGGCGGCCGCGATCCGCGCCGTCAGCTCCTCCTCGGGCAGCGTGCCGGGGATGACGGTGAGCGTCTCCTCGGCCTCGGTCAGCGGGCGGCCCAGCCGGGCGGACGCCGCGCTGAGCGAGGTCACGCCCGGCACCACCTCGGTCGGGTAGCGGTGCGCGAGCCGCTTGTGCATGTGCTGGTAGGAGCCGTAGAAGAGCGGATCGCCCTCGGCGAGGACCACCACGTCGCGCCCGGCGTCCAGGTGGGCGGCCAGCCGGGCGGCGGCCTCCTCGTAGAAGTCGTCCAACGCCCCGCGGTAGCCGCCGGGGTGGTCGGTGGTCTCGACGGTGAGCGGGTAGACCAGCTTCTCCTCGATCTGGCCGCCCGTCAGGTAGCGCTCCGCGATGGAGCGCGCGATGGAGCGGCCGTGCCGGGCGCTGTGGTACGCCACCACGTCGGCCTTGCTGATGAGTTCGGCGGCCCGGACGGTCACCAGCGACGGGTCGCCCGGGCCGAGCCCGACCCCGTACAGCCGGCCCGTGGATTCCTGATCGGCCGTCACTCTTCCTCGCTCGCAATCGCGTTGATGGCGGCTGCGGCGATCGCGCTGCCGCCGCGCCGGCCGCGCACCACCAGGTGCTCCAGGCCGGACGGGTGCTCGGCCAGGGCCTGCTTGGACTCCGCGGCACCGATGAAGCCGACCGGGACGCCGATCACCGCGGCCGGTCGCGGCGCGCCCGCCTCGATCATCTCCAGCAGCCGGAAGAGCGAGGTCGGCGCGTTGCCGACGGCGACCACCGCGCCCTCCAGCCGGGGCAGCCACAGCTCCATGGCCGCGGCGCTGCGGGTGTTGCCCATCGCGCGGGCCAGTTCGGGCACCGACGGGTCGGTGAGGGTGCAGATCACCTCGTTGTCGGCGGGCAGCCGCTTGCGGGTGACACCGCTCGCGACCATGTTGACGTCGCACAGGATCGGCGCACCGGCGCGCAGCGCGGCACGCGCGGAGGCGACCACACCGGGCGAGTACACCAGGTCCTCGACCAGGTCGACCATCCCGCAGGCGTGGATCATCCGCACCGCGACCTGGGAGACGTCCGCCGGGAGGGCGGCCAGATCGGCCTCCGCGCGGATGGTGGCAAAGGACTGGCGGTAGATGGACGCGCCGTCCTTCTCGTACTCGATCACTTCGTGGTCCTCCTGGCCTCGGCTACCGCCTCGGCCATCTCCTCGTTCGTCACGTCGGCGGGCGTCGCACCGACCGCCGCACCGTTCACCGTCACCCGGTAGCCGCGCCCCGTGGCGAGCACGTCCACCCACCGCCCGGCCGGGTGGCCGCAGCGCCGTTCACAGCCCGACCAGTGGACGGGAAGCCGGGCGCCCACGGGATCGGCGGCACCGGCGTCCAGCGCCCGGGCCGCGTCCGCACGGACGTCGGCCAGCGACTTGGCGCAGCCCGGCAGCCCGGTGCAGGCGGTGGCCCGCTCCCACGGCGAGCCGGGCTCGGTGCGGAACCCGGCCTCGGCGAGCGCGGGCAGCCGCTCGGCCGGTGCGCCGGGCAGCACCACGCCGCGCCAGGGCGTCAGCCGCAGTTCACCGGCCGAGGCGGCGACCAGTGCCCGCCACTGTCCGGCGTCCGCCCGGCCGAACCGCAGACCCACCGAGAGCCCGCCGGGCAGCGCGCCGACGGCCGGCGCCGTGCCGGCGAAGGCGGGCAGCGGCACGGAGCCGGCCGGCAGCAGATCGGGCACCTCGCGCAGGTGCCAGGCCTTGCGGGCGTGCGTCCGCAGCGCCGTCAGGAAGGAGCGGGCCGCGTCCAGCACGGCCGTGACCTCCTGCCCGGCCGCGACCGGGTGTCCGCGTTCGTCGCGCCCCAGGCGCAGCAGCCGGGTGCCGTTCGGGCCTGCGATCAATGTCACATCGGCGTCGAGCGCGGCGACGTCGCCCCGCCCGTCGTCCAGCGCGAACAGGAACTTGCCGGAGAGCCCGGCCGCCCAGTCGCTCGCGCACAGCCGGGCGTCCAACTCCCGCACCCAGGAGTGCACATCGGCGTGGCCGGCGGCTCCCTCGGAGGCGACCCCCTCGGCGGCGGCCTCGTCGGTGGTGTCCAGCCCGGCCGTCGGCGAGGCGACGATGTTGCGGACCCGCTCGTGGGTGTCCGAGGGCAGCAGTCCGACGGCGCGCAGCCGGTCGGCGAGCTCGGACGCGCAGTGCGGGGCCAGGCCGCGCAGCTGGACGTTGCCGCGCGAGGTGGTCTCCAGTTCGCCGTCACCGAGGGCCTCGGCCGCCTCGGCGAGCGCGAGCGCCTGACTGTTCGTCAGAAGCCCGCCGGGCAGGCGGATTCGGGCCAGGGAGCCGTCGTCGGCCGCATGCAGACGAAGCGCTCCGGGGCAGGCGTCCGCACGCCCCCGGTCGGGCACCTCCCGGTCGGGTCCTGCGGCGCCCGGCGCGGTGGCGTCGGGTGTCGGTGGCATGGCGGCGAGCATACAGATGATCCGATCGCTTGCCTCCGTTCACCGCGTCACACCCGGGCTCCGCACCGCGCGCGGGTGCCGGAGGTTCCGAAAGCTCGCCCTCCCCCAGCTCAGCCGCAACCCGTACGATGCTGGCGGGCGGTCCCCGCGGACCGTCCGCACGCCAGCGACGGCGCAGGGGAGGAAACCGGTGCGAACCCGGTGCGGTCCCGCCACTGTGACCGCGGTTCACCGGTAGACCGGTCGGCCGCGGGAGCCAGGAACTCCTGCCGTCCTCCACCGGCCCGGGGCGCGGACCCCGAGGAAGGCAGAAATGTCCCAGCGCTGTCGCATGCCCGCGCCCGCGTCCCCGGCCGCCGTCACGGCCGCTCGGGCCGCCGTTCCGACCGCCCCGGTCGGCACCCCGGCGCCGCCGGTCGACCCCTCGGCCGCCCCGGCGTCCGCCCCGGTCCAGTCCCCGGCCACCCTGGCCATCCACGAGGCCGGGAGGGCCTTCGCATGATCCTGCTGCTGTCGACGTCCGACACCGACCTGCTCAGCGCCCGCGCCTCCGAGGGCCCGGTGCGCTACCGGCTCGGCAACCCCGCCCGGCTCGCCCCCGAGGACCTGCCCGGCCTGCTGGAGGGCACCGAACTCGTCGTGGTCCGGCTGCTCGGCGGGCGCCGAGCCTGGCAGGAGGGCCTGGACGCGCTGCTGGCCGGCCCCCGCCCGGTGGTCGTGCTGACGGGTGAGCAGGCCCCCGACGCCCAGCTGATGGAGCTGTCCACCGTCCCGGCCGGCATCGCCGCCGAGGCCCACGCCTACCTGGCCCACGGCGGCGCGGCCAACCTGGCCGAGCTGGGCTCCTTCCTCTCCGACACCGTGCTGCTGACCGGCCACGGTTTCGCCCCGCCCGCCTCCGCCCCGGCCTGGGGCCCGCTGGAGCGCGAAGCCCGTACGTCCGAGGGCCCGACGGTGGCGGTGCTCTACTACCGCGCCCATCACATGAGCGGCAACACCGCCTTCGTGGAGACCCTCTGCCGGGCGATCGAGGACCAGGGCGCCCAGGCCAGGGCCTACTACTGCGCCTCGCTGCGCGGCGCCGAGCCCGAGCTGCTGGCCGCCCTCGGCGAGGCCGACGCGATCGTCACCACCGTGCTCGCCGCCGGCGGCACCCGCCCGGCCGACGCCCAGGCCGGCGGCGACGAGGAGGCCTGGGACGCGGGCGCGCTGGCCGCCCTCGACCGCCCGATCCTCCAGGCCCTGTGCCTGACCTGGTCGCGCGCCCAGTGGGAGGGCAGCGACGACGGCCTGTCCCCGCTGGACACCGCCACCCAGATCGCGGTGCCCGAGTTCGACGGCCGCCTGATCACCGTCCCGTTCTCCTTCAAGGAACTGGACGAGGACGGCCTCACCGTCTACGCCGCCGACCCGGAGCGCGCCGCCCGCGTCGCCGGCACCGCCGTCAAGCACGCCCGGCTCCGGCACGTCCCTGCCGCCGAGCGCCGGCTCGCCCTGGTGCTGTCCGCGTACCCGACCAAGCACGCCCGGGTCGGCAACGCCGTCGGCCTGGACACCCCGGCCAGCGCGGTGCGGCTGCTGGAGCGGCTGCGCGCGGAGGGGATGGACCTCGGGAACGACCTCCCCGCGTTCGACGACGGCGAGGGCGGCCACGAGGGCGACGCCCTGATCCACGCCCTGATCGCGGCCGGCGGCTACGACCAGGACTGGCTCACCGAGGACCAGCTGGCCCGCAACCCGGTGCGCATCCCCGCCGCCGACTACCGCCGCTGGTACGCCACCCTCCCCCAGGGCCTGCGCGAGCAGGTCGAGGAGCACTGGGGCCCGGCGCCCGGCGAGCTGTACGTCGACCGTTCGCAGAACCCGGACGGCGACATCGTGCTGGCCGCGATCCGCTCCGGGAACCTGCTGGTGCTCATCCAGCCGCCGCGCGGCTTCGGCGAGAACCCGGTCGCCATCTACCACGACCCCGACCTGCCGCCGAGCCACCACTACCTGGCCGCGTACCGCTGGATCGAGGCCTCGCGGGAGGACGGCGGCTTCGGCGCCCACGCCGTGATCCACCTCGGCAAGCACGGCAACCTGGAGTGGCTGCCCGGCAAGACCGCCGCGCTGTCCGCCGAGTGCGGCCCGGACGCCGTCCTCGGCGACCTGCCGCTGGTCTACCCCTTCCTGGTCAACGACCCCGGCGAGGGCACCCAGGCCAAGCGCCGCGCCCACGCCACCCTCGTCGACCACCTCGTGCCCCCGATGGCCCGGGCCGACTCCTACGGCGACATCGCGCGCCTGGAGCAGCTGCTGGACGAGCACTCCAACATCGCCGCGATGGACCCGGCCAAGCTGCCCGCGATCCGCGCCCAGATCTGGACCCTGATCCAGGCCGCCAAGCTCGACCACGACCTCGGGCTGGAGGAACGCCCCGAGGACGACGGCTTCGACGACTTCCTGCTGCACGTCGACGGCTGGCTCTGCGAGGTCAAGGACGCCCAGATCCGCGACGGCCTGCACGTCCTCGGCCAGGCCCCGGTCGGCACCGACCGGGTCAACATCGTGCTCGCCATCCTGCGCGCCCGGCAGATCTGGGGCGGCGTCAGCGCGCTGCCCGGCCTGCGCGAGGCGCTCGGCCTGGACGAGGCGGCGCTCACCCTGGGCGCCACCGACGCGGCCGAGGCCGAGGCCCGCGCCCTGGTCGAGGCCATGGAGGCCGCGGACTGGGCGCCCGAGGCGGTCGAGAAGGTCGCCGCGGGCTTCCCGGAGGCCGTCGGCGAGGTGCTGGCCTTCGCCGCCACCCAGGTGGTGCCGCGGCTGGCCGCCACCACCGACGAACTGGACGCCGTGCTGCACGCGCTCCAGGGCGGCTTCGTGCCGGCCGGTCCGTCCGGCTCGCCGCTGCGCGGGCTGGTCAACGTGCTGCCGACCGGCCGCAACTTCTACTCCGTCGACCCGAAGGCCGTCCCCAGCAAGCTCGCCTGGGAGACCGGCCAGGCGCTCGCCGCCTCGCTGGTGGAGCGCTACCGGGCCGACAACGACGGCGCCTACCCGCCCTCGGTCGGGCTCTCGCTCTGGGGCACCAGCGCGATGCGCACCGCCGGCGACGACATCGCCGAGGCCTTCGCCCTGCTCGGCGTCCGGCCGGTCTGGGACGACGCCTCGCGCCGGGTCACCGGCCTGGAGCCGATCCCGCTCGACGAGCTGGGCCGCCCCCGGATCGACGTCACGCTGCGCATCTCCGGCTTCTTCCGGGACGCCTTCCCGCACGTGGTCGCCCTGCTGGACGACGCGGTGCGCCTGGCCGCCGCCCAGGAGGAAGCCGACGGGGACAACTTCGTCCGGGCCCACGTACGGGCCGACCTCGCGGTGCACGGCGACGAGCGCAAGGCCACCGTCCGCGTCTTCGGCTCCCGCCCGGGCACGTACGGGGCCGGCCTGCTCCAGCTGATCGACAGCCGGGACTGGCGCACCGACGCCGACCTGGCCGAGGTGTACACGGTCTGGGGCGGCTACGCGTACGGCCGCGGGCTGGACGGCCGCCCGGCCCGCGAGGAGATGGAGACCGCCTACAAGCGGATCACCGTCGCCGCGAAGAACACCGACACCCGTGAGCACGACATCGCCGACTCGGACGACTACTTCCAGTACCACGGCGGCATGGTGGCCACCGTGCGCGCCCTCACCGGCAAGGCGCCGACCGCCTACATCGGCGACTCGACCCGCCCGGAGACGGTCCGCACCCGCACCCTGACCGAGGAGGCCGCCCGGGTCTTCCGCGCCCGGGTGGTCAACCCGCGCTGGATCGAGGCGATGCGCCGCCACGGCTACAAGGGCGCCTTCGAGATGGCCGCGACCGTCGACTACCTGTTCGGCTACGACGCCACCACGGGTGTCGTCGCGGACTGGATGTACGAGAAGCTGACCCAGGAGTACGTCCTCGACCCGGTCAACCGGGAGTTCCTCGCGGGCGCCAACCCGTGGGCGCTGCACGGGATCAGCGAGCGGCTGCTGGAGGCGGCGAGCCGCGGGCTGTGGGAGCAGCCGGACCCGCAGCTGATCGAGCAGTTGCAGGCCGCGTTCCTGGAGACCGAGGGGGACCTGGAGGGTGGCGAGGGCTGAGCCCGTAGAAGGCCGAGCCCGTTAGGGGGCGGGGCGCGAAAGCGGGGCGATGGGCACCGGCGCGGAAGCCGACGGCGGGTTAGGAACGCGGGACGGGAGGCGAAAGCCGGGCGGTGGGCGCCGCATCCGGTCGATCCGGACACTGGTGGTGCACGCTCCCGAAGCGGACAATACGGGTCATGTCGCGCCGCCCCGCCCCCACCGGCCCCGCCACCACCAGCCCGGCCCCGGACACGCCCACCGGTCCCGCCCCGGACACGCCCGCCGTCCGGGAAGGGCAGCCGCGCGCGCCGCACCCGTACCGCGCGCGGGTCGGGGCACTGGCGGCCGGGGCGGTGCCGGTGCTCGCCTTCCCCGTGCCCGGACAGGCCTGGCTGGCGTGGGTCGCGCTCGTCCCCGGACTGCTGCTGATGCGGCGGGCGCCCTCGGGGCGGGAGGCGGCGGTGCGCGGCTGGTGGTTCGGCGCGGGTTTCATCCTGACCGCCATGTACTGGCTGGTCCCGTCCGTCGGGCCGGGGCTGCCGGTGCTCGCGGTGCTGTTCGGGGCGCTCCAGAGCGCCGTCGGGTACACCGTGCACCGGTTGCTGCACCCCGAACCGACCGTCCGTCGGGCACTGCTCGCGCTGCTGCTCGTGCCGGCGGTCTGGGTGACCACCGAGTACGCCCGGTCCTGGCCCGCGCTCGGCGGGCCGTGGGCGCTGCTCGGCGCCACCCAGTGGCAGCACCCGGCCGTCCTCGGGCTGGCCTCAGCCGGCGGGATCTGGCTGGTCAGCGCGGCGGTGGCGGCGGTGAACACCGGGGTGCTGATCGCGCTGACGTCCGCGCACCGGCGGCCACGGGCCGTCGCGGCCGGGGCCGCCGCAATGGTGCTGGCCTCCGGTCCGCTGCTGTTCGCGCTGCGTGCGGCGCCAGCCGGGGACGGGACCGTCACGGTGGCGCTGGTCCAGCCAGGTGCCGTGGAGGACCCGCAGGGCCGGTTCGAGGCGAGCGAGCGGATCACCGCCGACCTGGTCGGGCGGCCGGTGGACCTCGTCGTCTGGGGCGAGAGCAGCACCACCGCCGACCTGGACCGCGACCCGGCGGCGCTGGAGGCGCTGCGCCGGCTCGCCGCGACCACCGGCGCCGAGGTCGTCGCCGGGGAGGACGCGCGCAAGGCGGACGGGCGGATCTCCAAGGACGCGGTGCTGCTCTCCCCCGCCGGGGTGGTGGACCGCTACCGCAAGATCCGGCTGGTGCCGTTCGGCGAGTACATCCCCCTGCGGCCGGTGCTCGGCTGGATCGCCGGGGTCAGCCGCGCGGCGGGCGAGAACCGGGCTCCCGGCTCGTCCTTCCACGTCCTGCCCGCCACCGACCGGACGGGCTCGCCGCTGCCGGTCGGGGCGCTGATCTGCTTCGAGTCGGCCTTCCCCGACATGGCCCGCACCGCCGCGACGGACGGGGCCCGGGTGCTGGTCTACCAGTCGTCGACCTCGACCTTCCAGCGCACCTGGGCGCCCGAGCAGCACGTGTCGCTGGCAGCGATCCGGGCCGCCGAGACCGGCCGGCCCGCCGTGCAGGCCTCGCTGACCGGAGTCTCGGCGGCCTTCGACGCCCAGGGGCGGGAGCTCGCCCGGCTCGGCACCGACGGCACCGGCGCGCTGACCGTCCGGCTGCCGCTCACCGCGCCGGGGGCGCTGACCTGGTACGACCGGATCGGTGACGTGGTGCCGCAGGGGGCGCTGGTGGTCAGCGCGGGGGCGGCGGCCGGGCTGGCCTCGGCCCGGTGGCGCCGCTCGCGCGTCCTCCGGGGTGCCGGTCAGCCCTCGGCGCCGGCCGTGTAGACGCCGAACGCCGCTCCCTGGGGGTCGCGCAGCACGGCGATCCGCCGGCCGCCCGGCAGACCGGTGGCGGGCATCAGCACGTCGCCGCCGAGCGCCGCCGCCCGGCTGACGGTGTCGTCGACGTCGGCGACCGCGAAGTACGGCAGCCAGTGCGGCGGCACCTGGGACGGGAAGCGGTCGTCCATCGTCAGCATGCCGCCGAAGTCCTGGCCGTCCAGGCCCCACTGGGGGTAGTGCTCGGACGGGGTGACGGACCAGCCGAAGACCGCCGGGTAGAAGGCGAGTGCGCCGTCCGGGTCACGGGTGAGCAGTTCCACCCAGCCGAGCGAGCCGGGCTCGTTGAACACCCCGGCCCCCTTGAAGGCGCGGCCCTGCCAGAGGATGAACACCGCGCCGGAGCGGTCGGCGGCCACCGAGAAGCGGCCGAAGTCGGACACGTCGGTGGGGTCCTTCAGGATCCGGCCGCCGGCTTCCCTGATCCTCGTGGCGGTCGCGTCGGCGTCGGCGACCGCGAGGCCGACCGTCCAGGCGATCGGCTGCTGCGGGGCGTAGCGCGGGGTGATGGCGGCGGCCGGGGCGTCCCGGACCAGCATCTGGGTATATCCGCCGTCCCCCGGGCGGGCCGTGTCGTCCGCCCGCCAGCCGAACAGTTCGGTGTAGAAGGACCGGGCGGCGGCCGGGTCGGAGGTGCCCAGCTCGGTCCAGCAGGGGGCGTTGGTGGTCACGGAGGTCTGCTTCATGACGTCTGTCCTCGCAGCTTGCTCGGGACTCCCGTTGCTCGGGACTCCCGGGTTCTCGGCGCCTCGGCCCCCGCACACCTCCCGGCCCAGCATGCGGCGCGCGGGCGGCGGGTGGCGGGCGGTGTTGGGCCGAACGGGGGTGGCGAACGGATGACAGCTGACAGATTTCGAAATCCGTTATCTGTTATCTGTTATCTGTCAGCTGTCACTTGTCATCCGTTACTCGTGACCCGTCATCTGCCATCGCCGGCCGCCCGTCAGCCGTCGCTCCTCCGCCGCGCACGGCCCGGGCCACCGGTATCCACAGCTCCGCCTCGGCGTCGGCGGTCCCCGGGACCGAGCGCGTCCGGAGGATCTCCGGACCCGGCCGCGCCTCGTAGGGGTTGGACGGGAACCACTGGGCGGCCACGTCCCCCCACATCTCCTGCAGGGCCTGGGGGAACGGCCCCACGTTGGTGAACACCGCCCAGGTGCCGGCCGGGACCCGGAGCACGTCGAGGTCCGCCGGGACGTCGGCGCCCTCGCGCGCCACCACCGCGTGCCAGTAGTCGAGTTCGGACCCCTCCTCGCGGTTCGGCGAGAAGCCGTCGCTCACCGACACGATCCCGTCCGGGTCCTCGCCGGACAGCGCCGCGATCCGCTCGACCGCCTCCTTGCCGAGCCCCTTGACGAACTCGGCGATCCCCGGGTTGATCCCCCGGTAGATCAGGGTGACCCGGGCCTTCCTGCCCACGATCCTGAAGTCCGGCCTCTCGACGATCCGGTACTCCATGCTGCTGCTCCCCTCCACGACGAGCCGGAAGGACATCCGGGGCTGCGAGACGAGCACCGCGCCGTCGCGCCGGGCCTCACCCGGCCCGACGCCGTGCATGGCCCGGAACGCCCGGGCGAACGCCTCGCCCGAGGAGTACCCGTACCGGACCGCGACGTCGAGCAACGTCCGCTCGCCGCCCAGGACTTCGGCCCCGGCGACGGTCAGCCTGCGGCGTCGGACGTACTCCGACAGCGGCATCCCGGCGAGCATCGAGAACAGCCGCCGGAAGTGGTACTCCGACGTCATCGCGATCCGCGCCAGCTCGGCCACGTCGACCTCGCCGTCCAGGTCGCGTTCGATCCGGTCCATCGCCCGGTTCAGGTGCTCCAGCACGCCGCCCCGCCCTTCCCTTGTCGCACTCCACCGTAGGAAGGACCCACCCTGCCGTACCCGACCATCGGTGCCCGCTCCGGTCGGGTACCCGTGGTCGGGCGGCGGACGGTGCCGTGCCGGACGAAAACGGGGTGGGCGAACAGATGACAGCTGACAGATTTCGAAATCCGTTATCTGTTATCTGTCAGCTGTCATCTGTCGATTGTCACCCGTCGTCCGCCCCCGGCTTCAGCCGTGGCTCAGATCAGCCCCTGGGCCAGCATCGCGTCCGCGACCAGCTCGAAGCCGGCGATGTTCGCGCCGACCACGTAGTTGCCCAGCTGGCCGTACCGCTCGGCGGTGGTGTGGCAGGAGTCGTGGATGTGCTTCATGATCCCGGCCAGCCGCTCCTCGGTGTACTCGAAGGTCCAGGAGTCGCGCGAGGCGTTCTGCTGCATCTCCAGCGCACTGGTCGCGACCCCGCCGGCGTTCGCCGCCTTGCCCGGACCGAAGGCCACCCCGGCCTCCTGGAGCACCCGCACCGCGTCCGGGGTGGTGGGCATGTTGGCGCCCTCGGCGACGGCCAGCACCCCGTTGCGCACCAGGGCCAGGGCGTCGGCCTCGGCGAGCTCGTTCTGGGTGGCACAGGGCAGCGCGACGTCACAGGGCACGCTCCACACACCCGGGCCCTCGACGAACCGGACGTGGCTGCCGCGCAGCCGGGCGTACTCGGAGATCCGGCCGCGCCGCACCTCCTTGACCTCCTTGAGCAGGTCGAGGTCGATGCCCTTCTCGTCCACCACGTAGCCGGAGGAGTCCGAGGCGGTCAGCACCGTCGCACCGAGCTGCTGCGCCTTCTCGATCGCGTAGACCGCGACGTTGCCGGAGCCGGAGACGACCACCCGGCGCCCGTCCAGGCCGTCGCCGCGGCTGCGCAGCATCTCGGCGGTGAACATGACGCAGCCGTAGCCGGTGGCCTCGGTGCGGACCTGCGCGCCGCCCCAGCCGAGGCCCTTGCCGGTGAGCACGCCGCTCTCGTACCGGTTGGTGATCCGCTTGTACTGGCCGAACAGGTAGCCGATCTCCCGGCCGCCGACGCCGATGTCCCCGGCCGGAACGTCCGTGTACTCGCCGAGGTGGCGGTACAGCTCGGTCATGAAGGACTGGCAGAACCGCATGATCTCGGCGTCCGAGCGGCCCTTGGGGTCGAAGTCGGAGCCGCCCTTGCCACCACCGATGGGCAGACCGGTGAGGGCGTTCTTGAAGATCTGCTCGAAACCGAGGAACTTGACGATCCCGAGGTTCACCGAGGGGTGGAAGCGCAGTCCGCCTTTGTACGGGCCGAGGGCGCTGCTGAACTCCACCCGGAAGCCGCGGTTGACGTGGATGTCACCGGAGTCGTCCGTCCACGGCACCCGGAACATGAGCTGCCGCTCGGGCTCGCAGATCCGCTCGATGATCCGGGCGTCGAGGAGTTCCGGGCGGTGGGCGAGCACCGGGGCCAGGGTCTCCAGGACCTCGTGGACGGCTTGGTGGAACTCGTCCTCGCCCTGGTTGCGGCGGACGACGTCCGCGTAGAGCGCCGCTATCGCGCGCTGCTCGGCTTCGAAGGCGGCGGGGGAGGAACCGGGGATGGCGGGGGTCGTCGGCATCTGGTCAGGACCCTTCCGTGGTCGTCGGTTGGTTGCGCAGAGTCCCCGTGGACCGGGGGGACGTGTCCAAGGGAACGGTGGAAGTCTCGCAGTGTCCACACCGCGAGTTCCTCGGCATCCACATGCTGGAAGGCCCGGCAGGACATCTGGGGCTGATGAGGTGTTGTGCGCCTACCTGGGCGAACCCGGTTGGAGCGTCCACTAACCGGTCGAACCGGAACCGCCCCGCGCACCCGTCCGCTCCGCCCGCCGCCGCACCGTCCGCAGCCCCGCGTACGCCGCCAGCGGCAGGGCCACCAGCAGGGCGGCCCAGAAGGCCCCGTGCCCCCACAGCCTCGCGACCGCCCCGAACGGCTCCTCGAACACCGGGATCCGCAGCGCCTCCACCGGCCCCAGCGGTCCGGGCCAGGCCCCCAGGAAGAGCGTGGCCGGGACCCAGACCGCGAACAGGCCCCGGGCCGTGGCGGGCCGCCCGAGGGTGCTCACCAGCGACACCACCGCCAGCAGCAGGACGAACCCGGCCTGGTAGGCCGCGCCGCTCTGCCCCGTCCCCCAGGAACCGGGGGTCGGGTGCGCCCCGGTGGCCGCGAGCCGGACCTCGACCGCCGCCCACAGCAGCAGGACCAGCACCGCCGTCGTGCCGAGCGCGAACCGCGCCCGGTCGCGTACGCCCGCGCCGCCCGGGCGCCACCGGTCGGACGGCGCGCCCCACACCCGCCCGGCGGTGGCCGCCCCGGAGGAGCCCGCCGCACGCCGCGCGTCCAGCCGCCGCCAGGCCTCCCGGACCTGACGGCGGGCCTCCTGGGCGGGCTTCAGCAGCCGGCCGCACGCCCGCTCCACCAGCACGAGCGCGACCACGGCCGCCACCACCGCCGCGACGCCGGCCCAACTCCCCATCCCGCCCTCGAACACGACCACCCGGTCGGCCACCGGCCGCGGGGCCTCCAGCGCCGTCATCGGCGGCCCCAGCCGCAGGTAGCCGATCGTGAAGGCCCCGGCCCCGGTGAGCAGCGCGGTGCCGATGCCCACCCGGGCGGGGAAGAAGGCGATCACGACGGCCGCGACCAGGGCCGCGCCGAGCTGGCCGACCACCTGGCGGGCCGCCTGGTCGCCGGCCGTCCGCAGCCGGCCGCCGAAGGCGCCGGTGGGCGAGAGGCCGAGCTTCTCCCCCGCCTCGATCGGGTAGCGGAGCACCGCTCCCGCCCACAGCAGCAGCCCGAAGGCGAGGAGCAGCAGCAAAGCGGCCCCGGCCCGGCGCGGCAGCGCGGTGCGGGCGTGTGGCCACCATGCCGCCGCCCGGGCCCGCCAGTCCACCGGCGGGCGTCGGCGCCGGTCGCGCCACAACCGGGCCAGCCTCCCGTCCCGTCGCACCCCGGCCCCGGCCCCCGCCTCCGTCCGTGCTCCGGCCCCCGCCTTCGCACCCGCCTCGGCCTCCGGCTGCTCGGGCCGTGTCCGGCCGCGCCGCCGCAGGGCCTCCGCCGCGACCAGCGCCGCGAGCCCGGCCGACTGCGCCGGGTCCGCGCTCACCGCCCGGCGCCGCAGTGCCGACCAGCGGCGCCGGACCACGTGCCGGGCGGTGGGCGCCGCCGGGTCGGGCTCCGGTCCGCGGGCCACCGTCCGCACGGCGGTGCGGGCTCCCGTGCCTGCGGCCAGCGCCCCGTCCACGACGGTGGCCGCGACCAGGGCAGCGATCTCCTGCACCCGCCCTGGCAGCGGCAGCCGGTGCAGGGCGGCGGGCAGCGGCGAGAGCCGGCCCAGCAGCCGTTCGCGCTCCTCGGGCCGGATGCTCAGCCAGACCGCCTGCCGGTGCGCGTCCTCGCGCTCCTCCGGGCTGAGCCCGTCACCGCCGCGACGGCCGCCGCCGACGGTGCGCGCCAGCCGGTCCACCTCGGCCAGCACCTCCGGCAGTGCGGCCAGCGCGAGCAGCCGCGCGCAGTGCTCGTCCGCGCACTCGGGGTGGAAGCAGTCATAGCGGGCGGCCACGGCCGGCGCGCCGCCCCGGACCAGCTCGTCGATGAACTCGGCACCGTCCGGCCCGGTGACGACGCGTTCCAGCCCGGCGGTGTCGATCGGACGGTCGCGGTAGTGCGGGACGGCGCCCGGGGCGAAGGCGGCGCCGAGGGCCAGCACCGCGACCGCCGCGACGCACTCGCGCCGGGAGCCGGGTGCCCTGGCCGCCTCGGCGAGGTAGTGCAGGTCGAAGGTGGTGTCCTCGACCTCGTCCCGCAGCCAGTCGCGCAGCCGTTCCGCTCCCCCGGTGGAGAGCCAGCGGGCCGCCGCGCCGGAGTTCGCGAGCAGCGCCTCGGTGAGCCGGGCGGGGTCGGTGAACGGGTTGCCGAGGAAGGTGACCGGCCGGTGCGCCCGGGCCCGCGCCTGCGGCCGGCGGCGGATCACCTCGGGGGTGCCGCCGGCCAGCCAGCTGCGGACCTGCGGCGCGGTCCAGCGGTCCTCCGGCTTCTTGGTGAACAGCCCCTGGAGGAGCAGGAGTCGGCGCGGGTCGCGGACGGCGGCGAGGTCCACCTCCTCGCCCATGACCAGTTCCAGCTCCAGCTCCTGGTCGGCCGGGCGACCGCCGTCGGCGCCGACGAAGCGGGGGCGGCCGACGAACAGCTCGTACAGCACGTTGCCGAGCCCCCACCAGGGCCCGGCCTGGTGGTTGTTGCCGGCCAGCTGCTCGGGGGCCATGTAGGCGACGGTGACCATCATCGCGGAGCTGAACCGGCGGCTGGCGGTGAGCCGGTCGACGCCGCCGAAGTCGGCGATCACGAACTCCGCGGAGCCGTTGCCGGGGCGCACCAGGATGTTCGCGGGCTTGAAGTCCAGCGGATTGCGCTTGATCCGCCGCTGCCAGAAGTCGAGCAGGGCGACGAGCTCGTGGACGATCCGCTCGGTGGTCCGCCCGTCGGTGTGGCCGCCCTCCCGCCACAGCTCGGCGATGTACGCGGCGAGGGTGACCGGCAGGTACTCCATGGCCACCCAGTCGACCAGGGCGCCGTGGTGGCCGACCCGGCCGAAGTCGATCAGGTGCGGGACGTGCCGGCGGAAGCCGTCGTTGCGCAGGTGGGCGAGCAGGTCGTGGTCCATCCGCCCGCCGGCGACGGCGACCTTGACGGCCGCGTCGCCGCCGCCGTCGGTGCGCCGGACGTACCAGACGACGCCCTCGGAGCCGGCCCCGACCCGGCCCAGCGGGACGAAGCGCTCGCGCAGGGCGTCCGGGAAGGCGCCTTCGAACGGGCCGTCCTCGGCCGGGACTTCACCGGGCACCGGCTCGGGAGCGGCCGGTCCTCCGGGCGGCGGTCCGCCGCGGTGGCCGCCCGGAGCGGGGCCGCCGGGCCCTACGTTGTCCTGCCAGGAGGGGGCGGTGGCTCCCGGGCGGGGGCGGACCCGCGTCGGGGCGTGCGGGTCGAAGCGGGGCGCCGCGCCCGGTGCCCGGAGGGTGGCCGCGTCCGGGTCGAACCCGGCCTCCACCTGCTCGGAACCCGGCGCCACCGAGTCGGCCCCCGGCTCCGCGTCCGGCTTCCGGCGGGTCGCGGCCTCGGGGTCGTAGCGCGGTCCGCTGCCGGGCATCCGGCGGGTCGCGGCCTCCGGGTCGAAGCGCGGCGGGGCGGCGGGCGCCCGGCGGGTCACGGCCTCCGGGTCCACCCGGGTCGGCGGGACGGCCCCGAGCCGGGACGGCCGCTGCGCCGGCGCACCGACTCCGGCACCCGCCTCGGGACCGGCCCCCGAGCCGCGCCGGCGTTCCCGTGGCCGCCGCTCCACCCTGGTCGCGGGCGGCTCTCCCGGATCTCCGCCGGCCGGGTCCACGCCCCTCGTCGTGCCCATGCGACGCTTCCCTCCCCCGCGGGCCCGGACCGGTACGAGGCCGTCGAGCGAGGGCGCACCGGTGCCGGGAGGTGAATGTGACGCGCCATCATCCCGTATGCGGGGCAGCGGTGTCGGACGCTTTCGCGGATCAGGACCGAGCCGCCGCAGGACCGGTACCGAAGCTCTACCACCAGTACGGGAACGGGACCTCGGGGAGCCGTGGCCCGGCTGCCGGATCCGACGAGCGGACGGGACGAAAAGGGACCAGGGGGACGTCACGGGACCCAGCCCGGCCGCGGACCGCGGCCGCCGGGGCGGTCAGTCCTCCTCGACCGGACGCCCCTTCGGCTCCTCCACGATCCGCCGGGCGATCTCGACCGGCCGCACCGGGCGCCCGAAGTGCCAGCCCTGCGCCCAGTCGCAGCCCATGCTCCGCAGCCGCTCGGCGTCCCGGTGGGTCTCCACGCCCTCGGCGGTGACGTTCAGCCCGAGCGTGTGCGCCATCGACACCAGTCCGCTGACGATCCGCCAGCCGGTGGACTCGTCCTTGCCCGGTTCGTGCAGGTCACCGACGAAGGAGCCGGCGATCTTCAGCCCGGAGACCGGAAGGTCGCGCAGGTAGGCGAGGTTGGACCACCCGGTGCCGAAGTCGTCCACGGCCAGCGACACCCCGAGGTCGACCAGCCCGTGCAGGGTGCGCAGCGCCTCGTCCTCGGGCCCGACCACGGTCGACTCGGTGATCTCCAACTGGAGCCTGGCCGGGTCCAGTCCGGTGCTGCCGAGGATCCGGCCGAGGTCGGTGACCAGCGCGGCGCTGCGGGCCTGCCGGACCGCCAGGTTGACGTTGAGCTGCGGCGCCGCGTCGCCGAACCGCTTGATCCAGTCCGCGGCCTGGCCGCAGGCCTGTTCGAGCACCCAGCGGCCGAGCGGCATGATCAGCCCGGTCTCCTCGGCGGTGGTGACGAACTCGTCCGGGCCGAGCACGCCGAGCTGCGGGTGGCGCCAGCGCACCAGCGCCTCCACGGCGGCCAGCCGGCCGTCCGCGAGGCGGTAGAGCGGCTGGTAGTCGATGAAGAACTCGCCGCGGTCGAGGGCGGCGGGCATCCGCACCGACACCGCGTAGCGGCTGACCGCGCGGGCGTTCTCCTTGGGGTCGAACAGCGTCCAGCGGCCGCGGCCGGCCTCCTTGGCGCGGTAGAGCGTGAGGTCGGCGGCGCGGACGGCGGCGCCGGGGGTGGTGGTGGACACCCGCCGTTCCAGCACGCCGACGCTGGCGCCGACGGCGAGCTTGTGGTCGCCGATCAGCACCGGCCCGGCCAGTGCCTTGAGCACCGTCTTCGCGGCGGCCACCGCCTCCTGCTCGCCCCGGCACTTCTCCAGCAGGACGACGAACTCGTCGCCGCCGAGCCTGGCCACCAGGTGGCCGAGCGGGCTGAGGGCGGCCTTCAGCCGCGCGGCGACGGCGGACAGCAGCTGGTCGCCCATGTCGTGGCCGAGGCTGTCGTTGACCACCTTGAAGCCGTCGAGGTCGACGTAGCAGAGGCCGAAGCGGGCCCCGGGCTCGGGCTCCTCGAACAGCTTCTCCAGCCGCTCGAAGAAGGCCGCGCGGTTGGGCAGGCCGGTCAGCGGGTCGTGGGTGGCCTGGTGGCGCAGCCGCTCCTGGAGCCGGTAGCGGTCGGTGACGTCCTCCAGCATCGCGACCTGGTACTGCGGCGCGCCGTCCTCGTCGCGGATCAGCGAGACGGTGAGGTGGGTCCAGACCACCTCGCCGTCCTGGCGGTAGTACGGCTTGTCGAACTGGAAGTACTCCCGCTTGCCGCCGATCAGCTCCTCGTACGCCTCCCAGACGCCGGGGGTGTCCTCGGGGTGGACGAGGTCGTCGACCCGGCGGCCGACCAGGTCCTCCGGCCCCGCTCCGAACAGCTCCTGCACGGCCTTGTTGACGGCCAGGATGTTGCCGTCGGTGTCGCCGATGGCGATGCCGATCGCGGCGCTCTCGAACAGCGCCCGGAACCGGGCCTCGGAGTCGCGCAGGGCCCGCTCGGCCTCCTTGCGGGCCGCGTCGGCGGCGGTGCGGATCGCCTCCTGCTCGCTCAGCGTGCGCTCGCGCAGGGCGGCGGCCCAGCCGGCCGCGAAGGCTCCGGTCAGGGCGGGGCCTCGGTCGTCGTGGACGGGCTGCGTCTGGAGCAGCTCGACCGCCCTGGCCAGCAGCACCGGGTCGGTGAAGTGCGCGTCGACCAGCTCGGCGCCGACCTGCGCGGCCAGCCCCGGCTCGAACGGTTCGTCCTCCTGGGCGCGGTGCAGCAGCGCCGCGGTGCGCGAGACCAGCCGGCCGAGCACGCCGGGGTGGACGGCGATGCCGTGGTCGGCGGAGAGCAGTCGGGCCCACTCCTCGTGGAAGCGCTCCGCGTTGCCGCGCACCGGGGTGGTACTCATCTGCTGAACCTGGTTCCTCTGCTGTACCCGCCGGTTCCGGCGGGCGCGACGACGGGCGCGGTGACGACTGCCCGGGAGGTGCGGCGGCCGTTGGTCCCGCCGCCGCCCCATCCCGGCACCGTCGCCCCGGCGGCCACCGCGCGGGGCGCGCGGCCGTCGGTGCCCCGTTCGTCGCGTCCGCTCAAGGGCGGATCCCCACGCCCGCGACCCCGGCGATCCGTTCGGGGTGCTCCCCGACCGTACCGGGCTGGTCCGGGCGCCACAGCGGCAGGTGGACCACGCCCGGCTCGACCAGCTCGAAGCCGGAGAACATCGCGGTGATCTGCTCGTGGGTGCGCATGGTCAGCGGGGTCGGCGTCCGCTGGTAGAGCTTCTGGTGGTCCTCCGCCTGGTCCGGGCGGCTCTCCAGGGCGGCGTGCGAGAGGACGAGCGCGCTGCCGGGCGGGAGCGCGTCGCGGATCACCCCGATCAGCTTCCACGGGTCCTCGTCGTCGCTGACGAAGTGGGCGACGGCCACCAGCAGCACGGCCACCGGCTCGCCGGCCGCCAGCAGCTCGACGACCTCGGGACGGGCCAGCAGGTCGGCGACGTCGCGCAGGTCGGCCTGGACGACGGCGCTGGCGCGGTCGTCCTCCAGCAGCAGGCGGCTGTGCGCGACGGCGACGGGGTCGCGGTCCACGTAGACGACCTCGGTCTCGGGGCGGATCGCCCGCGCGATCTCGTGCACCGCGCCGAAGGTCGGGATGCCGGAGCCGATGTCCAGGAAGCGGGTGACGCCCTGCTCGGCGAGGAACGTCACGGCGCGGCGCAGGAAGGCGCGGTTGGAGCGCATGATCTGCGGCAGTTCCGGCCACATGGCGATGGCCTTGCGGGCCATCTCCCGGTCGACCTCGAAGTTGTGCGATCCCCCGAGGTAGTAGTCGTAGACGCGGGCGGCGTTCGGTTTGTCCAGGTCCGTACCCTCCGGTACCCAGCTCGGTCGCCGCATGCCTGTGACTCCTTCATTCCGGTTCCGGGACTGCAGCGCCTGGGGATGCTGCCGTGACTGATGAGACTACAAGCACAGAAGATCCTCTCCCGCACCTCGAACGGCTGCAAGCGGAGTGCGCCCCTCCTTGCGGGCGGGCGTTTCCGGAACGTTCACCTCCGGTCATGGTCGGCGTCGCGGGCCGATTCGGCAAGGGTCCACCGGCGTTCACCCCTCGGGCCGACCGGGCCCGACTAGATGAATGAGTCCGATGTCCTTAGTGGTCATACGCGATGAGTGACCGCTTGATCGTGGCCCCTGCGGTCCAGTTATGCCAGATCGCAGCGGC